>CAYLYS010000075.1:2531-11886 GCA_964388175.1 uncultured Chromatiales bacterium | reverse complement strand
GCAGCGCCGAAGGCGCTGCTGCGCTGGCTCTGCCCCATGCCGTCGCGGATGACCTTGCCGCCGCCGAATTTGACCTCTTCGCCGTAGACCGTGTGATCATGCTCGACTTCTATCCACAGTTCGGTATCGCCGAGACGCACACGATCACCCGTGGTCGGCCCGTACATCTCGGCATAAGCCTGCCGTCCGATGCGCGCCATGATCAGAGCGCTCCCATGATGCGGCCCTGAAAGCCGTAGACCAGGCCGTCGCCGGCATAGCGCACCAGGCGTACGGTACGCTCCTGTCCGGGCTCGAAGCGCACCGCCGTGCCGGCGGCGATGTCGAGGCGGAAACCGCGCGCGGCATCGCGGTCGAAGGACAGCGCGGCATTGGTCTCGTGAAAATGATAATGCGAGCCGACCTGGATCGGCCGGTCGCCGGTGTTGGCGACGTTCAGCTCGATGCTCTCTCGGCCCACATTGAGTTCGATCTCTCCCGCCGCGACCTGCACTTCACCCGGAATCATTGTTCTCTCCTTATACAATGGCCTCACGCAATGGCCTCATACGATGGGATGATGGATGGTGACCAGCTTGGTACCGTCGGGGAAAGTGGCCTCCACCTGCACCTCGGCGATCAGCTCGGGCACGCCTTCCATGACGTCTTCGCGCGTGAGCAGCGTGGTGCCGTAGCTCATCAGCTCGGCGACACTCTGCCCGTCGCGGGCACCTTCGAGCAACGCGGCGGAGATATAGGCCACCGCTTCGGGATAATTGAGCTTCAGGCCGCGTGCGCGGCGGCGCTCGGCGAGCAGCGCGGCGGTGAAAATGAGCAGCTTGTCTTTTTCGCGCGGCAGCAATTCCATCGGTCTTCTCTCTATGTCTTATTCAGGTGTCTTATTTTCGGGTGTCTTATTCAGGTATCCCAGATGCGCGGACGGCAGGCATCTATGCCGAGACAGCGCGGCCGCAGCGTTTCCCACAGGCGGATGAAATGATCGCGCGCGCGCTCCATGCGCCGGCCGATGAAACGGACCACCAGCAGGCCGTCGACCAGGGTGGCGGCGATGCGCTCATCACCTGCCGCCGGCATCATCGCCGTGCGCGCCGCCGCCAGGTCCGCTTCATCGCAGGGCGTGCAGATCATGCTCGCCGTCACCGGGAGATCGTTCAATCCCCAGGGCGCGCGCAGGATCCCACCACCGCCTTCGAACAGATTGCGTTCGAGCAGCAGCGGCCGGCCCGCTCTGTACACCTGCACCTGCTGGTCGAAGATGCCGCTGTCGTAGCGCTCGTTCGCCGCCGGCCGACCGAGGCACAGCATTTCCCAGCCGATGAAGCGCGCACCTTCCGCCAGTTCGACGCGCGTCACGCTGCGGGCGCGGGCGCCGTCGAAGACGATGGTTTCCTGCGGCAGCCATTCCAGCGACGCGCCGCCATCGACATGCAGGAACTGGCGCTGCACGGCCATGCGACCCGCGCTGCGATAGAATTTGCCGGCGGCGGGCGTGGTGAGCACGACCCGCGCATCCGCTGCCGCCCGCGCCGTGATCGCCAGCGTATCGCCGCCGACGATGCCGCCGGGCGGATGCAGCAGATACAAATGGCAGACCTCGCCTTCCGGATAAAAAGGGCGCTGGATACGCAAGGGTCCGCGGCTGTCGCGTCGCACCGGCACCGTGCGTCCACCAACGTGGCGGAACGCCAGATCGAGCGTCGCCGACCAGCCCTCCTTCTCCATCGCGGCGCGTGCCACCGGCAACGCTGCGCGCGACGCGCTCATCGCCCCATTCCGTTCTTTATTCTCATCACGTCCGGAGCTTTGCATCTTTGCTGCCAACTCCGTTGCCACCGCCCCATAATCGCCCACAGCTGCACGAAACACCGAGCTGATACGGGTCAATGTCCTTTGCTTTCATGAAACTAGAGTGGCAATCGCAGAAACGATCGGAATCGGGGGAACGGAGAGAATCCTGTCCGCCGCTGCTTCGATGCACCATGGGACGCACCATCGCAGCACAAGACCGCGTATCCACGCCCTCGAATGAAGCGTTCGTCAGGGAAACACAGGACACACGCAAGCGCGGGCGGAGCATTCTGGAGAAACCGTTGGCGCGCAGCGGTTCGCGTAATCCTCCGCCCGCCAACCACCGACACCAAACAGTCAGTGGCCAGCGGCGCCGGGCCGTCCTTTTCGGGACACGGAGCCGCTGCGCGCCAACGGTCTCGAAAAGGACGGCCCGACACCGCTCGACAGGGTTTCGGTGAAACACCACAAACTGCAATCGTCCGGAGCGCAAACGACACTGGCCGCGCCGGCGGGCGCTCCCTGGAGAAACCGTTGGCGCGCAGCGGCTCCCGTGTTTCGGACGGGAGCGTCCGCCGGCGCTAACCGCCAACGCCGGCCTGCCGATGACAGCGCGAAAGCCGATTCTCTTGACGTTCGCGATATAATGCCGCCCATGCCAAACACATCCTCCGATACCCTGACCCTCGCGCAGGCGCTGATCGCCTGCCGCTCCGTCACACCCGCCGATGCCGGCTGCCAGGACCTCATGATCGCGCGCCTGCAGACGCTCGGCTTCCACATCGAACGCCTGCCCTTCGGCGACGTGCACAATTTCTGGGCGCAGCGCGGCGAGCACGCGCCGCTGTTCGCCTTCGCCGGTCACACCGATGTCGTGCCCACCGGCCCGCCGGAACAGTGGCAGAGCGATCCCTTCACGCCCACCGTGCGCGACGGCTTCCTCTACGGACGCGGCGCCGCCGACATGAAGGGCAGCCTGGCGGCGATGGTCACCGCCTGCGAGCGCTTCATCGCCGCCCATCCCGATCATCGCGGCGCGATCGGCTTTCTGATCACCAGCGACGAGGAAGGACCGTCGGTGGACGGCACGCGCAAGGTGGTGGAATGGCTGCAGGCGCGGAACGTCTCGATCGATTACTGTCTGGTCGGCGAACCCACCGCGGAACAGACCGTCGGCGACGTGGTCAAGAACGGCCGGCGCGGCTCGCTCGGCGGCACGCTGACGGTCAAGGGCGTGCAGGGGCACATCGCCTATCCGCATCTCGCCGACAACCCCATCCATCGCCTGGCGCCGGCGCTCGCCGAGCTGTGCGCCCTGCAATGGGATCAAGGCAACGAATTCTTCCCGCCGACCAGCTTCCAGTTTTCCAATCTCAACGCCGGCACCGGCGCCGACAACGTCATCCCCGGCGCGGTGCACACCCTGTTCAATTTCCGCTTCTCGACCGAGACCACGGCCGAGGCGCTGCAGCGGCGCGTGGAAGACGTGCTGCGCGCGCACGGCCTCGATTACGAACTGCGCTGGCGGCTGTCGGGCAATCCCTTTCTCACCCGCCCCGCCGAGCTGGTCGACGCCATCGCCGCCGCGGTGCGCGAAGTGACCGGCCGCAACACCCGGCTGTCCACTTCCGGCGGCACGTCCGACGGCCGCTTCATCGCGCCGACCGGCGCGCAGGTGGTCGAGGTCGGACCGGTCAACGCTACCATCCACAAGATCGACGAATGCATCGCCGTTGCCGAGCTCGACGCGCTGTCGGCGATTTACGAGCGGATACTTCACCACCTGCTGAGTCGGCACTGAGCGCCGCGCGGGAAGCGACACCGCGTCCGGAATGCGGCCCTGCCCGCAAAGCAGAAAAAAGATGAATGCATCCGATACCCAGACGGCGGCGCGGCCGGAAAACAGCCTGGAGTTGATCGCCGAGTTCCATGCGCTGCCTGATCTCGAACAGGCCGTCGCACGCTTTCTCGACAGCATCAGCCTCTTCGGCTTCGCCGCCTGCGCCGCCGGCGCCTGGACCGGCGTCGGCGCGACCCGCGCCTATCGCTTCTACTTCAACAGCTGGCCGGCGGAATGGAATGCGCTCTATGCCGAGAAGGCCCTGTTCGTCGACGACCCGATAGTCCTCGAAACGCGCCGCCGCATGACGCCCTTCCTGCTGTCGGAAGAGGAAGCGCGCATGCGCGAGGTGCCGGGCGCAGGCGCCGTCATCGATACCTGCTACGCCTTCGGCTGGCGCGATGTCTTCGGCGTGCCGATCCACGGTCCGGGCGGCTATCAGGCACTGGTCAGTTTCGCCGCCTTCGAGCCCGTGTCGCTCGACGCGAAGGACCGCGCGGCGCTCGCCGCCATGGCCCATGCGATCCATGACCGCTGCCATGCGACGGTCGGCTTCGGTTCGCGGCCGGCGCCCGCGCTGTCGGCGCGCCAGATCGCCTGCATGCGCTGGGTCGCGGCCGGCAAGACCGACGACGAGATCGCCGTCATCCTCGGCATCTCGACCGCAACGGTGCACTATCACGTCGAGCGCGTGAAGAAGATGCTCGACGTGCGCACCCGCGCGGAAGCAGCCGCGCTGCTGGTTCTGGACGGCATCCTGTAGTACTTCTTTCTCCCCACGGCCCGATCCGGCCGACTCCGGCCTATCTGATCAGCTAGTTCCAATCCCGCCGGGTATCTGCCAGATTTCCCTCCAGGTTGTACCTGGGGGGAATTCCTGACGAGGGAGAACATGCCGGCATGGGTTCGCGCGGATCGGACTCCGTCAGCAACGTACGCCCTCCTTCGTCTCCGAAGCATCCAATGAACGGGCTCACCTTTCGCAGCGGCGGGACGATCGTGCGTCGTCCCGCAGAGTGCAGGTGTCTGTCCAGCCTTTGCATATAGGTGAACGCATGAAGTCACTATGGGCGGTTCTGTTTCTCTGTTTCCTGCTGGTGGGCTGCGGCGGTGGCGGTGGTGGCGGAAATTCCGCCGACAGCTCCAACGCCAACCTCGCGTCGCTGACGCTGTCGAGCGGAACACTGGACCAGATCTTCCAGGCGAGCCAGCTCTCGTACACCAGCACGCAGACCTTCCCGGTCGCGAGCATTCGGGTCACGCCGACCGCGGCAGCCGCCGGGGCGACGATCGCGGTCGACAGCACCGCTGTGGCCTCCGGGCAGTTGAGCCAGCCGATCGCGCTCGCGGAGGATGACGAGACCGTCGTCACCATCGTGGTCACCGCCACCGACGGAACCACCAGCAGAACCTATACCATCACGATCACGCGCCAGTCCGCGGGCACATTCGCGCAGCAGGCGTATATCAAGGGGTCGAACGCCGATCCAGGCGACCAGTTCGGTTACAGCACCGCTCTGTCAGGCGACGGGAACACGCTGGCCGTCGGAGCCTGGGCCGAGGACAGCAGCGCCGCTGGCATCGGCGGCGATCAGACCGACAATTCGGCCAGCAGCAGCGGCGCGGTCTACGTCTTCATCCGCAGCAGCGGGATCTGGAGTCAGCAGGCTTACATCAAGGCGTCGAACGCCGAGGCGGGCGACTTTTTCGGCGGAAGCGTCGCGCTCTCCGCCGACGGCGACACACTCGCGGTCGGGGCGCCCCGGGAGGCCAGCAACGCCACCGGCAGCGACGGCGATCAGACCGACAATTCAGCCTTAGCCAGCGGCGCGGTCTACGTCTTTGCCCGCAGCGGCGAGATCTGGAGCCAGCAGGCCTACGTCAAGGCGTCGAACGCCGAGGCGAACGACTCTTTCGGCGAGCTTATCGCACTGTCGAGCGACGGCAACACACTGGCCGTCACCGCCACCGGCGAGAGCAGCAACGCGACCGGCATCGACGGCGATCAGACCGACAATTCGGCCACCAACAGCGGCGCGGTCTATGTCTTTACCCTCACTGGCGAAGGCTGGAACCAGCAGGCCTACGTCAAGGCGTCGAACACCGGCGCGGGCGACCAGTTCGGCCTCCGCGCCCTCGCCCTGTCCGGCGACGGCAATACGCTGGCCGTCGGAACTGCCGGGGAGAGCAGCAATGCGACCGGCATCGGCGGCGATCAGACCAACGATCTGGCACTCAGCAGCGGCGCGGTCTATGTCTTTGCCCGCAGCGTCGGGATCTGGAGTCAACAGGCCTACGTGAAGGCGTCGAACGCCGAGGCGAATGACAACTTCGGCAACAGCGTCGCCCTGTCCGGCGACGGGCATACGCTGGCCGTCGGAGCCCGGGGTGAGGACAGCAACGCAACCGGCAGCGACGGCGATCAGACCAACAACTCGGTCGAGGCCAGTGGCGCGGCCTATATCTTCATCCGCAGCGAGGGAATGTGGAGCCAGCAGGCCTACGTGAAGGCCTCGAATACCGGGGAGGGCGACCAGTTCGGCTTCAGCATTGACCTGTCCAGCGACGGGCATACGCTGGCCGTCGGGGCTCCCCTGGAGGACAGCAACGCGACCGGCATCGACGGCGACCAGACCAACAACTCGGTCCTGAACAGTGGCGCGGTCTATCTCTTCACCCGTACGGACGGGATGTGGAACCAGCAGGCCTACGTCAAGGCGTCGAATACCGGGACGGGCGACTTGTTCGGTTACAACAGCGTCGCCCTGTCCGGCGACGGGCATACGCTGGCCGTCGGGACTTACCTGGAGGACAGCAACGCGACCGGCATCGACGGCGACCAGGACAATGATCTGGCACTCAGCAGCGGCGCGGTCTACGTTTACGGAGATCTGTAGCCTCTGCCGGCTGTCAGCGTAACGACACGATCCCGACGGCAGGCCGGTCTGCCAGTCATTCCTGCCCGGGAACGAAGAAGCCGTCCAGCCATTCGACCAGCAGGCGCCGCGCTTCCGTATAGCCGAGGGCGGAGATGTGTCCGCCCTCGCGGATGCGCCAATAGGTCTTGGGCTCGTGCGCGGCCTCGTACAGCGCCGCGGCGTGCGCGGGCGGCACGATGATGTCGTCCTCGCTGTGCATGATCAACAGCGGTATGGGCGCGATGTCGCCGATCGAGTCGATGGGGTTGTAGGCAGCGGGAATGGTCAGCGACAGCGGCCACTGCAGCGGCCAGGTCAGCCACAGCGAGCCCAGCTTCTCGCGCACGATGCGGCGATAGTCACTGAAAGCGCTGTCCAGGACCACCGCACGGATGCGTTCGCGGTGCGCCGTGTGTGCCACCGCGTAGGCGGCGAACGCCCCACCCAGACTCTGCCCCAGCACGCCCATGCCGCGCTCCGCGACCTCGGGCCGATCGTCGAGCCAGGCGAGCGCGGCCTCGACGTCGCGCAGCGCACCGGCGATGGAAGCGCTGCCGCCGGACGCGCCGTAGCCGCGGTAATCGAGCAGCAGCACGGCGTAGCCCTCCGCCGGCAGCCAGAACACGCTCGGCAACTGGGTGCTGACATTGCCGCCGTTACCGTGCAGAAAGAGCAGCGTGCCTTTGGTCTCGCCCTGCGCCGGCAGGTACCAGGCGTGCAGCGCGACGCCGTCTGCGGCCTGCAGATACACATCCTCGTAGACGAGATCGACGACCTGCGGCGTCAGCATCAGTTCGCGCTGTGGATAGAAGAACACCCCCGCGCAACCCGCCAGCAGCGGCGACAGCAGCATCAGCGCGAGCAGCCGCCGCATCAGAAATACCCGTGCCAGGCGAGCGCGGCGAAGCGCGAGGAACGGCCGTCGTCGCGCCGTTCGCCCAGCGTCAGGCGCAGCGCATGGCGCACGCCGAAACTCAGGCTCTGCTCCAGCGCGTACTCGCGCTCGCGGTATTCCTCGCCGAGGCGATAATCCTGTCCGCGCGCATAGAGACGCAGCTTCCACTGCGGATGCGGGCGCAGGAACAGACCGGCATGCGGACCGACGCCGATCGAATAGCCTTTGTCGAGACGGCCGGAGACATCGACCGTGCCTTCCAGCAAGGCGTAGAACAGCGCCGATTCCCATCTTCCCCAGGCGAGCCCGCCGCCGGCATGGCTACGCCACACCAGCGCGCGTCCGTCCGCACTGTGGCGGCGCTCGAAGCCGGTGCCGATGCGCCACGATACCGGCTTGAAGAACGGATCGCGCGGCGACAGCGACAGCACATCGATCAGCGCCACGCGCTCGACCCGCGTGCGGTTCTCATCGATCGCGTGGCGCAGGCCGAGATCGAGAAAATTGATCTGTGCCCCTTCGGTGTAGCCGGCGGGCGGATCGAGCAGATCGTTGTAGGCGGGCCGCAGTGCGAAGGAGAAATAATTGCTGTCGTCTTCGCGGCCGAAACCGAGCGCCAGGCGCCGTGTCGGGTGGCCCTGATCGGGACGCACCGCCGGCACCTGCGGCTCCACCGGATCGATCAGCGCGGGAAGACGGCTGCGCGCGACCAGCAATTCGCGCGACAGCTGCGCCGAGGCCTGCTGCGGATAACGACCGCGATGGGTTTCGCGGCGCAGCAGCGTGAACGCGGTTTCGAGCAGCAGTGCCTGGCGCTGCTCGTCCATCGCCGCCGGCAATGCCCCGTTCGATATCTCGTTCAATATTCCATTCAATATTCCGGCGCTGCCGTCTGCGGCGAGCAGCCGGCGCAGCAGGGCCTGCTCGTCGCGATCAAGCAGCGACAGGCGATGACGCAGCCGCGTGTCGTTGGCGGGACGGTATACCGCCTCCTTGAGCATACCGGGCTCGGCGGCGATGAGACGCACGGTGTCGATGGGGATGACCCAGCCGCGGAAACGGCTGCTCAGCTCGAGTTCGGGCCGCGCCACCTCGAACAGCGACAGCAGGTGATAGGCGCAGTTCTCGTCGAAGAAGTAATAATCGAAATGCGTGGTGGACAGCTCCCAGGCATGCATCAGCAGGCGATCGATTTCAGGCTGCGTAAAATCGAGGCGGTACTCCCAGATGTCGCGACTTTCCATGTCGCTGTACTCCTTCACCTTCACGTAGTAAGGCATGATGGAGAACTGGCCGGGATAAAAGCCGGAGAGGCTCTTGAAGATGAAACTCACCTGCCCATCGTCGCCCGGGCTGACGGCGTAGTTGATGGCATAGGCGAGCAGGCGCGTGCGCTCGCCCTGCCCCGTTCCATCGATGCGCAGCAGGGTATGGCCGAACATCGACGAAGGGTTGTTGATGAAGGCGGAGGGAAAAACCAGGGTCAGCTCGCTCGCCTGCAGTTGATCGCGCCATGCCTGGAAACGCGGGCAGGGCTGCGCCGGCAACAGCAGCGGATCGAACGCCAGCGCCTCGCTCAGCCAGTCGTAACGCGCGACGAAGCGGCATTGCGGATGCTGCAACGCTTCACTCTCTTCTACTGCCGGCGCGAAGAATGCGCGCAGCGTGGCGTCGAGTTCGGCCTGCGGATCGGTCTTGCCGCCGGGCGCGAGATAGAAATCGAGATCATCGGCCTGGCCGGTGACGCCGGGCAGAATCCAGTTGCGGCGGTAATGGATGAGCGCGTGCCATTGACGCGTCTCGGCGAGCGCCAGTGCGCGGGCCCGTTCGATCAGCCCCGCCGCGTAATCATCGGCGCCCCTGTCGATGCCGGCATCGATACCGAGGTCGATATCGGGGCCGACGCCGAAACCG
>CAYLYS010000075.1:0-2431 GCA_964388175.1 uncultured Chromatiales bacterium | reverse complement strand
GGGATCGGCAAGCGCGGGCAGCGTCGGTGACGACAGCAGCAACAGCGCGAACAGAAGAGACGGTGGTATGCGGTTCACGGGGCGAAAAAAAGACACCCAGCGGTTTACGCTGGGTGTCCCTTGCTGCGAAAACCCGCCCGGTCGATCAGACCAGGTTGGCGTACTGTGCCAGCGCGGCATCCTGCGCCAGCACGCGGTTCAGCGCAGCGATGACTTCCTGGCTGTTGGTCTGCTCGGAAGCGATGATTTCGGAGAAGTTGGCGCGGGTGGCGGCGAAGAATGCGCTCTTGTCGCTCTCTTCCACACCGATCAGGGCCGCCAGGGATTCCAGCGTCTCGCCTTCGCCAGCCGCCATTTCATAGGCCAGCTTGTCGAGGTTGGTGTCGATGAACATCGCCATCGGTCCCGGCACGTCGACCACGCCGTCCTTCGCACAACCCAAGGTGGCGGAAGAAATACCGAAGGTCTGGTTGCCGAGAATGCCGTTGGTGGTGGCGGCCAGCACCTGCGGTGCAACGCCGGATTGTCCTTCGAAGATGATACTGCCGACACCACAACCGACGTTGTTGGCCTGGGCCATGGCCACGCCGATCGGCGACAGGGTAAGCAATGCTGCAATTGCGATCTTCTTGTTCATCGGATTCCCTCTCTTTGACAGTGTTGATTCAGTCAGTACTGGCACGTATAAACCCGTGTCCCCGGTATCGACTCGGCTCGCTGACAGCGACACTCAGACACGACGGCAACCACCCGTCGGCTGCGCATCAAGATAGCATGGCGGCGGGTGGCAGGAAACTATTGCATTGCTCCGCATCATTACGTAACCGCCGCATCGTCCGATCGCGACGGCTCGCTGGCCGCCGTGAAACCTGCGCCAGCGCAGTCTCCCTGCCCGGCACAGCTGACTGCCCGATCTCGCCGGCCCGACTGATGATGACGCGCAATCCGCTGTCAGAAAAAGTAAGCGCGGGCCGATGCCCTGTTTCAGATACCCTGTTTCAGCGCACGATGCCTTGAAAGCGGTCATTAGAAACGGTCATTGCCGGTGACGTTCAGGTTGTTGATCTTCGTCTTCCGCAGCATCTTCAGCAGCAGATTGCGGCAGGACCGGAGCAGCGGATACAGCACGCGCGAAACGGCCTTCGAGCGGAACAGCCGATAGGCGAGCCGGTTGAAGAATCCTTTGTTGGTACCCATCAGCGCCAGGACGTGAATCGCATCCGCGCCGTAATAGAATTCGTTCCCGACCTTCACCACCATCCCCTGATCGATATCGAGGCCGCGCGCCGTGATCTCCGCCATGATCGGGCCGCCCTCGCGGGCATCGACCAGCACCAACTGCCCCACCGACGCTCTGATACGCACGAGCTGGCAATAGTAATCGCAGGCGGGGCATTGCCTGTCGTAAACGATCAGGACTTTCGCCCTGTCGCTCGCCACACCGCTCGCGGAATCGTTCCCGGAATCGGTCAGGGAATCGTTCATCGCTACCCTCGATAGTCCGCCGGGATGGAATCGGGCACAGCACCGGCTCTGCGCCGCGCCGAACACCGCTACAGCAGATCCACCGCTTCTTCCAGCCGCTGCACACCCACTACCTCGATCCCGCCCACCGCGCTCTTTCCCGATTTGTTCGCCTTCGGCACGATGGCGCGTTTGAAGCCGTGCTGAGCGGCCTCCTTCAGGCGCTCCTGCCCGTTCGGCACCGGGCGGATCTCGCCGGCGAGGCCGATCTCGCCGAAGACGACGGTGTCACCGGACAGCGGGCGATTGCGCAGACTCGACAAGGCGGCGAGGACCACCGGCAGATCGGCGGCGGTTTCACCGATGCGTACGCCGCCGACGATATTGACGAAGACGTCCTGATCGTACATGGCGACGCCGCAGTGACGCTGCAGCACCGCGAGCAGCATGGCGAGACGGTTCTGGTCCAGACCGACGGTGACGCGCCGGGGGCTGGGCGCGTGGCTCTCGGCGACGAGCGCCTGCACTTCGAGCAGCAGCGGACGGCTGCCTTCGCGCATGACGGTGATGACGCTGCCGGATACCGGCGTTTCGTGGCGCGAGACGAAGATCGCGGAGGGATTGCTGACGCCCTTCAGGCCATGCTCGGTCATGGCGAAGACGCCGACCTCGTTGACCGCGCCGAAGCGGTTCTTGACTGCGCGCACGATGCGGTAGCGGCTGCCGAGTTCGGACAACGAATCCGTGGTCATGCGCCTTCTCCCCGTTTCTGCCGGGGAGTTATACCCGGCTTGGGTGAGTCGTCCTCGGGGCGCGATCCGCGAGGACGACGCCCAGGTTCCCCGCGCCGACCGGTGGCGGGTGGTGTTGGCTCGTGCAGGGTTTGGCGGTTTAGGCCAGGGTGGGCCAGTTCTGCAACACGTCCACCACCATGCGCACGGGCACGCCCGTCGGACCCTTGGGGCGG
>CAYLYS010000074.1:0-11894 GCA_964388175.1 uncultured Chromatiales bacterium | reverse complement strand
CGGGAACCGGTGTCCATGAGATTCAGATCAAGCCGGCCAGGCGGCCCGGAAGATCGTCGCACGTCATCCCTGCACACCTCATCCCTCACGCCTCATCCTCCTCGGTTCCGAAGGCCAGCATTGCCCCCACCTCTCCGCGAACCGGTTCCCTCCCCTGCGTGGCGATGCGCTGCCGGTAGGTCGCGGCTTCGGGCAGCAGATCGGCGCTTTCGAGGGCGGCGAGATCATCGGCCGGCGCATCGACGAGTGCTTCCATCCACGCCTCGAGCGCTTTGCGCGGCTTCTCGATGCGTTGGTGATGCATCGTGTTCCCGATCGCGAACACTGCGATGAACAGATAGGGCGTCAGATAAGCGAACAAGCCGACGATGTCGGGCTCGGCGCCGGGGTCGTCGAGCAGGGGAATGATGCCGCCGATCGCGACCGTCATGATCAGCGCGACCACCAGCAGGATCACGATCAGGAAACGGATGTTCTGGCGGCGGATCTCCGCACGCTGCGTGCGGGCTTCCTCGCGGGCGCGCGCGATCTCCTCGGGCGTCGGCGGCTCGCCATCGATGCGGAACTCCAGTGGCATGCGCCACAGGATATCAGCTATGGTGCGCGTACGTCATGCCAGCGAAACCGGCCCGTCGGCCCCGGGCCCGCCCCTGTTCCTGCGCTGCGAATCACCCTACTCTGTCATATCAGCCTGTCACAGGGAGACAGAATCGGGCGCATGCTGCAACGACGCTGCCCTTCCCCTGCAGAAACCACTCGCGGACACAGGAAGGAGCACCCCCATTCACGATGAAAGCCCTAATCCCCTATACTGCCGGCGCAACCAAAGACGCACAAACGACGCTGACCTGAAATGCTCGATATTCTTTTTCCTTTGCTCGGCGGCATCGGTCTCTTCCTGCTGGGCATGATGCTGCTCTCCGGAGGGCTGGTGGCCTTTGCCGGGCCGGCACTGCAGCAGGCGCTGGCGCGCTTCACCAGTACGCCGCGCCGCGCCTTCGCCTCCGGCGCGGTGATCACGGCACTGGTACAGTCCTCCACCGCAACCACCGTCACGCTGATCGGTTTCGTCAGCGCCGGACTCATCAACTTCACCCAGGCGATCGGCGTCGTGATCGGCGCCAGTCTCGGCAACACGGTTCCGGGCTGGATCGTGGCCGCTCTCGGTCTCAAGATCAGCCTCGGCTTCTACAGCCTGCCGCTGATCGGCATCGGCGCCCTGCTCCGGCTGCTCGCACGCGAACGCTGGGCGAACCTGGGCATGGCAATGGCCGGATTCGGCGTTCTGTTCGTCGGCCTGGATACCTTGCAGGAAGGCATGAGCGGGCTGTCCGCCGCGTTCAGCCTGGCGGAACTGCCCATCGGCGGCATCGGCGCACGTTTCTTCATCATGCTGATCGGCATCGCCCTGACCGCCGTGCTGCAGTCCTCGACCGCGGCGGTCGCGATGACGCTGACGGCGCTGCATACCGAAGCAATCAACTTCGACCAGGCTACCGCACTGGTCATCGGCGCCTCCATCGGCACCACGCTGACCAGCCTGCTGGTTTCGATCGGCGCAACAGTGCACGCCAAGCGCACGGCGGCGGCGCACATCCTGTTCAACCTGATTGCCGGCCTGATCGCGATCGCACTGCTGCCAGTATACTTACTGATCATCGATTTCCTTGCCCGGTATGCGGGGCTGGAAGCGGGCGTGCTGTGGCTCACCGCCTTCCACACGCTGTTCATCGCCGTCGGCGTCGTTCTGGTACTGCCCTTCAGCGCGTACTTCGCGCGTCTGATCGAACGCCTGCTGCCCGAACGGGCCGACGATGTCACCCAGCATCTGGACGCCAGCCTGCTGGCGATTCCAATCGTGGCGCTGGAAGCATCCCAGCGCGCCCTGGACCGGGTTGCACAGCGTCTGTTCGGCATCTACGAAGAGATCCTCGCCGGCACCCACCCTGAAAATCTGCAACAGCGCCTCGCGCGCAACCGCGCAGCGCTTGACCGCTGCTTCGACTTCGTCAGCCGCATCCCGCCGCCGAACGGCGACGAAGACTTTGCGTCACGCCGTATCGCGCACCTGCACGCCATCGACCATCTGCTGCGCTTCCGTGAACGGCTGAACGAACTCGACCAGGTACGCAGCGAGCTGAGCAACCCGATCTATGGCGAAGCACTGGTGCAGAACCGTCACATCCTCACCCTGGCCCAGGAAGGACTGGAGCGTCGTGACGGCGACTGGCTGGAGCGCATCGCCACCGACGCCACCGCCCTCGCCACCCTGTCACGCCAGGTCCGTCACAGCATACTGCACGATACCGGGCCCGACAGCGCAGCACGCGCGCTGCGCATCACCGACACCTTCCGCCGCCTGGAGCGCGCAGGCAATCATATCTGGCGGATCTGCCATTACCTGGCCACGGCCAATGCCCCGGCACACCCTGGCGCGGTATCGCCCGACAGCGAGGTGGCGCAGGCCTGACAGCGGCGACGGTGGCAAACTGCGGGAACGATCCGACGACATTGGATTCAAAGATGGTGCCGGTGCCGGAATCGAAATCCGCTTCCTGCAGGAGACGATCTCGGTCACCCAGGCGATGGCGATCAAGCTTGTACTGCGGGGGACAGGCCGGATATCTAACTGCAGCTGCAGGACACCTATGATCTGTGGCACCCGGAGAGGGAGTTGCAGAGCGGTAAAGGGATTCCGGATCGGTCGCGGAAGGCGACCTGAATACGTCTCTATTGCCTAGAGGCTTGAACACTGACCAATGAAGGAATACCCATGAGACTGCTTGCATTGTGTCTTATTTCCCTGCTTTGTCTGGGTTGCCAAAAAGAGCAGGCGGCCGGAGTGGTTCCAGTCGCGGTATCAGGTGCCGCAGAAACACAACCAGCGCCGGGTGATCCTGCCTATGTCGCAGAAGAACCCCGTTTCACGCAGTTGGTGGGCATGCCCGGTCCAGCTATTACGCTGCAGGCGATTGATGGCAGCGTCATCAACCTGGCTGACACCTACGGTAAAAAACCCATCTACCTCAAGCTTTGGGCAAGCTATTGCATTCCCTGTCGAGCCCAGATGCCGAAGCTCCAAAAAATCTACGAATCCGTCGGCGATCGCATCCAGGTCATTGCTGTCAACGCAGGCGTCGGCGATGATGCCGCCAAGGCCACGGTATTTGCGGCCAAGACAGGCATGCATATGCCGATCGCCATCGACGATGGCAGCCTGGGAGCCTGGCTCAAGATGCAAGGAACACCTATCCACGTGGTCATCGACCGTGACGGACAGATCGCCTTCGTCGGCACCCAGGACGGCCACGCGCTGGATGCGGCACTTCAGCATGTGCTACGCGCCGGACCAGCGCAGGATATGCCGGTCCAGACTGCTTCAGTGGGACGGATGGCAGCCCTAAAGATCGGCGACACCATCCCGCAGATCACGCTGACCGGCTCCGATGGCTCAAATGTGCCGCTTCAGGGCGGAGCCACTGGGTCACCCAGAGCCATACTTTTCACATCCGCATGGTGCGAAGACTACCTGCAGGAAATCGAGCCGCAAACGGTCGAAAGCTGTCAGCGCGCCCGAAGCGAAGTGTCGCAACTCATACAAGCTAGCAACGTGCAGTGGCTCGGCGTGGCCACCCATCTGTGGACTACTCCGGAGGATTTATCTAACTATCAGACAAAGACCGGGCAACAGTTGCCATATGCTCTGGATACAGAGGGAACCGCATTCCGTATCTTTGGTATCCAGCGTTTCCCTGCTGTGGCATTGATCGATGCCGACGGGCGACTGCATCGCATTGTTGGTCCCGATGACACGGATCTCGCCGAGGCCGTTGCGGACCTGGCCGAGCAGGGGTAACCGAGCCGACAATACGACTCGAGGAGCCGGCTACGCATGCAGGAAGCGGTAGCCACAGCGCCTTGACGGGTGCCTAAAACCAGTCCATAATTGACCGTTTTCCGGAGCCCGCCGGCAAAATCCGTTGGTTTTCAATGGATTGCCTTATATTCCTTGGGCTCCGCTTGTCCAGTCCCCAAAGCCTTCCCGGGATCTGGCTGGGTGGCAGAGTGGTTATGCAGCGGCCTGCAAAGCCGTGTACGCCGGTTCGATTCCGACCCCAGCCTCCACATCCTTTCGTCGCGCACCTTCTGTCCTCTGCCGCGTTGTTTGCATCGATCGGTCTGAGATGTTTTTTCACTGTCCCATTTCGCGCGCGGTCACGTGAACAGAGCGGTCTGTGCAAGCAATGCATCACGAGGCAGTACAGCACATGAGAGACACCTAGCCTGTGATGCTGAAAATAAGTCCCGTATTGATTACACTGACGGCGCGCATCCTGCCCAGGTGGCGAAACAGGTAGACGCAAGGGACTTGAAGCATTGAGCACCCGGGCGGGAAACTCCCGGCGTGAATGGAGTCAAATTCGGGGAAACCTCAGCACGCGAGGGTGGTGGCAATCCCGAGCTAAGCTCCGGCAGCAGTCTGCCGGAGAAAGTGTAGAGACTTGACGGCTCCTGCCTAAGTCGGCACCGGTGCCGATAAGGCAAAGAGAAAGTCCGGACCTCAAACCTGACCACACGTGGCCGGGGCGGTGAAAGCCGTGGAGGTGCGAAAATCCCTCGGGGGCAACTCCGTGCCGGTTCGAGCCCGGCCCTGGGCACCATTTTTAATCCGGTATCGTCCGCTCCACGCTCGCTCCCAAGGATCGAACGCTGCGCTCGCGCACTCAGGCGCTCATCAGCCCGATCACCAGCGCGTTGATCAGATCGATGAAAAAACCGCACACCAGCGGCACGATGAGAAAAGCGCGCGGCGCATTGCCGTATTCGCGCGTCACCGCGCTGATATTGGCGACCGCCGTGGCGGTGGAGCCGAGCGCGATGCCGCCGAAACCGGCGCATACGACCGCCGCTTCATAGTCTCGCCCCATGCTGCGGAATACCACCAGCGCGGTGAAAACGACGACGAGCAGAATCTGCAGCACCATCGCGACGGTGATGAAAGCCAACATCGGCTGCAATACCCACAGTTGCAAGCCCATCAGCGCCATGGTCAGGAACATGCCCAGGCTCACGTCCGAGATCAGCGCAACGCCCGGCTGCATGCTGCTCCAGTTCCACAGCCGCGCACCGCGCGGCGCGCCGAGATCGCCCAGTGTGCGCAGCACGATCCCCGCGAGCAGGCAGCCGACGAAAGCCGGCAGATTGAGACCGGCCAGGCCGAGCAGCGTGCTGACGCCCTGGCCCAGCATCAGCGCCAGATTGAGCCACAGCACCGCCAGCAGCACGCCGTAGTAATCGAGACGCAGATAGCGTTCGTCCGCGTGCAGCGTGCCGATCTCCAATTCAGCATCGCGGGAAGGACGCACCGCGTGGCGACGCATGAGGTAGCCGGCGATGGGGCCGCCGATCACGCAGGCGGCAATCAAGCCGATCATATTGGCGGCGAGACCGATATCGGCCGCGCCGGCGATGCCGAGCTCATCGACGAAATACGGCGTCCAGGCCATGGTGGTACCGACGCCGCCGGTCAGTGAAATGGAACCGACCATCAGCCCCGCGCGCGGGTCCATGCCGAAACCGTCGGCGATCGCCATGCCGAGCAGGTTCTGCAGCACCATGAAACCGCTCGCCAGTGCCAGCAGCACCACCAGCGCCCGGCCACCCTGCCCCACCAGGCGCACATTCGAATTCAGCCCGATGGCGGCGAAGAAATACAGCAGCAGCATATCGCGCGCCTGCAGCGAGAAATCCACGCGCAGGTCGAAGCCGTAATAGAGCAGACAGACGACACCGGCGCAGCACACGCCGCCGATGACCGGCTCCGGAATGCTGTAGCGCCGTAACCAGGCATAACGGCCGGACAGTCCCTTACCGATGAACAGCAGCAGGATCGCCAGCGTGAAGCTGACGAAGGCATCGATTTCTATCGTGGTTTGCGACATTCGTCTCTCTGCGGAATCTGCGTCTCCATACGGCCCGCAGGCCGCATGCAACGATCACTCGCGCGCGCCGCCAGGGCTCGCATCCGCCTCTTTGCGGCGCCGGGCGCGGGCACGTTCATGCAAGCTCTTCAGTTGCTGATCGAGCCGGTCGGCGACGCCCGCCGGATCGAGCCAGTATTCGGTAGACCAGAGACGCAGGATTTCCCAGCCCAGACCGCGCAGCACGCTCTCGCGCACCAGATCGCGGTCGCGCGCCGTCGCCGAGCGCCGATAGGTGGCGCCGTCGCACTCGATGCCGGCAAGGTAACGCTCCGGCACCTCGGGATCGACCACGCCGAGATCGATGCGGAAGCTGGACACACCGACCTGCGGCCGCAACTCCCAGCCTCTGGCCCGCAGATCGCGCGCCAGCGCCGCTTCCAGCGGCGAAGCGAACTCGCCGCCTTGGGATGCGCGGGATGGATCGGCAACGGCTTCACCCAGCGCCTGCACGCCCCTGGCGGCGAATTCGAGGAAATGCTTGAGATCGCGCACGCCGAGGGCCGCTGTACGCGACAGATCGATCTGCTCCGGATTCAGGCTGGAGAAGACTTTCAGCTCCACGCGTGCGCGCGTGATGGCGACGTTGAGACGACGCTCGCCGCCGGTCTTGTTGAGCGGACCGAAGTTCATGCTGGCGCGTCCGTTCTGATCGGGGCCGAAAGTGGTGCTGAACAGAATGACGTCGCGCTCATCACCCTGCACCGACTCCAGATTCTTGACGAATACCGGTTCGATCAGTTCCTCGGCGAAGAAGCGGTCGAGTTCGGGATGGTCGCGGCGCAGCGCATCGAGCAGATCGAGAATCAAGGTCTGCTGTTTCTGATTGAAGGTCACCACGCCGATGGTCTGCCCGCTGGCGGCGGGATCGAGCAAGCGCCGGCGGATCTCATCGACGATGGCCTCGGCCTCGGCGCGGTTGGTCTGGCTGCCGCCACGATCGTAGACACCGCCGATGAATGCCAGACTGACGGCGGTGTCGTGCGTCACCGGTGAAGGGAAGGTGATCAGGCCACCCTTGTAATAACGATGGTTGGAGAAAGTGATCAGGCTCTCGTGGCGTGAACGGTAATGCCAGGACAGATTGATGGTCGGCAGATTGGCGCCGAGCAGCTCATCGAGAATGCTTTCCAGATCCTCTTCCTCTTCGCTCTCCTCGTCCGCGCTCTGTTCGCTGCTGAAAAATGAGGTCGGCGGCAACTGCCGTGGGTCGCCGACGACGACGGTCTGCCGGCCGCGCGCGATGGCGCCGATGGCGTCCCACACCGTGATCTGCGAAGCCTCGTCGAAAACCACCAGATCGAACGGTTGCTGCTCCACCGGCAGATACTGGGCGATCGACAGCGGCGACATCAGCAGACAGGGGGTCAGTTTGGGAATGGCGCTGGGCGCCTCCTTGATGAGCTGGCGCAGCGGCTTGTGCCGCGTCTTCTTTTCCAGCTCGCGGCGGATGATGCCGAATTCGGAGGAGCGTTTGACCTCCTCGCGCTCGGCCAGCCCGCTGCGGATGCGGGTACGGACATAATCGGCGGTGATGCCGCGCACCTTGGCATCGAGCGCGCGGAAATCGGCGATGCGGCGCTCGTGCTCGACCGGCACGAAGCGGCGCAGCACTGGCGTCGCATCGATGATCCGCGCCACCCACCAGCGCGCATGATTGACGGCGATCGCCTGCCGGACGGCACCGGCGCCGATACGGCCGGACTCGATCGCCTGCACGATGGGCAGCAAACCCTGCTCCACCGCTTCGTTGCGCACCCGGCGCCAGGCGCACCAAGCATTGAGCCCGTGCTGCGCCGCCTGCAGCTGATCGGACAGCGTCGCCAGCTGCTGCAGGCCGCCGGACTGATCGAGCAGCGCGGCGGCATCCTGGCCGGCAAGCCGGGCGAATGCGTCCAGCGCGGTGTCGAATTCGCCTTGCAGACGCAGAAACTCCGTCAACTGCGCGCCGAGCGGCGCGTCGGCCGCCAGCAGTTCATTGCCATCGACCACCAGTCCGCGCAGCAGCGCGCGCAGACGCAGCAGCGCGTCGCCGTTATTGATCGGGGCGTCGGCCAGAGCGGCACTGGCGCTGCGTAAATGCTGCGCCAGTGCGCTCAGCTGCTGCAGGCGCGGCAGATCGGAGTCGAGACCGCGCCAGCCGCTGACTTTTTCCAGTGCGCTCGCCAGCGTGCGCAGTTCCCGATCGATTTCCTGCAGACGGATCAGGATCGGCAGATCGGCGGCGACGTCGGGCTGGCCCTCGGCGCCGGCTTCCTTGCGCAGCCGGCCGCGGCAGGCGATGCCGCCGAGCAGGCGCGGCAGCCACCAGGCGCGTTCGGCCTGTCGCCAGCGCGCGCCGATGCCGTCCATATCGGCGCGCAACAGGCGATCACGGTCGTAGCGGCACGACAGCCGGGCGGTCTCACCATCGAACGCCTGCAACAGCGCAACCGCGCGTTCACTCGACTCCACGATGGCGCGGGCATCGGGCGCAAAGGCGAAGGCGAGGTCGTGGCCGGCGCTGTCGCGCAGCGCCGCGGCCAGCATGGACAAGGCGCGCAGACGTTGCGGACCGCTCACGTCGCCCGCCAGTTCGAGCCGCTGTGCCAATTGCCCGATGGCGTATAGCCAAGTCTGCGTCCGGGCGGACAGTGCCGCCGCTCCCGCCAGCACCGCCTGCTGCCAGGCCACGCTCCACTCCGCGGCGTGCAGCAGGCGCAGCGGATGACGCCCAGGGTCACCGATCTCCGCGGCGTTGAGATCGATGCGCTCGCCGATGGCGAGCAGCCGCTGGTAGTCCTCGGGCGTGTGCTGCTGCGGGTCGGACCAGGACAGTTCGATGACGGGCGTTTCGCCGTGGCCCGCCGCCAGCGCCAGCGCCTGGC
Organism: uncultured Chromatiales bacterium; assembly: GCA_964388175.1. Classification (GTDB taxonomy): domain Bacteria; phylum Pseudomonadota; class Gammaproteobacteria; order SZUA-140; family SZUA-140; genus JAITWN01. Next base: position 3,046 of record CAYLYS010000074.1, on the reverse strand, counting down.
GCAGCGACAGACCGTTACGGTGCGTTTCGTGCAGCGCCCTGACGAAGAGATTGAGCTCGTCACGCGCCGCGCGCAGACGCTTGGCCTGTTCACGCCACTTTGCCTCGCTCAGCTTGCCGCTCGCCTCCCACGCTTCGCCCAGTTGGCGGATCACGTCGAGCTTGCGCGCCTTGTTGGAATGCAGTTCGAGGCAGAATTCGCCCAATCCCTGCTCGCGCAGGCGGCGGTAGACCACGTTCAGTGCCGCGGCTTTCTCCGACACGAACAGCACCGTGCGACCCAGCCCCAGATTGTGGGCGATCAGATTGGCGATGGTCTGTGACTTGCCGGTACCCGGCGGGCCGATCATGACGAAATTCTTCCCCGCCGCGGCGGCCATGACCGCCGCCAGCTGCGAGGAGTCGGCATGCAGCGGCGTGAACTGCTCCGCCGGATCGATGCGCTCGTCCAGCGTCGCCGGGTCGATGAAATCCCCGCTCTGCGCGAACGGCTCACGCGGCGTTTCCATCAGATGACGCACCACGGCGTTGTCCTTGAGCTTGTCGGTGCGATCGACCAGATCCTTCCACATCAGGTATTTCGCGAAGGAGAAGGTACCGACCCGAACCTCGTCGCTCACCTCGAAGCCGGCGACGTCGCGCACCTCCTGGCGCACGCGGGTGAGGATGGCCTGGATGTCGGTCCCGTTCTCGTCCTGCGGCAGGACGCCGTCCAGCCCCTGGATATCGAGCGCGAAATCCTGGCGCAGCAATTCCAGCAGCGTGGTGTTGAAACGCGGCTCGTCGTCGGACAGCGTCAGCCGGATACCGGAACGCACCGACTGGCGGGTGATCGATACCGGCAGCAGGATCAGCGGTGCGCGGTAAATCTTCTCGCCCGCGCCCTGACGCTGCCAGCAGAGCGTGCCGATGGCCAGGAACAAGGTATTCGAACCGCCTTCTTCGAGATCGCTGCGCGCCCGGCGATACAGCTCGATCAGTGACGACTCCAGTTTCTGCGCGTCGAGCTGTGCGTACACCCGGCCACGCTGCAGCGCCGCCAGCGCGCTTTCCTCGTCCAGCTTCGCGCCGGTCTGCTGCGCGTGGAGCGCGCTGTCGCGCAGACCGTGATCGGGTGCGGCTTCGATGGCGATCGCCTTGCCCTGGGCCAGCATGTCCTCCAGCCGCGCGAGGTCGGGCACCAGCAGCGGGATATTGGTCCGGCTCGAGCGCATGTTCAGCAAGGGATTGCGCAGACTGAGATCGAGCAGACGGCGCTGCCACTGGCCGAGCCGCCCGCCGGGGCCCTGCGCTTCGTGCGCCCAGGCAACGGTTCTGCCGCCGAGTTCATCGGCGTTCTCCGGCAGCGCATCGAGTGCCTGGAAGGCCTGCGCGGCGTTGGCTCCGGCCCCCGCATTGACAGCGGCATCGACAGCGGCATCGACAGCGGCAGCGGCCGGCGCATCGCGCCGCACGTAGGACAGGGGGCGGATGCGTTCTTCGCGCGCACGCACGATATCGACGATACCGACGACATCATGGTCGCCGGCCGACAATCTGTCCTCGGCATGCCTGAGCGCAGCGGTAAAAGACTGCTGCTGGCACAGCAGCGTGCTCTCCATCACCAGCAGTTCCTTGAGCTGCACCCGCTTGCGCAGCGCCTGCCCGTCTTCGGTATACGGGCGACCGAATCCGTCGGCCTTGAGCCACAGGCCCGCATAAGCGTGCCCCGCTTCCAGCACCACGATGGGACGCAGCCCGATCTGTTCGAACAGCGCCGCCAGCAGCAGCGCGCCGTCGAGACAGGTGGCGCGGCGCGCCTCGACGATGGCCGCGGGCGTGCGCACTTTCTGACCGCTGCGTTCGAAGCTGCTCGGCGGATAGGCGTAATCCAGTCTGAGCGCGAGCAAGGCATTCCATACGGCCGCCGCCTGCAGCCAGATGCGCCTGGCATCGGCCTGTTCGTAGGCATACAGCGTCCCGTCCTGGCCATTGCGGCGCAGCTGTTCGGAGGCACTGCGCAGCAGGCTTTCGACGGCGGGATCGTTGGGCATGCAGAACGCCGCCAGCAACTCGGGGCTGCTGGCGTAGCCACCCCATTCGTTGCGCGCCAGCACTTCCACCGCGGCACGCTGCTGCGCCAGCACCGCGCCATCGGCGTCGCGCAGGGAAAAGAGCAGTTCACCGCGCTGTCCTTCCTGCAACTGCTGCAGGTATTCGCCGTCGAGACGCGTCTCTCGGTCGCCGATGCGCAGCTGACCGGATGCCGGCAGACGGTCGATAGGCCAGCGCCTGGCATCGAGAAACGCAGGCGAAGCGCTCATTTCCAGCGTGAGATCATGCCGATCGCGCTCCGCCGGATTCGTCAGCTCGATGGCATGGATGACAGGAACGGCATTCTGCTGACAGGCGAAGTTGATCCGGGTCGCGGTGTCGACCGTCAGCCGGATCGGTGGTTCCGATCGATCATTTGCCGTGTCATGCTGGCCGAATTGCTGCTCCATGCCGTTCTCCTGTGATGCCGCGCTGTCTCACATCGCAGGGGAACCGCCCTGGCCCGTCACGACCGCCCGGCACACGTTCCACCCCACGCCGGCGGACACCGCCGCGATCGTTCGAAACCACGGATTCTAGATGGATTCCGGCGTAAAACCCACCGCCGTGCGCGGCGCGCTGCCCATCGCCCCGTTCCGGCGGCGCATCCCGAGCAGAGGCTGAAGGGGTGAATCAGCGCTCGAATCGGATATCCGCGCTCATGGCGGAGAGACCCGGTAGTGATGCGCCAGCAGCAGCGCGATCGCACAGGAAGCGATCCGCGCTTCGTGGGTATCGGCGCGGCTGGTCAGCACCATGGGCACCCTGGCGCCGAGCACGATGCCGGCGCTGGCCGCTTCGCCCATGTACATCAGCTGCTTGGCCAGTATGTTGCCGCTTTCCAGATCCGGCGCGACCAGAATGTCGGCCTGCCCGGCCACCGGCGAGATGATGCCCTTGGTGCGCGCCGCCGCGCTCGATATGGCATTGTCGAAAGCCAGCGGCCCGTCGAGCACGGCATCGCTGATCTGGCC
>CAYLYS010000073.1:0-11965 GCA_964388175.1 uncultured Chromatiales bacterium | reverse complement strand
AGGGCATGGCCGGCCTGTCGACCCGCTTCGCCTTCAAGATCCTGTCCAAGGTATTCAACTACGACCACAGCGAAGTCGCCGCCAATCCGGTGCATCTGCTCTACGTGCTCGAACAGCAGATCGAGCAGGAGCAGTTCCCGCCCGAGGTCGAGGAAAAGTACCTGTCCTATCTCAAGGGCTTCCTCGCGCCCCAGTACGTCGATTTCATCGGCAAGGAGATTCAGACCGCCTACCTCGAATCCTATTCGGAGTACGGCCAGAACATCTTCGATCGCTACGTCGTCTACGCCGACTACTGGATCCAGGACGAGGATTATCACGACATGGATACCGGCGAGAACTTCGACCGCGCCGCGCTGAACGAGGAACTGGAAAAGATCGAGAAACCCGCGGGCATCAGCAACCCCAAGGACTTCCGCAACGAGATCGTCAACTTCGTGCTGCGCGCCCGCGCCCAGAACAACGGCAAGAACCCGCACTGGACCAGCTATGAGAAGCTGCGCGAGGTGATCGAAAAGAAGATGTTCTCCAACACCGAGGACCTGCTGCCGGTGATATCGTTCAATGCGAAATCCTCCGGCGAGGACGTCAAGAAGCACCAGAATTTCGTCCAGCGCATGATGGACAAGGGCTATACCGAGAAGCAGGTTCGCCTGCTGACGGAATGGTACCTGCGCGTGCGCAAATCGAGCTGATAGCGAGGCACCGTGCCGCAGATCATCGACAGGAGACTCAACGGGAAGAACAAAAGCACCGTGAACCGGCAGCGTTTCATCCGGCGCTTCAAGGGCCAGATCAGGCGCGCCGTTTCCGATGCGATCTCCGAGCGCAGCATCACCGATATCGACGCCGGGGAGAAGATCAACATTCCGGCGCGCGATATCGCCGAACCGCACTTCCGCCACGGCCAGGGCGGGGAGCGCGAGATGGTGCTGCCCGGCAACGACAGCTACGTCGCCGGCGACCGCATCAAGCGGCCGGCGGAAGGCGCCGGCAACGAACGCGGCAAGGCGAGCCGCGACGGCGAGGGTGAAGACGACTTCAGCTTCACGCTGACGCGCGAGGAATTCATGGAGTTCTTCTTCGAGGATCTCGCCCTGCCCGAGCTGGTGAAGACCCAGCTCGCCACCATCACCGACGTCAAGTCCGTGCGCGCCGGCTATAGCCGCGACGGCATCCCGTCCAACATCAACGTGATCCGCTCGCTCAAGGAGGCGCTGGCGCGGCGCACCGCGCTGCGGGCCGGTTACGCCCGGCGCATCCGCGAAGCCGAAGAAACGCTGACCGATGCGGCAGAAAGCGACGGCGAATCCGGCCGCGCGGAGATCGAGGAAAACATCCTGCGCTTTCGCCGCCGCATGCGCACCATCCCCTTCATCGACACCTTCGACCTGCGCTACAACAACCGCATCCGCCAGCCGCGGCCGACCAGCCGCGCGGTGATGTTCTGCCTGATGGACGTATCGGGCTCCATGGACGAGGAACGCAAGGACATCGCCAAGCGCTTCTTCATCCTGCTTTACCTGTTCCTGATGCGCAATTACGAGCGCATCGAAGTGGTCTTCATCCGCCATCACACCACCGCCAAGGAAGTGGCGGAAGATGAGTTCTTCCATTCGCGCGAGACCGGCGGCACGGTCGTCTCCAGCGCGCTGGAACTGATGCACGAGATCATCCTGCAGCGCTATCCGAGCGCGGACTGGAACATCTACGCGGCGCAGGCATCCGACGGCGACAATTGGAACGACGACTCTCCGCAGTGCCGCAAGCTGCTGATCGAACGCATCATGCCGCTGCTGCAGTATTTCGCCTACGTCGAAATCAAGCCGGAGGAACACCAGAGCCTGTGGCGCGAATACCTGCAGGTGCGCACGCACTGCCGCAACTTCTCCATGCAGCGTATCGACACCTTGGCCGACATCTATCCGGTGTTCCGCAGGCTGTTCAGGAAGAAGGACGCCGCATGAACAAACCCCTGCTGTCGGAAGGCTCGGAATGGACGTTCGACCTGATCGCGCGCTACGACCGCGAGATCGCCCGGATCGCCGCAAGCTACGGCCTCGACACCTACCCCAACCAGATCGAGGTGATCAGCGCCGAGCAGATGATGGATGCCTATTCCTCGGTCGGCATGCCGGTCGGCTATCACCACTGGTCCTACGGCAAGCAGTTTCTCCGCGTCGAGCAGCGCTACCGGCGCGGGCACATGGGACTCGCCTACGAGATCGTCATCAACTCCAACCCCTGCATCGCCTACCTCATGGAGGAAAACACCATGATGATGCAGGCGCTGGTCATCGCTCACGCCTGCTACGGACACAACTCCTTCTTCAAGGGCAACTACCTGTTTCGCACCTGGACCAACGCCGACGCCATCATCGACTACCTGCTGTTCGCCCGTAACTACATCGTCGACTGCGAACAGCGCCACGGCGAGGAAGCGGTGGAGACGATGCTCGATTCCTGCCACGCGCTGATGAACTACGGCGTCGACCGCTACAAGCGCCCCTCGCCGCTGTCGGCGCGCGAAGAGCGCCAGCGCCAGCGCGAGCGCGAGGAACGCATGCAGATGCAGATCAACGACCTGTGGCGCACCATCCCGCGCCGCGACAGCCAGGACGCGGCCGGATCGGCGCCCCGCTTCCCGGCCGAACCGCAGGAAAACCTGCTTTACTTCATCGAGAAGAACGCGCCCCTGCTCGAACCCTGGCAGCGCGAGATCGTGCGCATCGTGCGCAAGATGGCGCAGTACTTCTACCCCCAGCGCCAGACCCAGGTCATGAACGAAGGCTGGGCCACCTTCTGGCACTACACCCTCATCAACCGGCTCTACGACGAGGGCCTGGTCAACGACGGTTTCATGCTCGAATTCCTGCAGAGCCATACCAACGTCATCTACCAGCCGCCCTACAACAGCGGCTATTACAGCGGCATCAACCCGTACACGCTGGGATTCGCCATCATGAGCGACATCCGCCGCATCTGCGAGCAGCCGACCGCGGAGGACCGGCGCTGGTTTCCGGAAATCGCCGGCACCGACTGGGCCACGACGCTCGACTTCGCCATGCGCAACTTCAAGGACGAGAGCTTCATCGCCCAGTACCTGTCCCCGCACGTCATCCGCGATCTCAAGCTGTTCGCCGTGCTCGACGACGACCGCAAGCGCAAGCTGGAAGTCACCGCCATTCACGACGACGCCGGCTACCGCCGCGTGCGCAAGTCGCTCGCCGGCCTCTACAATCTGAGCGATAATGAACCCAACGTGCAGGTCTACAACGTCAACCGTGAAGGCGACCGCGCCCTCACCCTGCGCCATGTCCAGCATCGGCGCCGGCCGCTGCACAATGAAGCGGACGAGGTACTCAAGCACGTCGCCCGGCTGTGGGGCTTCACCGTACGCCTGGAAACGATAGACGAGGACGGCCGCACCCTCAAAACCTATGAGTGCGAGCCGGCGTCGCGCGGCTGAATCCGGACCGCCCCGTGGCCGGCCGCGATGCGAGCGCGACGACCCTGACAGACAACCGGGGACAGACAACCGGGGCTGCTGCCCGAACGAACGCACTGAACCATGAACGCAAACCATAAACTCATCGCCATTCTCATTCTCAGCGGACTGCTGCTGATATTCGTCATCCAGAACACCACTGCGGTCGAAATACGCCTGTTTTTCTGGACCGTCTCCATGTCACGCGCGCTCATGCTGTTCCTGATGGTGAGCATCGGCATCGTGATCGGCTGGCTGCTGCGCGGCCACCTGAAAAACCGTCAGACATACTGAGTGCACCGAACTGGCGCACTGCATATACGCGCCATATATAATGGCGCGATGCTCAGATATCTATTGGCTGCGGTACTCGCGCTGCTCCTGTGGGAGCCGGCGCGGGCACAACCGCCGGAACTCATCATCGACATCAGCGGAATCTCCGGCGAAGCATTCGACAATGTGCAGCGCAGCCTCGGCCTGTATCTGCAGCGCTCGCATCCGCTGCTGAACGAAGCGGTGATCAGGCGCCTGCATCGCAATGCGCCGCAGGAAATCAGGCACGCCCTGGAGCCTTTCGGCTACTACCGCCCGCACATCGTCAGCGAACTCGAAGGCAGCGGGATGCGCTGGACGGCGCGCTACCGCATCGACCCCGGGCCGCCGCTGACGATCGGAGCGGTGGATATCGCCGTGCGCGGAGAAGGCGCGCGCGACCCGGCGCTGCGCCGCTGGCGCGAGCAGTATCCGCTGCGCCAGGGCGATGTGTTCAGACACCGGACCTACGAACAGGCCAAGCAGGATCTGCTCAACCTCGCCCGCGAACGCGGCTATTTCGAGTCCGAACTCACCGCTCACCGCGTCACCGTCGACCTCGAATCCTACCGCGCCTCCATCGCGCTCACCTTCGAATCCGGTCCACGCTACGTCTTCGGCGATATCGACATGCAGAACGAGAAGTTCGACGAACGCTTCCTGCGCCGTTATCTCACCTTCGACAGCGGTGATCCCTACGATGCGCGCAAGATCCTCTCGCTGCGCCGCACTCTCGCCGACAGCGACTACTTCGAGCGCGCCGACGTGCTGTCGCTGACCGAATCGGCCGACGAGCACCAGGTGCCGATACGGATCGACCTCGAAGCCAAACCCGACAACCGCTACACCGCCGGTATCGGCTACTCCACCGACACCGGCCCCCGCGCCCGCCTCGGCTACGAGCGCCGGCGCGCCAATGTCTACGGCCACCGCTACGGCGCCACCCTGCATCAATCGGAAATCGAAACCGGCTTCAGCACCCGCTATCACGTCCCCCTGGCGAAGCCGGCGACCGACTATCTCACCTACAGCCTGCTCTGGCTCGACGAACGTACCGACACGGCCGACCGTACCACCACATCGCTCGGCTTCGACGTGACACAGCAGACCGGCGCCTGGCTGCGCACCACCGGCGTCAGCTTCGAACAGGAGCGCTACCGCGTCGACATCGCGAATAACGCCACCCTGATCATTCCCCACATCCGCTGGCAGCGCGTCAAGGCCGACCGCCGCGTCACCCCGCAGCACGGCTGGATCTTCACCTTCGGCGTGCGCGGCGCCTCCGATCGGCTGCTCTCCGACACCTCCTTCGTGCAGCCGCGCGCGGACGGCAAATTCATTATCACGCCATGGTCGGGTTCGCGCCTGCTGCTGCGCGCGGCGGGCGGTTTCAGCTGGACGCCGGAATTCCAGGAACTGCCGGCCTCGCAGCGCTTCTTCGCCGGCGGCGACATGAGCATCCGTGGCTATGCCTACAATTCCCTCGGCCCGGAAAACAACAACGGCATCGTCATCGGCGGCAAGAACCTGCTCATCGGCAGCGTGGAATACGAATTCGACATCCGCGAGAGCATAGCCCTGGCCGCCTTCTTCGATGCCGGCAACGCCTTCAACGACACCGACATCGACGTACAGCAGGGCGCCGGCGTGGGCCTGCGCTGGCGCACGCCGATCGGCGCCATCCGCCTCGACATCGCCCAGGCCCTCACTCGCCCCGGCCGCCCCTGGCGGCTCCATCTCACCCTGGGGCCGGATTTGTGAAAAGGCTATCCGTGAAGAAGCTGCTGCTATGGCTCATACTGGGCTTGATGCTGATAGCCGCGGGCGCGGTCAGCGCGCTGCTGTACAGCGAAACCGCCTTGCAATGGACGGTGCGCCAGGCGCAGCAATACGTCCCCGGCCTGTCTGTCGACGAACTGCACGGCCGACTCGCCGGCCCACTGGAAGTGCGCGGCCTGCGCTACGAAAACGATACCGTGCGCTTCTCCGCCGGGCGCATCTCGCTCGACTGGCGGCCGGGCCGCCTGATCCTGTTCAACGTGCTCCACGTCACCAGGCTCGAAACCGAGCACATCTCGCTCGCGATCGCTCCAGCGGAAGAAGAAAAACCGGCAGCGGAAAGCGCAGGACTGACGCTGCCGGTACGGGTACGCATCGACCATCTCGATGCCCGCGATACCCGCATCGCGCTCGGCGACGGAGAGCCCTTCCTGATCGACACGCTCAGCCTGCGGCTGCGCACCAGGGACGAGACGCTCAGCGTGGACAATCTCCATCTCGACGCCACCCAGCCACGGGTACTGTTGAACGCCGCCGGCGAGTTGCCGCTCAGCGGCAGCGGCGCAATCAGGCTCACCGCTGACATCCAGGCGGAAATAGAACAGTACACCATCGCCGGCAAGCTGAACGCGGACGGCAGCACGGCGAATCTGCGTGCCAACGCCGAATTCACCCAGCCGCTGCCGCTGCGCATCAGCGCGCATGGCGAACTCGAACGCCGGGAGCCGCGCTGGAACGCCACCGCCCGTATCGAACCCTTCGATCTGTCGACCCTGCTGCCCACTGCCCCGCCGCTGCGAATCGAAAGCGGCGAGCTCACCGCGCAGGGACAGGGCACGGCGGTCTCCGGCCAGCTCCGCGCGGCGCTGCGGGAGACGAACCTCGGTGCCTGGCGCCTGGCGGTGGACGGCGGCTGGGACGGCGAACGCTGGCAAGTGCCGCGCCTGCTGTTCACCGCGCAGGAAGGCCCGGCGCGCATCGAAGGACAAGGGCATCAGAACGGCGCGAGCGTCACCGACGCCGCCATCGACCTCGCCTGGACGGCGCTGGACTGGCCGCCCACCGGCGAAGCCACCGTGCACAGCCCCGGCGGTTCGCTGCAATTGCTCGGCACCCCCGAGGATTACCGCTACCGCGTTGATGGCGAGTTGCGCGCAGCCGCGCTGCCGCCGCTGAACATGCAACTCGCCGGACACGGCGATCTGCACGGCACCGAGCTGGAAACACTGGCCGCGCGCTGGCTGAACGGCGATTGGCGCGGCCAGGCATCGCTCGCCTGGTCGCCCGTGCCGCGCTGGGATCTCACGCTCGATGCGCACGGCATCGATCCGGCGACGCTGCATCCGGATATCACCGGCACGCTCGCCGGGCGCATCGCGGTCAGCGGCCATTACGATCAGGCGCTCATGCTCGATGCGCGTCTGCACGATCTCGACGGCGACGTGCTCGGGCAAGCGCTGCGCGGCGCGCTGCACGCGACGATGCGGGATGGCATCCTCACTCTCGAAGACGCCGCTCTCGCCGCGGGATCGACCGAACTGCTGGCGCATGGCCACTTGGGCGAGCGCTGGCAGCTCGACTGGTCGCTGCAGGCGCCCGCGCTGGCGGAACTGGTCAGCGGCCTGTCGGGCGCGCTGCACGCCGACGGCAGCCTCAGCGGACCGCCGGATGCACTGCACACCCGCGCCACGGTGGAAGCACGCGATTTCGCCTATCAAGAGCACGGTTTCGACCGACTGTCGCTGACTGCGGCCGCGGATCTCGGCGCAGGCATCGGCTCTGACATCATTGCCGGCATCGGCTGGCAGGCGGCGCTGCGCATCGACGGCGTGCGCAGCGGTGAACTGGCGCTCGGCAGCATCACCCTCGATACCGCCGGCAACAGCGCGCAGCACACCGCCGCGCTGCAAACAGCGCACGAAACACTGACCTTCACCCAGCGGCTGCGCGGCTCGCTGGCGGACGGACAATGGCAGGCGGTGCTCAGCGACGGCCGCCTGGTGCAGGCCGACATCGGCATCTGGACCCAGACGCAGCCCACCGCGCTCAGCGTCGCACCCGACCGGATGGAACTGCAGCCCTACTGCTGGGACAGCGCCGGCGCGCATCTGTGCGCCGAAGGCGGGCGTGACGGCGACAGCGCCTTCGGCGCGCTCGACTGGAACGATATCGAGATCATGCGCCTCAGCACCGTTCTGCCGATCGATGCGCTCGAGCTCAGCGGCATCACCCACGGACACGCGCGCGCGCGATACGAGGACGGCCGAATACAGGCGGACGTCGATGCCGACGCCCGCGACGGCACACTGCGCCATGCGCTGGCGCAACAGGCGCCGCTGCACTACGAACAGGCGGCGCTGAAGATCACCGCTGACGAGCTCGGGCTGCGCGCCGACCTCGACTTCACCGTCAGCGCCGAGGAGCGCCTCACCGCCACTGTCGCGCTACCGGGCTTCCGCTTTCCGGATCCGCCCGCCGCCAGCGCACAGACGATAGCGGGCCATGCCGAACTCGACATCAGCGAACTGAGCGCGCTTGCGCTCTTCATCCCCGACGTGCATCTCGACGACGGCGAGGCGCATATGCAACTGACCGTTGCCGGCACACTGGCCGAACCGCAGATCAACGGCGCGCTCGACCTCACCCTCACCGGCGCCAGCATACTGCCCCTCGGCACCCGCATCGACGATCTGCGCCTGCGCGCCGATGTGCGCGGCAACGAGCTCGCGCTCGACGGTAGCGCCCGCATGGGCGGCGGCGAACTGACCCTGCGCGGCAGCGGTCGCCTGGAAAACCTGCAACAGTGGGAAAGCGAGCTCCACATCGATGGCAAAGACCTGGAAGCGGTCAGGCTGCCCACGGCGCGCATCACCGCGACGCCGCAGATCACGCTGCACATCCGCCCCGACGAGCTCCAGTTCGACGGCAGCCTGACCATCCCCAAAGCACGGCTGGAGCCGATCGCCCCCGAAGGCACCATTGCCGTATCCGAAGACGTGGTGATCGTCGGCAGCACACCGGCGGAAAATCCACACCCCTTCCGCGCGCACGGCCGCCTGGAGCTGATCTTCGGCGACGACATTACCGTGGAAGGCCGCGGCTTCGACGGCAAGCTCGCAGGACGCCTGCTGCTGCTCGTCGGGCGCGCGGGCGATGCCACCGCGCAGGGCGAAATACGCTTCGTCGACGGGCGCTATCGCGCTTACGGCCAGAACCTCGTCATCAAACAGGGCCGTGTCCTCTACGCCGGCGGACCGGTGAACAATCCGGCGATCGACGTCGTCGCTTCGCGCATGCGCGGCGATCGCAACGAAATCGAAGTCGGCGTCCGCGTCATCGGCACCGCGCGCACGCCCCTGGTGGAGCTGTATTCCGTACCGGCCATGGACGACGCCGACATTCTCTCTTACCTCATCATCGGCCGCCCCCTCAACGAAGCCGGCGCCGGCGAAGGCCCCGACCTCTACCAGGCGGCGACCTCGGTCGCCATCGCCGGCGGCAAGGCGCTCGCCGACAAGATCGGCGAACACTTCGATCTGGTGGAAATCAGCATAGAAACCGGCGAAGAAACCGAAGACACCGCGCTCGTGCTCGGCAGATCGCTGTCACCGAATCTCTATATACGCTATATCCAGGGACTGATGCAGGACACCAGCGCGATCCAGCTGCGCTATGAACTCAACAAGAACTGGGCCATCGAAACGGAAAGCGGCACCCGAACCGGCGCCGGGGCTGATATCCTGTATACGCTGGAACGCTGAGACCAGCGCGAAACGGAAACGCACGAACCGATGATGAACAAACCCATTCTGCTGTGCAGCGATCTCGACCGCACGCTGCTGCCCAACGGCCTGCAACCGGAATCGCCGGAGGCCCGTCCGCTGTTCCGCAGCGTCGCCGCGCAGCCGCGCGTCATGCTCGCCTATGCCAGCGGACGCGACCGCGCGCTGCAGCAGGAAGCGATCCGGCACTATGCCCTGCCGCTGCCGGCCTTCGCCATCGCCGACGTCGGCACGTCGATCTACCGCGTGGCGGACGGCGGCTGGGAGCTGCAGACGGACTGGAGCGAAGAAATCTCCGTCGACTGGCATGGCATGCGCAGCGCCGATATCGCGGCGCTGATCGGTACGCCGGCGCCGCTGCGCCTGCAGGAACCGGAGCGGCAGAGCGATTTCAAGCTCAGCTACTACGCACCGCCCGATTTCGATGCCGCCGCCTTCCGCGCGCGTCTGGACGAGCGTCTCGCCGCGCAAGATTGCGCACAGCTGCGCATCGCGCTGGTGTGGAGCGTGGACGAAACGCGCGGCCTCGGTCTGCTCGACCTCATGCCGGCGCGCTCGACCAAACTGCATGCCCTTCGCTTCCTCATGCGTCTGCTCGATATCGCCCCGCAGCGCTGCCTGTATGCCGGCGACAGCGGCAACGATCTCGACGTGCTGGCCAGCGATATCCCCGCCGTGCTGGTGCGCAATGCGCGCGACGACGTACGCCGCACGGCCCTGCGCCTGGCCGCAGAGAGCGCCAATGCGGACTCGCTCTACCTCGCCCGCGGCGGCCTCAAAGGCATGAACGGCTATTACGCAGCCGGTATACTAGAGGGCATGACCCATTTCCTGCCGGAGACGGCGCGGTGGCTATAGTGCTCGCAGCACGGAAGTACTACCCATGAACAACAGCGTGGCGCAGGGCGATTTCATCACGCGCACCTTCGGTCCGGCGCGCCCGCTCGTGCCCGGCATGGTCTTGCTGGCCGTGGTCACCATCCTCGTTCTCGGCGCGGGCATGTACAATGTCATCCACCCGCCCTTCCATGGCGATCGCACGATCATGCTCATGCTCGCCGTCGGCGTCTATCCGGCGCCTTATCTGCTCTATGGCATGCTCTGCTTCGTGGTGTTCCACCACTATGCCTCGTCGCGCCTGACGCTCGTCTATTATGTCTCCTGCCTGCTGCTGGTGAGCACGCCGGCCGCCGCGCTGATGCGGCATATGAACAAGCTGGATCTCCCCTTCCCCCGGCGTCTGCACGAATCGACTTTCGACAACTTCCTCGCCTCTGTCGCCATCGGCGCCATCTCGCTCTCGATCATGTTCATCATCATCAAGAGTCTGAAATGGCTGGAGGACGATTCCGACTGATTTCCGACTGATAAGGAGACGCACCGTGCAGGTTCTGATCGTACTGGGTCATCCTCACAAGGACAGCCTGTGCGGCGCCATCGCCGAAGCCTATGCCGACGGCGCGCGCCAGGCGGGCGTGGGCGTCGAGTTGCTGCGGCTCGGCGATCTCACCTTCGACCCCGACTATCCCACCGGCCGCGAGGATGAAGCCGAGGAAGCCGATCTCGCCGCCGCGCGCGAGCAGGTCAGCCGCGCCGATCACCTGGTCTTCGTCTTTCCGAACTGGTGGGGCACCATGCCCGCGCGCCTGAAGGGCTTCGTCGACCGCATCTTCAAACCGGGCTACGCCTTCCGCATGCACGAGGACGGCAGCTGGGACAAACTGCTGACCGGCAAGAGCGCCCACCTCATCAACACCATGGACACGCCGCGCTGGGTGTATCGCTGGATCTTCGGGCAACCGGGCATCAACGCGATGAAGCGCGCCACGCTGCAGTTCTGCGGCGTGAATCCGGTGCGGGTGACGAGCTTCGGCACCGTATTCGATTCGGCCGATGCCGAGCGGCGCACCTGGATCGAACGAGCGCGCGCCGAAGGGCTGCGCCTGTCCCGCGGCGTGCCCGACCGCAGCGAGCGGCTGGGCGCCAAGGCCGCGATCTGGATCCGCGCGATGCGCCTGCAGTTCTATCCCATGACCTGGCTCGCCTACGCCGTCGGCGCCATGGCCGCGGCCGGGAGCAGCGCGGTCCTCGGCGAGCCGCTGTTCTGGCTGGGCTACGCCACGATCTTCCTGCTCGAATTCGCCACCGTGCTCACCAACGAGCACTTCGACTATCCCAGCGATCGCGACAACCGCAACTTCAGCCCCTTCAACGGCGGCTCGCGCGTACTGGTGGACGGCTCTCTCAGCTTCACCGAGGTGCGCTGGGGCATCATGCTCACCACGCTCGGCTTCGTGCTGTGCGGCGCGGCGCTCTATGCCAGTGCCGCGGTTTCCGCTCCGATCCTCACCCTGGTGCTCGGCGCCGCGCTGCTGCTGTGCTTCGGCTATACCGTACCGCCGCTGAAATTCTCGCACCGCGGCCTCGGCGAGATCGACGTCGCCTTCACCCACAGCTTCCTCGTTCTGCTGTTCGGCTATCTGCTACTCGGCGGACACCCCGGCGACGGCTTCCCCTGGCTCGCCGCGGTGCCGCTGTTCCTGTCGATCCTGCCGGCGGCGAGGTCGGCCTCGCGGTCGGGCAGGCCGGAGAGCAGGATGGCCGG
>CAYLYS010000072.1:0-12308 GCA_964388175.1 uncultured Chromatiales bacterium | reverse complement strand
TGGTGTTCGGCACCTTGCATACCAGTTCGGCCGCCAAGACCATCGACCGTATCATCGACGTGTTCCCGGCGGCGGAGAAAGAGATGGTGCGCTCCATGCTGTCGGAATCGCTGCGCGCGGTAATCTCGCAGACCTTGCTGAAGAAGGTCGGCGGCGGGCGCATCGCGGCGCACGAAATCATGATCGGCACGCCGGCGATCCGCAACCTGATCCGCGAGAACAAGGTGCCGCAGATGTATTCGGCGATCCAGACCGGCCAGTCGGTCGGCATGCAGACGCTGGATCAATGCCTGCAGGATCTGGTGCGCAAGGGTCTGGTCAGCAAGCACGACGCCATGATGAAGGCAGCGAACCGGGACAGCATCACCTGAGAAAAAACGCCGGCCTGCACGGCCGGCGTACTTCACGCAGGAAAATAGAACGAGCGTTCTCCCTGCTGCACTCGCGACATCGGCTGTCCGTAGAGCCGCTGCAGTTTTTCCTCATTCAACATGACCGGCGTCGGACCGTGTTCCGCCGCGCCCTCGCCGTAGAGCAGCAATACGTGATCGCAGAAGCGCGCCGCCAGGTTGATGTCATGCAGCACCATGACGGCAGCCGACGCGTCGTCCTGAATGCGGCGGCAGATCAGCTCCATCGCCGCCATCTGGTGATGCGGGTCGAGATGATTGCTGGGCTCGTCGAGCAGATAGACGGCGGGCGCCTGGCACAGCAGGGTAGCGATCGCCAGGCGCTGACGCTCGCCACCGGACAGCGTGTCCAGGCTGCGTCCGTCCATGCCCGTGAGTCCGACCTGCGCCAGGGCGGCACGCGCCAGTTCGATATCTTCCGCGTCTTCCCAGCGCCAGTGCGTAATATAGGGGTGCCGTCCGATCAGTACCGTTTCCAGCACGGTGCCGGGGAAAAGCGTGTGCTGGTCCTGGAACAGCACGCCGATTTTCTGCGCCGCCACGCGGCGCGGCCAGGCGGCGAGCGGTGTGCCCGTGAGCAGTACGGTGCCCTTGTCCGCTGCGCGCAGACCGGCCAGGGTCTTCAGCAGCGTGGTCTTGCCGACGCCGTTGCGGCCGAGGATTGCCCAGCGGCTGCCGGGATCGATCCTCATTCCCAGATCGCGGCAGATGAGATTGCCGGCGATGGAAACCGACAGGTCTGTCGTGCTCAGCAGGCTCAATCGCGTGACCGTCGCAGCATATAAAGGAACAGGGGGACGCCGATCAGCGCCGTCACCACGCCCACCGGGAGCTGCAGCGGCGCGGCCACGGTGCGTGACAGCGTGTCGGCCACCATCAGCAGGCTGGCTCCCAGCAGTACCGATGCCGGCAGCAGGATGCGATGGTCGTTGCCGGTCAGCAAGCGCACCAGATGGGGCACGATCAGCCCGATGAAGCCGATATTGCCCGCGACCGTGACCGCGCTGGCGGTCAGCAGAGAGGCCAGGATGTAAAGCCGCATCCTCAGCCCCGTGACCGCCACGCCCAGCGTGCGGGCTTTCTGTTCACCGTGGATCAATACGTTGAGATCGCGTGCAGCATACAAGCCCAGTGCCAGCCCGACACCGAGCACGACCAGCGGTGCGGCGGGACGGTCGGCCTGGCTCAGATCGCCGAGCAACCAGAACATCATGCCGCGCAGGGTACTATCGGGGCTGGTGGCGAGCAGAAAGCTGATCAGTGCGCCCCAGCCGGCGGCGACGACCACACCGGTGAGCAGCAGGCGGGTGGATGACCAGTCGCCGCGGCCGTGCGCCAGGACAAAAACCAGGAGCATGGAGGCGAGCGCGCCGCCGAAAGCGCTGCCCGACAGCCACAGGCCGCCCAGCCCCGCCATCATCGCGCTCAGCGCACCCACCGCCGCACCGCCTGAAACGCCGAGAATGTAGGGGTCGGCAAGGGGATTGCGCAGCAGCACCTGCATCATCGCTCCGGCCAGAGCCAGCATGCCGCCGGTGGCGCAGGCCGACAGGGCGCGCGGCAGGCGCAGTTCGAGGACCAGATCGCGGGTGAGCGTGTCCGCCCGTCCCTGCATCAGGGCGCCGAGTTCGGACCATCCCAGCCATACGCTGCCGGCGGCGAGCGAGAAGCCGAGGCTCGCCAGGCTGAGCAGCAGCAATCCCGCCAGCAGCGGGATGCCTCTGCTCAACGCAGGTCGAGCACGGGCCATGCCCGCGCTGCGGCGATCCGGGCGAGCGTGGGGTCCGGATTGACCGCGATCGGATGAGTGACCCGTTCCAGCAGCGGCAGATCGTTGTGCGAATCGGAATAGAACCAGCTCTGCGCCAGGGTGAACCCCCGTTCGCCCAGCCAGGCCTCGAGGCGGATCACCTTGCCTTCGCGGAAGCTGGGAATCCCGCTCACCCCTCCGGTATAGCGGCCGTCGACGAATTCCGGTTCGCTGGCGAGCAGATGCGGGATGCCGAGCAGTTCGGCGATCGGGCGCGTGATGAAGGCATTGGTGGCAGTGATGATGAGCAGGGTATGGCCCTGTTCCTTGTGATTTTTTATCAGCTCCCGCGCGGCCGGGGAAATGATCGGCGCGATGATTTCGTCGAGGAAGCGGGTGCGCAGATCGAGCATGGCCTGGAGCGGGTTGTCGGCCAGCGGCCGCAGTTGGAAACGCAGCCACTCGTGGATGTCCAGCGTGCCCGCCTTGTATTGACCGAAGAAGCGCTCGTTTTCACGCTCATAATGGTCGCTGTCGACGACGCCCTGTGCGACGAGGAAGCGGCCCCAGAGATAATCGCTGTCTCCTGCCAGTAAGGTATCGTCGAGGTCGAAGATCGCCAGACTCACGGTGCAACTCCTTGAAAAATGCGCTTACCGTAGATGATCGGGAAGACGTACGCAAGCTGGCCGGGTGCTGAAATCGACGCGCCGGATGGGAGGCTTCCGCTTGCTTGCCTCGCCTGCCGGTATCGTTGCGGGTGGTCGAACCGGCCGTGTGGCAGCGCGCCGGATGCGCGCTGAGTATCTGCTTGGGTACCTGCCTGGATATATCTGGCCGAGTATCTGTCAGTCGTTGCCACCCTTCGGGTGGAAGGATTTCGCATCGTGTAATTGCTAGGGCGCCGACGATTATGAGAGAATCGGTCTTATGCACATCTCCCCTAAAGATACGCAACTAATTGATCAAGTGATCGATTTGGATGGCTATCGGGAGAATGTGGGAATCATCCTGAGCAATGAGGATGGCCGCCTGTTATGGGCGCGGCGCATCGGTCAGAACGCCTGGCAGTTTCCCCAGGGCGGCATCGGCAGGGATGAGAGTCCGGAACAGGCGATGTATCGCGAGTTGCGCGAGGAAGTGGGCCTGGAATCGGACGATGTCAGGGTCATCGCGCGTACCCGCGATTGGCTGCGCTATCAGCTGCCCAAGCACCTCATCCGGCGCCGCAGCCGGCCCGTCTGCATCGGCCAGAAGCAGGTCTGGTATCTGCTCTATCTCATCGGCGATGAACGCAAGGTACGTCTGGATGCGAGCGATCAGCCGGAATTCGATCGCTGGCGCTGGGTCGACTACTGGGCTCCGGTCAAGGAAGTGGTTTCGTTCAAGCGCAAGGTCTATCGGCGTGCGCTGGAAGAATTCGCCGAACTGGCTTTCATCGACGGGAAATTCGCCCCCACGCCTCCCAGCGGTTCAGCGGCCGATCTGGGCCGCCGCGTCTAGCGCGACCGGAACCGGATGCTCGGCACTCTCAAGCGCATCGTCCAGGAGGTCAATGCGGCCAGCGATCTGACCCAGGCGCTGTCCATCATCGTCACTCGCGTCAAGCAGGCGATGAAAGTCGATGTCTGTTCTGTTTACCTCCTCGATCCGGTTTCCGACGATTATGTACTGATGGCGACGGACGGGCTCAACCCGGCCTCGGTGGGCATCGTGCGCCTGCCGCGCGGAGAGGGTCTGATCAGTGTCGTCGGTGAAACCGCCGAGCCGCTCAACCTGGATGATGCGCCGACCCATCCGCGCTATCGCTTCATTGCCGAGACCGGCGAGAGCTATTACCACGCTTTTCTCGGCGTTCCGATCATCCATCATCGCAGCGTCATGGGTGTGTTGGTCGCGCGCCAGCAGGAGGTGCGGCATTTCGACGAGGATGAGCTGGCCTTCCTGCTCACCGTTGCCGCCCAGCTTTCCGGCGCCATCGCGCTCGCCATCGTCAATGGCGGCATTCGCGACCTGACCCATACGCCCGGCCAGGAAAGCGGTTCGCGGCCGATTCATGGCCTCGCCGGCGCTCCCGGCGTCGCTACCGGAACGGCGCTGGTCGTCTATCCGGCAATGGATCTCGATGCGGTGCCCGATCGCCAGGCAGTGGATGTGGAGGCCGAAATCGCCGCTTTCCACGCCGCCGTGGCGGCGGCGCGCGATGACATCAAGGCGCTGGAACTCCGTATGGGAGAGTCGCTGGCCGCCGAGGATCGCGCGCTTTTCCATGCCTATTCCCTGATGCTCGATAGCCCGGGCCTGGAGCGCCAGACGGTGGAGCGCATCCGTGGCGGCAACTGGGCGGCGGGCGCGCTGAGGGATACGATCAGGGAGCACACGCGGGTCTTCGAGGACATGGAAGACCCCTATCTGCGCGAGCGCGCGGGCGATGTGCGGGACGTCGGCCTGCGCATCCTGACTCGTTTGCAGCATACCGGCAGCCAGGGGCAGGCCTATCCTCCCGATACCATTCTGGTCGGCGAAGAGATTACGGTATCGACGCTCGCCGAAGTGCCGCTCGACCGTCTCGCCGGCGTGGTTTCGGTGCGCGGCTCGACATTCTCCCATGTGGCGATCCTGGCGCGCTCGCTCGGTATCCCCGCGGTGGTGGGGCTGCGCGAGCTGCCGGTGGCGCGCGTCGACGGCTCGGAGCTGGTGGTGGACGGTTACCGCGGCTGCATCTATGTCAGCCCTTCACCGGCGGTGCGCACCGAATACGCGCATCTCATCAGCGAAGAGAAGAAACTGACGGCGGGGCTCGACGAACTGCGCGAGTTGCCGGCAACGACGCTGGATGGCATTCATGTACCGCTCTATGCCAATACCGGCCTGATCTCCGATGTGATTCCTTCCCTGCGCCATGGCGCAGAGGGCATCGGCCTCTACCGTACGGAATTTCCGTTCATGATCCGCAGCCGCTTTCCGGGCGAGGAGGAGCAGAGGCGCATCTATCGTCAGGTGCTGGAAGCGTTCGCGCCACGGCCGGTGACGATCCGCACGCTCGATATCGGCGGCGACAAGATGCTGCCCTATTTCCCCATCCACGAGGAAAATCCTTTCCTCGGCTGGCGCGGCATCCGCGTGACGCTCGATCATCCCGAGCTTTTTCTCATCCAGCTGCGCGCGATCCTGCGCGCCGATGCCGGGCTCGGCAATGCGCGCTTGCTGCTGCCGATGATCAGCGGCGTCGGCGAGGTGGATGCGTCACTGCGCCTGATTCATCGCGTCTATCAGGAATTGCGTGTGGAAGGGGAGGCGCCGGATCAGTTGCCGCCGGTCGGCGTCATGATCGAAGTGCCGGCGGCGATCTATCAGATCGAAGCGATAGCACGGCGTGTCGACTACCTTTCGATCGGCAGCAACGACCTCACCCAGTACATGCTGGCGGTAGACCGCAATAATTCCCGGGTGGCTTCGCTCTACGATTCCCTGCATCCGGCGGTGCTGCGGGCATTGGTCCAGGCGATTCAGGGCGCCCAGCGCTGTGGCAAGCCGATTGGGGTGTGCGGAGAAATGGCCGGCGATCCCGCCGCGGTGATCCTGCTGCTGGGGATGGGTGTGTCCAATCTCAGCGCCAGCGTTGCCAGCCTGCCGCGCATCAAGCGCGTGATCCGTGGCTTCAGCGTCGCGCAGGCGTGCGATATCCTGGGCCAGGTATTGCTGATGGAAGAGCCGGGGGAAATCCGCGTCTATCTGGACGGCGTGCTGGAGCAGGCGGGCATGGGCGGTCTGGTGCGCGCCGGCCACTAGGGCCGGCGGTACTGACGCATGTATTCCGCTTCGTGGTAACCGTGGCTGCCGCCGCCGGCAGCATCGGGCTCGTGCTTGCGCCTGCCATCGTCGCGCAACTGGCGCGCATCGTCCCGTATATCGTTGGTTTGCTGATGTCCCGCGCGTGAACGATCCCATGACTGCTGGCGTCCGTCGCCGGGGCGTGCGGCCGATGGCGGTTGATTGTTCCATTCACGCTGTTGCTGCTCACCGCGCGGAGGTGTGGCGCGCGGAGCGAGATCGCGTGGCAGTTCGATCCGGTTGGTGAAGTTTTCCAGGCGCGCCTCCTGACGGTCGATGACCCGGATGGTGATGTCCAGATCATCGATGGCAAGCGCTGCCCCGCTCGGCAGGCTGCACAGAGACAGAATCAGCAATTTATGACGTATATGATGCATCTGTCCGTTTCGCTCACATCACGGTGACGGGTTCTGCCGGCAGCAAGGCCGGCGCTGGAGATGGGGTAACGACGTCGGCGTGCAGGATCAGACTACGTCGCCGCTCGGTGTGCATGATATGGGTGGTGAGTTCGCCCCCGTTGCCCGCCCGCGCCTTGAGCGGCAGCACCAGCAGATTTTTACCGGATTCCAGGCTGCCGATCCAGGTAATTTCCCGCTGGCCGGGATAACCGCTGAGTTCCACCCCTTCGGGCAGGATGACGGTGAAAGTGGCTTCTTCGATGCGCTGCTGCGATTCCAGCGCCAGACTCAGTTCGCGCTCTTCGTCGAGGGCGAGAACGATGTCGGCGGCGGGGCGAGCTTTCAGTACGGCCAGCGGCTGCGCATCGCCGGTGATGCTGCCCGCCGCGGCTTCCTGCGCCTGGCCGCCGTCCGCCAGCAGCGGGTGGTCAGGCGCATCGCCACCGCTGAGAGTACCTTTCAAGCCGAGTCCCAGCGCCAGCACGACAGTGGCGGCGAGCGCGGCGCCGGTCAGGTTCCACCGCCGCTGTTGTTTCCGCTGATGGTCTTCCGCCCGGGCGGCGGCTGCAATGGCGCGGCTGAATACGGCCATGTCGGGTTCCGGAACGGGCAGGCGGCGCAGCCGCTCGCGCAGCTTCCTTTCCCGACCCAGGATGTCGGCACAGGGGGCGCAGCGGCGTGCGTGGCTGCCGATGGCGGCATATTCCGCCGCTGGCGAACAGCCGTCCAGATAGTCGTCCAGCCGGTCTTTGATTTCGGAACAGTGCATGGCTTATTCCATTCAGGCGCTGTGAATATGACGAATCGGCGGCAAAGACGGTTCCACTGTTTCCGCTGTTTCCGCTTCGGCCAGGAGCTCACGCAGTCGCGCTCGCGCCCGGTGCAGGCGTGATTTCAGCGTGCCGATGGGGCAGTCGATCATGATCTGGATTTCTTCCAGCGTGTAACCCTCGACATCATGGAGAGCGAGCACGCGCTGGTGATCCGTGCTGAGGCGCTCGATCGCCTGCAGCAGAACCAGGGTGCTGGCCGCCTGCTCGGCATCGGTTTGCGGATCGTTTTCGGTCGTGGCCAGCTGGGCCAGCGGGTCGCCGCTGTCCTCACCGACGGGTGCGTCGGCCAGGTGCAGGGGGGAGCGCGCATGCTGGCGGTGCTGGTCTATGAACAGGCGATACATCACGCGCAGCAGCCAGGACCGCAGGTGCTCGACCCCATCCAGTTCCTGGCGCCGGCCGTAAAGCTTGGTGAGGAGGTCCTGGACCAGATCCTCGGCGTCCTCGCGCCGCTTGGTCAGGCGATAGGCGACCCGATAAAGGGCTTGCAGATGAGGGCGAACTCTGGCCTCGAATGCGGTCGCTTCGCTGCTGCCTGCTGTGCTGGGGGCGTTGGGCACGGTGGATACCGCAGCTGACCGTTTCTGGAAGTGTGTCCTCATGATAGCGTGGCGGGGCCGGCCTGGAAAACCGTTCTGTTTTCCCGACACAGGGGCCGATATAGGGGGTTGCCAGGATTTCGCGGTGGACCGGCTTGGCTTTATCCTTGCCCGGGGTTAGAATAATCGCCCTTTATGCCGGGTTTCCCTGTTTTTGGGGTTTTTAGGGTTTTAGGTTTTAGAGGATTTTGAATGCCCAACGTACGTGTGAGAGATAACGAACCGTTCGAGGTCGCGCTGCGCCGTTTCAAGCGCATCTGCGAGAAGAGCGGTATCCTGTCCGAAATCCGTCGTCGCGAGTTCTATGAGAAGCCGACGTCGGTGCGCAAGCGTAAGGCCGCTGCCGCGGTCAAGCGCCAGCAGAAGCGCACGTCGATCGAAAGATCGCGCCACCTGCGTACCCATAGCTGATTGTTCCCCCTCGTCCAGAGGGGGGGATTTGCCCGGAGAGTTTCATGCAGAGCCAGCTCAAGGCGCGGCTTCAGGAAGATATGAAGGCGGCCATGCGCGCGAAGGAAAGTGCGCGGCTCGGCGTGATCCGTCTCATCCTCGCGGCGATCAAGCAGCGCGAGGTGGATGAGCGTATCGAGCTCGATGACGAACAGGTCGTCGCCGCGCTGGGCAAGATGGTCAAGCAGCACCAGGATTCCATCGAGCAGTATCGCAAGGGCAATCGCCCCGATCTCGTCGAGAAGGAAGCCTTCGAGCTCGATATCATCGTTTCCTATCTTCCGCCGCAGTTGCCTGATGAAGAGCTCGCCCTGCTCATCGAGCAGGCAATCGCGAGCAGCGGTGCCCAGTCGATCAAGGACATGGGCAAGGTCATGGCGGTGCTGAAACCGCAGGTCCAGGGGCGAGCCGACATGGGCGCCGTCAGCGCCCGGATCAGGTCCCGGCTCGGTTCCTAGGCCAGGTGTTCCTGGGCCGGGCAGCCCGGTCCCGGCGGGCGACCCGATGTACGCTTGTGCGCAGGCCGGCCCCTTTGTATCTTGGCGTCGCCCACCATCGTTTTCTCAGTTTCCGCCGAGGGTCGCGTGGCTGGTCGAATTCCTCAGTCTTTCATCGATGAGTTGACTGCGCGCCTCGACATTGTCGAAGTCATCGACGGCTATGTCGCCCTGCGCAAGGCGGGGCGCGAATACATGGCCTGCTGCCCCTTCCACGACGAGCGCACGCCATCGTTCACGGTGAGCCCGGAGAAGCAGTTCTATCATTGCTTCGGCTGCGGCGCGCACGGCACCGTGATCGGCTTCATGATGGAATACAACCATCTCGATTTCGTCGAAGCGGTGCGCGAACTGGCCGGCCGCGCCGGTCTGCCCATGCCTGAGGCGGGCGCAGAGGGCGACAAAGCCGCCGATACCGAGCTGTATGGCGTGCTGGAGGAGGCTGCGGCATGGTTCCGGCGTCAGCTGCGAGAGCATCCGCGCGGCCAGGCTGCCATCGATTATCTCAAGGGGCGCGGTCTCGATGGCGAAACCGCCGCCACATTCGGGGTCGGCTACGCGCCGCCCGGTTGGGATAACCTGCTGAAGGGTTTGGGTCCGCGTTATCCCGAGCAGCGCCTGCTCGCCGCGGGGCTGTTGGCCCGGCGTGATCAGGGCGGTTGCTACGATCGTTTTCGCGACCGGATCATGTTTCCGATCCGTGATGTGCGCGGACGGGTAATCGCCTTCGGCGGTCGCGTGCTCGGCGACGACACACCGAAGTATCTGAACTCGCCAGAAACCGCGATATTCCATAAGGGGCGGGAACTGTATGGCCTGTACGAAGCGCGCAAGGCGCGCCGCGATCTGGACCGGCTGCTGGTTGTCGAAGGCTACATGGACGTGGTGATGCTGGCGCAGCATGACATCTCCTATGCCGTGGCGACGCTCGGCACCGCGACCACTCCGCAGCATCTGGAGCGTCTGTTCAGGCTGACGCCGGAGCTGGTGTTCTGCTTCGACGGCGATCGCGCCGGGCGGCAGGCGGCATGGCGCGCACTGGAGGGGACATTGCCGGCGCTGCGCGATGGCCGTCAGGCGCGCTTCATGTTCCTGCCGGACGGGGAGGATCCCGACTCGCTGGTGCGCGCCGAGCGCAAAAAAGGCTTCGAGGAGCGGCTTGTGAATGCAGTCACGCTTTCGGCCTTCTTCTATGACTGTCTGGCGCAGCGCGCCGATACGTCCAGCATCGACGGGCGGGCGCGCCTGGTGGAACTCGCACGACCGTATCTGGCCAAGATAGCGCCCGGTGTGTTCCGTCACATGATGATCGCGCGGCTTGCCGAACTGGCCGGAATCGGCAATGAATCGCTGAGCGGGATGCTGTCGGGCGCCGCACCGCCGCCCAAGCGGGCGGCGGTGCGGCTGCCTTCGGCGCCGGCGCGTGGGCGCGCCGTCAGCTCCCTGCCGCGCAAGGCCGTCACCCTGCTGCTGCGAAAACCTTCGCTGGCGCAGGGGCAGACAGATTGCAGTTGGTTGATAAATATGAATATTCCAGGTATTTCCCTGCTGACGGAAATGCTTGATTTATTGCGTGCCAACCCTCATTTCAATACCGGCACCGTGTTGGAGCGCTGGCGCGAGCATGAGCACGGTCGGCACCTCGCCCAACTGGCGCGCGAGGAGGCGCTCATCGCGCCGGAGCACCTCGATGACGAGTTTGCGGATGTCATGCGCAAGCTGCGTGGTAAGTACCTGGATCAGCAGATCGACGATCTGCGCAGCAAGCCGCTGCTGAGCGAGGAGGACAAGATCAGTTTGAGGCAACTGCTGAGCGAGAAGAAGGCGGCGGGGGTATGAGCCGGGATTCGCGCCCTATCCGTGGCTGAATCTTCTCATCGTTTGACGGTCTATTGTAAACTTGGCGGTTTGTCGCGCCGTCCTGCGGCGAGCCGCCCAAATCACCAGAGGTTCGGGACATCACTATGAAGCAAGAGCAGCAGTCACAACTCAAGGCGCTGATCGCAAAGGGCAAGGACCAAGGGTACCTGACCTATCGCGAAGTCAACGATCATCTGCCCAATGACATCGTCGATCCGGAACAGATCGAGGACATCATCGGCATGATCAATGACATGGGTATCGCGGTGCATGAATTCGCCCCTGATGCCGAGACCTTGCTGATGAGTGATGCGGCGGTGGACGGCGGCGATGATGATGTCACTGAAGAGGCCGCTGCCGCGCTGGCCAGCGTGGACAGCGAATTCGGCCGCACCACCGACCCGGTGCGCATGTACATGCGCGAGATGGGTACGGTCGAGCTGCTTACCCGCGAAGGCGAAATCAAGATCGCCAAGCGCATCGAGAGTGGTCAGCGGCAGATGCTGCTGGCGCTGGCCGATTACCCCGATACCATCGCCGAACTGCTGCGCACCTATGAGAAGGTGCAGGCCAGTGAAGTCCGCCTGGGTGACGTGATCACCGGTTACGTGGAACCGGAGCTCGAAAGCGAAGAAGCTGCGCCGGTGCAGGTCGCTGCGGTCGATGAGGTTTTCCCGGTCGAGCGCGACGAGGAAAGCGCCGACGAAGCGGACGAAGAGGGTGACGGCGACGGTGAGGTTGCCGCCGACACGGGGCCGGATCCGGAAGAGGCCGCGCGCCGCTTCGGCGATATGGAAAAGCTCTACAAGAAGACGATGAACGCCATCGCCAAGAACGGCATCGCGCATGAGAAGACCGTGAAGCTGCGCGGCGAGCTCGCCGAGTGTTTCATGAGCTTCAAGCTGACCCAGCGTCTGACTGACCATCTGATCAAGAATCTGCGCGATGCCGTCGACCGCATCCGGGCGCAGGAGAAGGTGATCATGGCGATCTGCGTCAGTCAGGCGCACATGCCGCGCAAGGAATTCATCACCTCATTCCCCGATAACGAAACCGATCTCGACTGGCTGCCGCGGCAGATCGCCGCCGGCAAGAAGTATTCGCCGGTGCTCGGCGAGTATCAGGAAGACATTCTGCGCGCGCAGAAGAAGCTGATCTCGCTGCAGGACGAATCGGGCATGGCCGTCAACGAGATCAAGGACATCAATCGCAAGATGTCGATCGGTGAGGCCAAGGCGCGGCGCGCCAAGAAGGAAATGGTCGAGGCCAACCTGCGTCTGGTGATTTCCATCCGTCAGGCGATCACGCGTTCGATCGCCGATCAGGCGCGCACCATCCGCATTCCGGTGCACATGATCGAAACCATCAATAAGCTCAACCGCATCAGCCGGCAGATGCTGCAGGAGATGGGTCGTGAGGCGACGCCGGACGAGCTTGCCAAGCGCATGGAAATGCCCGAGGACAAGATCCGCAAGGTGCTGAAGATCGCCAAGGAGCCGATCTCCATGGAGACGCCGATCGGTGACGACGAGGATTCGCATCTTGGCGATTTCATCGAGGATACCAATGTGCTGTCGCCGCCCGAAGCGGCGACCATATCCGGACTGCGCGAGGCGACCACCGCGGTGCTGGAAAGCCTGACCGCGCGCGAAGCCAAGGTGCTGCGCATGCGCTTCG
>CAYLYS010000071.1:4771-12750 GCA_964388175.1 uncultured Chromatiales bacterium | reverse complement strand
ACCATCATCGCCACCGCGCTGGTCGAAACCGGCTCGCGCATGGATGATGTCATCTACGAAGAGTTCAAGGGTACCGGCAATATGGAAATCCATCTGGATCGCCGCATCGCCGAGAAGCGCATCTACCCCGCCATCAACCTCAACCGTTCCGGCACGCGCCGCGAAGAGCTGCTCACCGATGCGGACGAGCTGCAGAAGATGTGGATCCTGCGCAAGCTGCTCCATCCCATGGACGAGCTCGCCGCCATCGAATTCCTCATCGACCGCCTCAAGGTCACCAAGAACAACGCCGAATTCTTCGATTCGATGAAGCGCTGAGAGAAGGGAAAAACAAGGGGTCAGACCTTTTTGATCCGCTCGCCTGGTGATACAGGCTGCGGTGCAAAAAGGTCTGACCCCTTTTTCTTTTTCTATTGCGGCAGGTAACGATCGAGGGGAATGTGGCCGCTGTGGTTGACGGTGACCCGCCCGTCCGCCGCCGGCCGTCCCAGCATCGCCAGCGTCTGGCTCAGCGTGGCGTCGGCATTGTCGCGCGCACCCAGACGGGCGTTGAAAGTGTAATTGCCGTTCGGCTGCAGTGTGGCCGTGCCCTCGGCGCGCAGCGGGCCGCCGCCGTCGCGCAGCACACCGTTGACGGCGCCGCTCGCGGCGTCGGCGGAGAGTGCGAGCGTGAAGCTGCCGAGCGCGACGTCGAGCGGTGCGCCGACGCGGGCATTGCTGAGCTCGGCGTTGCCTTCGAGTTCATGGAGGCGGCCATCGTCCACGCGCAGGCGCTCGATGTGCGCGTTCAGGCGGCCGTCGAGACCGCTGTCAGGTACGCCGCCGAGGGCGGCGAGCTGGCCGAGCGGCGCATCCAGTCGCAGTTCCCGCGCGTAGAGCGCGCCTCCCGGCGTGCGTCCGGCGATGGTCTGCAGCGTGCCGCCGCCGAGCGTCGCGTTCAGTTCGTATTCCACTCGCCCGAGCAGCAGCGCGCTCGGACGCCAGCGCCACGATGTCTGCTCCAGCGTCAGTGCGCCCGCGCGCATCACGCCTGCCGCGCCGCGCCACGGCGTACCGCTGATGCGGTAAAGCTCGACCGGTGCTGCTGCGTCGCCCTGCGCCCAGCGGTAGACCTGCGCCGCCGGCAGCGTCGCGATCAGGAACAGCAGATAGGCGCCGAGAAAGAACAGCGCATAGTGGATCCGTTTTTTCATGCTCATGACGTCGGCGCCTGCAGCACCAGGCGGGCGTTGACCAGCCCCGGTTCATTGCGATTGTCGACGGTCACGCTGTCGATCACGATCTGATGGCGGATGACGAGTTGTTCCAGCCAGTTCGCCAGATCGTCGAAGGCGGCCTGTTCCAGCACGATGCGGGCACGGTCCGATCCTTCCGGTTCGACGCGGCGGACCGCCGGACCGAGCCCGGCTTCGCGCGCGGTGCGGTCCGCCAGCGCGAGCAGCGATTGCCGTTCGGCGCGCTGCGTGGCGGGCTGGACGGCGCGCAGCCGGCGCGCTTCCTGCGCCGCCGCCGTCATCCACTGCTGCAGCGCCTGCTGCTCGGCGACGGTGGCACGCAGGCGTTCGGTACGCTGCTGCAGCGGTTTCCACGCCAGCAGGTAGAGCAGCAGGAGCATCAGCAGCACGGCGGCAGCGATGAGGAGGAAGCGCTCGCGCGCGCCGAGTCCGGCGAGGAAACGCTTCATGGCGCCGCCCTCACCTGCAGCCGCGCCTCGATGCGTCCTTCCACGGCGCTGGCGGACTGCACTTCGACCGTCATGCCGCCGTTCTCGCCGAGCTGCTGCACCAGTCCGTCGAGCTGTTGCAGATCGCGGATCATCAGGGAAAGATCGAGACGCCGCTCGCGGTAATTGATGCGCTGCACCACCAGTCCCTCGGTCGCGCGCAGCGCCTCCGCCGTTCTGCTCATCATGTCGAGAAAATCGCTGTTCTGCGCGCCGCCGCGGCGCAGGGATTCCAGGCCGCGCTCCATCTGCACGCGGGCGTTGACCACGCGCTGGGATTCGGGAAAGGCTTCGCGGTAAATGCTTTCGATCGACGATTGCAGGCGCGCGCTTTCATTGCCGAGCCGGCTGTGTTCGTACAGGAGCATGCCCATATTGAGCGCCAGCAGCAGCGCCAGCATGATCGCCGCCGGCAGCCAGGGCCGATAGGTGCGTCCGAACTGTTCGCGGCGGTTGTAATCGCCCTGCAGCAGATCGATCGCTTCACCGCCGTCGACGTGCGCCGCCATCAGCGCCAGCACCGAACCCGGCAGCGGGCGTACGAGGATTTCCACGCCGAGCGTGGACAGTGCTTCGAACTCGTCCGCCGCATCGTCGGCGGCATAGACCAGCAACTGTGCGGGACGCGCTTCCCCGGCTTCTTCCAGCGCGCTGGCGAGCATGGGCGCCAGGCTGTCGCGATCGATGGCGAAGCCGCCCTGCGTGGTGTGGCGCACCAGCATCATGCCGGCGTCGTCGAGCACCGTCCAACTGCCCGGCTCATAAGGTACTGCCAGCACGTCGGGGATGACGCGGTCGGGTGCGATGCCGACGCCGGCGAGTTCGCCCAGCCAGCCTTCCAGGCGCGCACGCTCGACCACGGCGACCGGCAGCGAGCCGTCGCCGCGCCGCGTCGTGCCCGCGGCGAAATGGCATTCCTCGATGTCCTGCACCAGGCGGTCTTCGAGCGCATAGGGCAGCGCCTGCAGCAGGCGCTGGCGATTGCGCGCGGGAATGTGCGCGCTGCTGAGCAGCACGTCCTCGCCCGGCGCCAGGAATACCGTGCGTTTGCCGTCGCACGCCGCCGCCGCCTCCGGCAGCGGGCCGCGTACGGATACGCCGTCCGGCGACAGCCATTCGAAGACGCCTTCTTCGGCGCCGCGGGCCATGCGCAGCAGTACGATATCCGGCATCAGAGCGTGCCCTGCGAACGCATGATCGCGTTGGTGCGTCCGTCCATGCCGCGCCGGAGCAGGCTGTGCAGAATGACTTCGTTGCGCTCGTAACGGACGTTGCTGTTGGCCATGAAATATATGCTCGATACGGCGATGCCGGTGACGTCGGTCAGACCCTGCATGAGCGCCGGATGGGCCAGGAATTCTTCCACCGTCTGATAGCCTTCGTTGTCGCGGTCCGCCACCAGCTGTTCGGCCTGGCTTTCGCTCAGGTCCGCGGCGAGCGACATCAGAACGGGTATGGTGGCGGTATTCACGTTCACCGCCGACTGCTCCGGCAGCGTGCAGATGTGCGGAAGCAGCGTCGCGAAGATCTCCGGGGTGATACCGTCGACCAATAATAACTCACTCGGATGAACCATGGGTGAGTTCGCCGGACGGTAGGGCGGTTCCATTTCCAGATAGGCCGGATCTTCGGCGCCGTCCGGAAAACGGACCTCGGCGTCGGGATCGATCCAGTCGATGACGGCGTCGGCGAGTCCTTCGTTTATGCCCAGTACGCGCAGCAGGCGCCGGAAGCGTTCGACCTGCAGCGCCACCGGCGCGCCGGCGGCGTCGACCAGGTTGTTGAGATTGAACCGCCCCTGCTGATCTTCGATCCAGCCCGATACCATGGCGCCTTCGACGTCGATCGGCGGCAGTATCGTCGCCCAGACTTCGCCCGGATGATCGACGTTGTTGTCGCGGCGGTCGCGCGCCAGGATTTCCTTGGCCCAGGATTCGACGCCGAGCGCGAACAGATAGGCCTGGTCGAATTGCACCACGTTCTGGGTGCGGCGGATGTCGAGGTGCTGGCGCGAGGCCATCGTCGCTGCCACGATGGCGGCGATGGCGGTGACCAGCAGCGCGGTCAGCAGCGCGACGCCGGGCTGTCGGCGGCGGTTGTTCATGTCGTGGGCGCCTGCGCTGCACCCAGTACCGGGACGGTGCGGAACAGCCGGGTGATGCGGCCCCAGTGCTCGGTGTCGACGCTGATCTCGACCGCACGCGGCAGCGCCGATGCCGCCGGCGTGCCGGCTTCGGGCGCGGGCCAGAACGACAGCCATTGATCCTGGCTATCGAGGAAGCGGATCTCGATTTCCTGTACGCCTTCGAGCAGCACGGTGTCGAACGGCGCGCTGCTCTGGACCCGGTCGAGCACCGGCCAGCTCAGGCGGCGCAGCGTATCGCCGTCGAGGATATAGGAGATGCGCTGCAGTTCGCTGCGGCGCAGGCCGGCCGGATTGCGCCAGCCGGCACGGGTGAATTCGATCTGAGCGCCGGTGCCGGCCATGGCCGCGGTGCGGTCGCCGAATTCGTCGCGTACCGGGCGGTTGACGGCCTGTTCCAGATCGCGGCCGATCACGGTGAAAGCGAGCTGCAGCGCGGCGAGGCGTTCGGCCTGCTCCTCTGTGTTTTCGCGCGCGTCGAGCACCACACGCAGACTGCCGTAGGCCATGATCGAGAGCAGCGCGAAGATGGCGAGCGCCACCACCAGTTCGATCAGGGTGAAACCGGCGGCGCGCGCGCGGTGCTTCGTTGCACCGGTCATGGCGCCGGTCGTTCCAGATAGGCGATCGCGCTGGCCTCGATGCGTTCGCTGCTGCGGTCGGTGCGCACTTCGACGTCGATGCGCCGGATGCTGTCGTCCGGCGTGTCGGTGATGCGCATGGTCCAGGCCCATTCGCGGCCGCCGAGTTCGACGGTGCCGTTGGTGGCGCCGGTCGCGGGCCAGACGGTGCTGAGCTGCTGCTCGACGATGCGATTGACGGCGACCCAGTGCGCGAGCGTACGGTCCTGCAGGCGCGAGGTGCTGTAGACATAGTGCGAGGTTTCCGCCACCACCGCCGCCAGGGCGATGGCGACGATGGCGAGCGCCACCAGGATCTCGATCAGGGTGAAACCGGCCTCGATCGGGAAAAAGCGGCCGGGACGCCGTCGCCGGATGTGCATATCAGTCGCCGAGCTCGAGCCGTCCGCCGGCGTCTCCGCTCAGGCTGCGCGTCACCTTGCGGTCACGCTGCCGGATGGTGAGTTCGAACGGCGTCATCTCGCCGCCGGAAAGCAGGTAGATGCGCGGGTCGCGCTGCATGCCGGCGCCGCGCGCCGTGTCCACGCCCTCGATGCGCACGCTGAGCTCCATGTCCTCGGGCAGTTCACGGGCGCGGAAGACATTGTCCGCGGGATCGACCCATTCGCCGTCCTGCAGGGTGAGGAAGCGGTAGCCGTTGCGCTGCAGCTCGATTGCGATTTCACGCGACTGCAATACGGCTTCCTGCGCGGCGAGCGTCGTCAGCGCGGCGAAGCGGCGGATTTCGGTCTGCGTGCGCTGCGCCGGATCGTCGCGGATCGACACCACCGCAAGACCGAGCACGATGCCGATGATCAGTACGACGATCAGCACCTCGAGCAGCGTGAAGCCGCCCGGGCGCCGGATCTCAGGAAGCGCCGATCGACCAGTTGCCAATGTCGGCATCTTCGCCCTGTCCGCCCGGCTGTCCGTCGCGACCGAGGGTGAAAACGTCGATCTGGCCCTGTACGCCGGGGCTGAGGTACTGGTAGGGGCGACCCCAGGGGTCCATCGGCAGGCGCGGCAGGTAATCGCCGACGAGCGCTTCCAGGCCTTCGTCGGTGGTGGGGTAGACGTGCTTGTTCAGGCGGTGCATGTTCAGCGCGCTTTCGATGGCGCGGATGTCGGACTGGGCCTTGGTGATGCGCGCCTGGCCGGGCTGCTCCATCAGATTGGGCACCACGATCGCCGCCAGAATGCCGAGGATCACGACCACCACCAGCACTTCGATGAGGGTGAAACCGGCGGCGCGCGTCCGGCCTTTGTTACGGAAAGAATGCTTCATGTTCAGAATGACCTCGATTTCCTTATACGATCAGCTGATTGAGGTTGAATATCGGCAGCAGGATGGCGAGCACGATCAGCAGTACTATACCCCCCATCACCAGGATCAGGAACGGCCCGAACAGACCGACGACCGTTTTGACCACGGTTTCCAGTTCGCGTTCCTGACTGACCGCGGCGCGGTCGAGCATCAGCTCCAGGCGACCGCTGGTTTCGCCGCTGGCGATCAGATGCACGGTCATCGGCGGGAAATAGCCGCTGCGATCGAGCGATTTGTGCAGGCTGGCGCCTTCGCGTACCTGGCGCGCCGCGCTGCTGACCGCTTCGCGCATCGGCAGATTGGTGATGACCTCGGCGGCGATGTGCAACGCTTCGAGCACCGGCACGCCGCTTTCGGCGAGGATACTCAGCGTACGCGCGAAACGCGCGGCGTTCATGCCGCGCACCAGGCGCGACACCAGCGGCAGGCGCAGCAGAAAGGCGTGCCAGGCATAGCGCACCTTATGCCGGCGCAGCAGCAGGCGCGCGGTGATCAGCGCGACGACCAGCAGCAGGAACAGCAGCATGCCCCACTCGCGCACGAAATCGCTGGCGCCGATGAGCAGGCGCGTGAGCAACGGCAGCGTTTGCCCCATGTCCTCGAACACCGTCACCACCTGCGGTACGACGTAGGCCAGCAGCAGCACGACGACGAGGATGGCGACGATGATCACCAGCACCGGGTAGAGCAGCGACAGCATCACGTTCTGGCGTACCGCCTGGCGGCCTTCGGTATAGTCGGCGAGCCGGTCGAGCACGGTGTCGAGATGGCCGGACTGCTCTCCCGCCGCCACCGTGGCGCGGTAGAGATCGGAAAAGGCGCGCGGGAAGGTGGCGAGCGCGCGCGCCAGCGACTGGCCTTCCATGATGCGCGAGCGCACCGCCAGCATCATGCTTCTGATGCGCGGCTTCTCCGACTGTTCGGAGACGGCGCGCAGCGCTTCCTCGATCGGCAGTCCGGCGCGCACCAGGGTGGCGAACTGGCGCGTGATCAGCGCGATGTCGCCGGCGCTGGCGCCGCGCTGGAACAGCGCGCGCCGTCCGCGCTCCTGGCTTTGCTGGGTGATTTCGGCGACGGCGAGCGGTGCGAGGCCGCGCTCGCGCAGCAACTGGCGGATCTGGCGCGCGGTATCGCCCTCGAGCACGCCCTTCTGCTCGCGGCCGCTGCGGTCGAGGGCGGTGTATTCGTATGCACCCACGGCGTCTGTGTTCCGCTACTCGAGTTCGTGGGTGACGCGCAGCACTTCTTCATGCGTGGTGTCGCCGTTCAGCACGCGGCGGACGCCGTCGCCGTAAATGCTGGGGCTGCGCGTATGGGCGTAGGTTTCGAGCTCCTGTTCGGAGACGCGGTCATGGATCATGCGGCGCATCCGGTCGTTGATCTCGACCACTTCGAAGATCGCGGTGCGGCCCTGGAAGCCGAGATGATTGCAGATCTTGCAGCCTTCGGCGGCGTAGAGGGTGAGTGGCGTGCCGGGGGCGACGCCGAGCGCCTCGCGTTCCGCATCGCTCGCCTCGTAGGGCCGTTTACAGCGCGGACACAGCAGCCGCACCAGACGCTGCGCGATTACGCCGATCAGACTCGATGACAGCAGGAAGGGTTCGATACCCATGTCGCGCAGGCGCATCAGCGCGCCGATCGCGCTGTTGGTGTGCAGCGTCGACAGCACGAGGTGACCGGTGAGACTCGCCTGTACGGCGATTTCCGCCGTTTCGAGGTCGCGGATCTCGCCGACCATGACGATGTCCGGATCCTGGCGCAGGATCGCGCGCAGGCCGCGGGCGAAGGTCATGTCGACCTTGGTCTGCACCTGGGTCTGGCTGATGCCGTCGAGATAGTATTCGATCGGATCTTCCACCGTCATGATGTTGCGGCGCTTGTCGTTGACGCGCGTGAGCATGGCGTAGAGCGAGGTGGTCTTGCCCGATCCGGTCGGACCGGTGACCAGAATGATGCCGTGCGGACGGCGGATGATGCGTTCGATCTGCTCCAGATTGCCGGGCGCCATGCCGAGGTGTTCGAGGTCGAGGCGGCCGGCCTGCTTGTCGAGCAGACGCATCACCACGCGCTCGCCGTGACCGCTCGGCAGGGTCGAGACGCGCACGTCGACCGCGCGCCCGGCGATGCGCAGCGACTGGATGCGCGCGTTCAAGGAGAGGGTTGCTCCCT
>CAYLYS010000071.1:0-4761 GCA_964388175.1 uncultured Chromatiales bacterium | reverse complement strand
CTCGGCGATGTCGAGCTTGGCCATGACCTTGACGCGCGAGACCAGGATCGGCGCCAGCGCACGCGCCGGCTCCAGCACTTCGCGCAGCACGCCGTCGACGCGAAAGCGCACCACCAGGCGGTGCTCGTAGGGTTCGATGTGGATGTCCGAGGCGTTGATCTTGATCGCTTCGGTGAGCAGCGCGTTGATCAGCCGGATGATGGGCGCGTCGTCTTCGCTTTCGAGCAGGTCTTCCGGTTCGGGGAGCTGCTGGGCGATGTGCGACAGGTCCATGTCCTCGCCCATCTCGCCCATCATCTGCATGGTATTGGCGCTGTTGGACTCGTAGGAGGCCTGCAGCAGCGCGTCGAACCGTTCCGACGGCATCGGCCTGATGCTGATCGGCGTGCCGAGGTAGCGGCGCACTTCGTTGAGCGTCTGCACCGACACGCCGGGGCGGCAGGCGAGAACGGCGCGGCCTTGGTCGTCGTATTCGCTGATGAGCACGCCGTGGCGTTTGGCATAGGCGAAGGGCAGTCCGTGCCGGCGCCCCTCGTCCGCCGTCAGCACGATCTCTTCGAGATCCGGAAGCTGCGGATCGGTGGCCGCGTCGATGGCGTCGCGGCGGATCATCAGGGCTCGGTCGCGCCCTCGCGGGCGAAGGACGGGGGCAGCGCCAGCATCTCGTCGAAGACCGGCAGCACCGGCGCTTCCTCGGGCGGCAGCATCAGCAGGCCCTTGTCGCGCACGTCCATCTGCAGGGCGCGCATGTGGTTGTACTTGCTGCTGGTGAACTGGCGCATGACATCGTTTTCGCGAATGATGCTCGGCTTGAGGAACACCATCAGATTGGTTTTCGCCTTGGTCGTGCTCTGTGAACGGAACAGCCAGCCGACCAGGGGGATGTCGCCGAGCAGCGGCACCTTCTGCACGCGCTCCTGGACGTCGTCGCGGATCAGGCCGCCGAGCACGATGATCTCGCCGTCGTCGACGATGATGCTGGTCTTGATCGAGCGGGTGTTGGTGATCAGGTCGACCGCGCGCGAGCTGGTGCTCAGGCTGTCGATGCTCTGCTCGATGTCGAGCTTGATGGCGTTGCCTTCGTTGATCTGCGGCCGCACGCGCAGCGTGATGCCGACGTTCTGGCGCTGGATGGTCTGGAACGGGTTGGTCACGTTGGTGGCGCCGCCGGTGGTGGCGAAGGAGCCGGTGACGAACGGTACTTCCTCGCCGACGATGATCTCGGCTTCCTCGTTGTCCAGCGTCACCAGGGTCGGCGTCGACAGGATGTTGGTCGAGCCGTCGCTCTTCAGCGCGCGCAGCAGCGCGGCGAAGTTGATGTTGCCGGAATTGAAGCGCCCCAGTCCCAGCGTCAGGCCGTCGCCGATGTTGGGCAGCGAGGTGCCGGTGATGACGCTGCCGGCGATGCCGACGATCGAGCTGCCGCTGGCGGTGGGGAAATTGCTCACCCCGACCGGCCCGGTGCCGCCGGGCGTACCGTCGATGATCCATTCGGTGCCGAGCTGGGCGTCGAAGGTGGATGAGATCTCGGCGATCACGCCTTCGACGTGCACCTGTGCGCGGCGCACGTCGAGCTGCTTGATGACGCTTTCGAGCGCGCGCAGGATGTCGGGCGGCGCGGTGATCACCAGCGCATTGGTGTTCTCGTGCGCCTGGATGTTGATCGGCATGTTGCGATTGGCGGTGGCGGGCGCGTTCTGCGCCTGCGCCTGCTGCTCCACGCTGGTGCTGACGCCGGTCAGCACCGGCACCAGGTCGGCGGCGCGGGCATAGCGCAGGTAATAGACCTGGGTATTGCCCTCGGTTTCGAGCGGCGTGTCGAGATGGGACAGGATCGCGCGCAGACGCAGGCGGCCGGTCTTGCCGCCGCCGATGAGGATGCTGTTGGTGCGCTCGTCGGCGATCAGCACCGGTGACTCCTCGCCCGCTTCGGCGCCCGCGCCGCGCTGCGCCTTGCGCTGCTGGTCGAGCGCGCCGATGATGCGCACGACCTCGGCCGCGGAGGCGTGCGACAGCGTGATCAGCTCGATTTCGTCGTCGCTGCGGATGTCGATGCGGTTGATGATATTGGCGATGCGGGCGATGTTGGAGGCGCGGTCGGAAATGATCAGCATATTGCTGGGGATGTAGGCCGCCATATGGCCCTGCTGCGGCACCAGCGGCCGCAGAATCGGCACCAGCTGCGCCGCCGAAATGTTGCGCAGCTCGATGACGCGGGTGACGACCTCGTCGCCCGAGCCCGGACGCCGCTCGTCGGCAACCGGCACGGCGATCTGCTTGGCATTGGCGTCCGGCACGATCTTGATGACGTTGCCGCTGTCGACGGCGGCGAAGCCATGGACGTCGAGCACGGACAGGAACACTTTATATATCTCGTCGGCGTTCATCGGCTTGGACGAGATGATGGTGATCTTGCCCTTGACCCGGGGGTCGACGATGAAATTGCGTCCGGTCGCTTCGGAAACGGTGCTGATCACCGCGCTGATGTCGGCGTCCTTCAGGTTCAGCGTCACCGGCGCTGCGGCGTGCACCGCTGTGCCCGCGCCCAGGGACAGGGCGAGCAGCAGCGCGGCGGCGGGCAACAGCGGCCGGCAGCGCGCCCGCTCAGCGGCGCCCGCTACTGCCTGTTGAACCCTTCTCGGTGAGCGAAGCATCGGAAATATCGAGTGAAATTTTGACACGGTGGAGGGTGATAATATACTCATGCACATTAACGGACAATCATTTCCACCCTGACCCGGAGAGCGATCGGGCACCATTATGCCATCCCAGCGAACCCTGGCTGACAACATCGCTATCCATCTGCCCGGGCTCGGGAAGGAGGCGATCAAGCGCTCCCTGCTCGACATCCTCGCCTATCGTATCGGCAAGGACATGTACACCGCCACCTGCCGTGACTGGTTCCACGTCGTCGCCTATCTGGTGCGCGACCGCATGACGGCGCGCTGGATGCAGACCATGCGCAGCTACTACCGCGAAGACGCCAAGCGCGTCTACTACCTGTCCATGGAGTTCCTCATCGGCCGCGCGCTCAGCAACAGCCTGCTCAATCTCGGCATGCTCGAGGACACCGAGCGCGCGCTGCGCGAACTCGGCCTCAACCTGGACGAGATCGTCGAGATCGAGCCCGAGGCCGCGCTCGGCAACGGCGGTCTCGGCCGTCTCGCCGCCTGTTTCCTCGATTCCATGGCGACGCTGGGCATCCCCGGCTATGGCTACGGTATCCGCTATGAATACGGCATGTTCCGCCAGACGGTGGAAAACGGCTACCAGGTCGAGCATCCCGACAACTGGCTGCGCTACGGCAACCCCTGGGAATTCCCCCGCCCCGAGGTGATCTACCCGGTGCGTTTCAACGGCCGCGTGGTCGATTTCACCGATGAGCATGGCGTCGTCTGCCATCACTGGGTGGATGCCGAGGAAGTGATCGCCATGGCCTACGACACGCCGATACCGGGCTATCGCACCGCGACCACGAACAACATGCGGCTGTGGTCGGCGAAATCCTCGCGCGACTTCGACCTCGGTTATTTCAACGAGGGCAACTATATCAAGGCGGTCGAGGACGAGGCCAAGTCGGAAAACATTTCGCGCGTGCTCTATCCCAACGACACCACTTATATGGGCAAGGAACTGCGCCTGCGCCAGCAGTATTTCTTCGTCTGCGCCTCGCTGCAGGACATTCTCCACCGCCATGACAAGTATCACGACGGCTTCGACGCGCTGCCGGAAAAGGTGGCGATCCAGCTCAACGACACCCATCCCGCCATCGCCGTCGCCGAGCTGATGCGCGTCCTGCTCGACGTGCACGGCTATGCCTGGGAGCGCGCCTGGAAGATCGTCACCGGCACCTTCTCCTATACCAATCACACCCTCATGCCCGAAGCGCTGGAGCGCTGGTCGGTCGCGCTGTTCGAGCGCATGCTGCCGCGCCACCTGCAGATCATCTACGAGATCAATCACCGCTTTCTCAGCGAGGTGATGCACCGCTGTCCCGGCGACGACGCGCTGCTGCAGCGCATGTCGATCATCGACGAGGACGGCGAGCGCAGCGTGCGCATGGCGCATCTGGCGATCATCGGCAGCCATCGCGTGAACGGCGTCGCCAAGCTCCACAGCGAATTGATGAAAACGACGATCTTCGCTGATTTCGCGCGCTTCTATGGCGGAAAATTCGTCAACGTGACCAATGGCGTGACGCCGCGGCGCTGGCTGCACCACATCAACCGGCCGCTGTCGGTGCTGATCTCCTCGCGTATCGGCGAGGGCTGGGTGAGCGATCTCGGCGAGATCGCGCGCCTCGCCCCGTTCGCCGAGGATGCCGCGTTCCGCGGCGAGTTCCGCGCCGTCAAACAGCACAACAAGGAGCGCCTCGCCGCCCGGATCCACAAATATCTCGGCATCGAGGTCCGTACCGATTCGCTGTTCGACGTGCAGGTCAAGCGCATCCACGAATACAAGCGCCAGCTCCTCAACGTGCTGCACATCATTACGCTCTATAACCGGATCCGTTCCGGATCCGCCGATGCGCCGATGGTGCCGCGCACCTTCATCTTCGCCGGCAAGGCGGCGCCTGGCTACGGCATGGCCAAGCTCATCATCAAGCTGATCAACGACATCGCCGACATCATCGACAACGATCCGGCGGTCAACGGCCATCTGCGCGTGGTCTTCATCCCCAATTACGATGTTTCCACCGCCAGCGACATCATGCCGGCCGCCGATCTCTCCGAGCAGATTTCCACCGCCGGCATGGAAGCG
>CAYLYS010000070.1:2624-12878 GCA_964388175.1 uncultured Chromatiales bacterium | reverse complement strand
CGATGATGGAAGCAGTCAGGTTGGCGATCGAGCCGGGCTCGAACAGGTCGAGATCGTAGGCGATGTAGGCGAAGTACTGCTGTTCGGTCTTGGTGCCCGGTCCGGTGTTGGGAACCGGTTCGCTCTTGAAGGCCTTGGCGCGGTACAGCTCGCAAGCGGTCAGACGATCGGTCCACACCACCGTCCAGGTCGCGGTGGAAGACTCGCCGGCGACGGCGGCAGCGGCTTCTTCATGGTCCACACCTTCCTGAGGGGTGATGCGGAACAGCGCGATGACATCGGTTTCCTTGGGCTTGTAGTCAGGCTCCCAATAGCCCATCTTCTTGTAAGGAATAACGCCGGACTTGTAACGTTCCTTCCCTTCGGCAAGCGTTTCTGATTTACCCATTTCGAATCTCCCGGTTGAGTAAGGCGAAGTGCAGAAGAATCTCGTGCGCTTCGGGCGATCCAATATGGTCCGGGGCGGGTATCAAATCCAATAAAAGATATCTCTGCATCCCATAGATTTATATCTATGAATAGAAAAGCG
This sequence comes from uncultured Chromatiales bacterium, assembly GCA_964388175.1. Taxonomy (GTDB): domain Bacteria; phylum Pseudomonadota; class Gammaproteobacteria; order SZUA-140; family SZUA-140; genus JAITWN01. The sequence continues at coordinate 12,349 of CAYLYS010000070.1, read as the reverse complement.
CGGCGGGAACAGCGGAAAGCAATGAGGCAAGGGGGTCAGACCCTTTTGATCGCGTCAAAAGAATCCGACCCCGCTGGCGTTCCTTGTGAAGTTCAAACGTCGAGATGGGCGACCGACAGCGCGTGGCGTTCGATGAATTCGCGGCGTGGTTCGACCTGATCGCCCATCAGCGTGGTGAAGATCTCGTCGGCGGCGACGGCATCCTCGACCTGCACCTTGAGCAAGCGCCGGGTCTCGATGTTCATCGTGGTTTCCCACAACTGATCGGGGTTCATTTCGCCGAGACCCTTGTAGCGCTGGATCTGCTGGCCGCGTTTGGCCTCTTCCATCATCCAGTCGAAAGCCTGCTGGAAACTGCTCACCTCGAGGCGCTTCTCACCACGCTGCACGACAGCGCCCGCGCCGAGCAGACCGTCGAGCTGGCGCCCGAGTTGCAGCATGCTGCGGTATTCGCCGGACGAGAAGAACTCACGCGTCAGTGTGCTGGTGTTGGCGATGCCGTGCAGATACTCGACGACGAGCACTTCGCCGCCGACCGGCGTGATCTCGAAGCGCACGCCGCCACCCTGATACTGTGCGCCGAGTCGCGCGCGCAACTGCTCGCACCAGGCGGCGAAGCGCGCTTCGTCACGCATGACGTCCGTCGACAGCTCGGGCACATAGACCAGTTGTTCGAGCGCGCGCGGATTCCAGCGCTGTGACACGCGGCGGATGGTGTTGCTCACCGTCATGTAACTGCGCGCCAGCGCCTCCAGCGCCTGTTCGCTGATCGGCGGGACATCGGCCGAAACGCGCAGGCGCGTACCCTCGATGGCATGCTGCAGCAACAGCGCGTTGAGTTCGGCATCGTCCTTGACGTAACGCTCGTGCTTGCCGCGCTTGACCTTGTACAGCGGCGGCTGCGCGATGTAGATGTGTCCGCGCATGACCAGCTCCGGCATCTGCCGGTAGAAAAACGTCAACAGCAGGGTGCGGATGTGCGAACCGTCGACGTCGGCGTCGGTCATGATGATGATGCGGTGGTAGCGCAGCTTGTCCGGGTTGTACTCTTCCTTGCCGATGCCGCAGCCCAGCGCGGTGATCAGCGTACCGATCTCAGCGGATGATAAGACCTTGTCAAACCTTGCTTTTTCCACATTCAGGATCTTGCCCTTGAGGGGCAGAATGGCCTGGTAGCGGCGGTCGCGGCCCTGTTTGGCCGAGCCGCCGGCGGAATCGCCCTCGACCAGAAACAGCTCCGACAGCTTGGGATCCTTTTCCTGGCAATCGGCGAGCTTGCCCGGCAAGCCGGCGATATCGAGCACGCCCTTGCGCCGCGTCATCTCACGCGCCTTGCGCGCAGCCTCGCGCGCGCGCGCGGCATCGATGATCTTGGCGGTAATCCCCTGCGCATCGCGCGGGAATTCGAGCAGGAATTCCTGCAGCTTCTCGGCGGTGATGGATTCCACCACGGTGCGCACTTCCGAGGAGACCAGCTTTTCCTTGGTCTGCGAGGAGAATTTCGGATCGTGGCACTTCACCGAGATCACCGCGGTCAAGCCCTCGCGGGCATCGTCGCCGACCGGATTGACCTTGGCCTTCTTGGCCAGCCCTTCATTCTCTATATATTGGTTCAGCGTGCGCGTCAGCGCGCTGCGGTAGCCGACCAGGTGCGTACCACCGTCGCGCTGCGGTATGTTGTTGGTATAACAGAAAATATTTTCTATGTAGGAATCGTTCCACTGCATCGCCACCTCGATGGCGATACCGTTGCGCTCGGCGCTGAAATGAACCACGGCCTGATGCAAAGGGGTCTTGTTGCGGTTGAGGTGTTCCACGAAAGCGCGAATACCGCCCTCATAGGCGAACAGATCCGAACGGCCGCTGCGCTCATCCGCGATCTGTATACGTACCCCATTGTTTAGAAAGGATAATTCTCTCAGGCGCTTGGCCAGGATGTCGTAATGGATCTCGATGTTGGTGAAGATTTCCGCGCTCGGCTTGAAACGGATTTCCGTACCACTGCGGTCGGTGGTATCGACGGCGGCCAGAGGCGCCTGCGGTTCTCCCAAGCGGTAGATCTGCTGGTAGACCTTGCCACTGCGGCGGATGGTGAGGGTGAGCTCTTCGGACAGGGCATTGACCACGGAAACACCGACGCCGTGCAGACCGCCCGAGACCTTATATGAGTTGTCATCGAATTTACCGCCGGCATGGAGCACGGTCATGATGACCTCGGCCGCCGAACGCCCTTCCTCCGGGTGGATGTCGACCGGAATACCGCGGCCGTTGTCGACTACGCTGACGGAGTTGTCGGTATGGATGGTCACCCCGATTTCGGTGCAATAACCCGCCAGTGCCTCGTCGACCGAGTTGTCGACGACTTCGAAAACCATGTGGTGCAGACCGGTGCCGTCATCCGTGTCACCGATGTACATCCCGGGCCGCTTGCGCACCGCATCCAGGCCGCGTAAGACCTTGATTCGGGATGAATCGTAGCTCTGCACTTCTTCCATTGCTTTCTCCAGACGGGCTGAACAGGGCGCTATTATATCACTCTGACAGCACCCCATGTTCCACGTGAAACACCTTGTGCTCGGTGCTGTCCAGATAACCCGGCAAACGCGTTTCGCTGCTGGTGATGAAGGTCTGCAAACCCAGTTCATGGATTTTTTCCAGCAAACGGCGGCTGTGCTGTGCATCCAGTTCCGCGGTGAGATCATCGAGCAGCATCACCAGCTTTCTGCCGGTGATTTCGCTGAAAGCGGCGGCCTGGGCCAGATAAAGCGCACAGACCAGGGTTTTCATCTGCCCGCGCGACAAATCCTCCCTCACCTGCGATCCCCGACGGATGAAAACGATATCGGCCCGATGCGGACCCTGGCGGGTGTAGCCCAGCGCACGATCCGCCATCAGCCCTTTCTTCAGCGCATCGGCGAGTTCCAGATTCTCATCCCAGCCCGGCCGGTAGCTCGCATCGATACGGTCGGATAGGCGCAGCAGATCGCTCATCTGCTGAAAATACGGCATGAATCGATCCAGATAGCGTCGGCGCAGGCGATCCATGGCGTTTCCACCGGCGACGAGTTCGGTATCCCAGGCTTCCACTCCGCCGGCGGAACGCTGCAGCAGCGCGTTGCGTTGTTTCAGTGCTCGCCGGTAACGCAGCCACAGGGGAAGAAAAGAAGGTTCCACGTGGAACAATCCCCAATCCAGGAACTGACGGCGGTATTGCGGACCTTCGGTGAATACGCGGTGGCTTTCCTGATGAACGGTGATGAGCGGCATCAGCGCCGCGAGCTCCGATACTTTGTGCAGCGGTTTGCCCCCGGCCCGCATGCGGAGTTTGCCCGCGCCGCGCTTCAGTTCGATACCGAGAGACAAAGACTCGCCCGAGCCAGCCATCAGCTCAGTGACAAGCAGCATGGATTCACTGTCGTGGCGGATGGCCTGGTTGAGATGGGCGGTGCGAAACGATTTGCCGCAGGACAGGGCGTGGATGCCCTCGATCAGACTGGATTTCCCGCTGGCATTGGGCCCCTGGAATACCGTGATGCCAGGGGAAGGGACGATATCCAGATCCTGCAGGTTTCTCAGCTGGTTTGCTCTGAAACGCAGCAGCTTCATCGCGGCACGGCCAGCGGCGTTTCTGCGCCGCGGCTGCGGAAAAACCGGGCATGTGAATAAAAAAACATGCCCATACAATAAGTTATAGTCTAATCGGCATCACGATGTGCTTGGAATCCGGCGCGCCGATGCCCTGGATCAGGCAGGAACTGTTGGCATCGGTCAAGGTAAGGCTGATCTGCTCCGTACCGCAGGCATTGAGCGCATCCTGCAGATAGGTGACGTTGAATCCCACTTCCAGCGCCTCGCCCTGAAACTCGACCCCGATCTCTTCCTCGGCTTCTTCCTGCTCCGGGTTGTGCGCGAAGACGCGCAGACCGTCCGTGCTGAAGTTCATGCGCACACCGCGGTATTTCTCGTTCGACAGAATGGAAACGCGGTTCAGCGCTTGGCGCAGCGCCTCGCGTTCGCAGTTCGCCGTGCGGTTGCCGCCGCTCGGAATGACGTTCTGGTAATCCGGGAAACGGCCGTCGATGAGCTTGGAAGTGAAACGCATGGCCGGCGTGTTGACCTGGATGAAGTTGGAACCGAGCACGATCTCGGCCATCTCGTCGCTCTCGTCGAGCAGGCGGGAAAGCTCCTGCACCGCCTTGCGTGGAATGATAACGCTTTGATCTTTCCGGTTTTCTTTTGAAATACCGAGTTGGCACAGCGCCAGGCGGTGACCGTCGGTGGCGACCAGATGCACCGCCGTTCCGCGGATTTCCATCAGCATGCCGTTGAGGTAGTAGCGTACATCCTGCTGTGCCATGGCGAACTGCGTTTTCAGGATACCGGCGCGCAGCGCATTCTGTGGCAAAGAAAAACGGCCGACCTCCTTGCTGACCTCGATGCTCGGGAACTCGGCCGCCGGCAGCGTGGCGAGCACGAAGCGGCTCTTGCCGGCGCGCAGCGTGGCGCGTTCACCGCTGAGATTGAATTCGAGCAGGGTCGCATCGTCCAGGGAACGGCAGATGTCGAGGAACTTGCGTGCGGCAACCGTAATCTCGCCCTTCACCGCCTGATCCACCGTGACCTCGGTGTGCATCTCGATTTCCAGATCGGTACTCGCCAGACTCAGACGCTTGTCTTCCACCTTGAGCAGCAGATTGCCAAGGATGGGCAAGGTCTGGCGACGCTCCACGATTCCGCTCACCATCTGCAAGGGCCTGAGCAGCGTTTCCCTGGATGCAATAAATTTCATTTTTTATCTTTTAACCTTGATGGTAGTAATAGGCATACCGTCATCGCCGCTAACAACCAAAATTTATCTTTTAATTTCAAGTGGATCGCAAGTTTTAGCGATGTGTGCCGATGCTGTATGGGCTACCCCGAATGCTGTGGATGAAATGTTGAAAACTTTCATCCCACCGTTGGCGCAGGACTTATCCACAGCTTATCTTCAGGTCGTCAGCATCCTCAGCAGGTTCACATAATCCTCGTTGGTCCGCGGATCGCTCTTCCTCAATTCGCCGATTTTGCGGCAGGCGTGCAACACCGTGGTGTGGTCACGTCCGCCGAAGGCCTCACCGATTTCGGGCAGGCTGTGCTTGGTCAGTTCCTTGGCCAGCGCCATCGCCATCTGCCGCGGCCGCGCCACCGAACGCGTGCGGCGCTTGGACATCAGATCGGCATAACGGATCTTGCTGTACTCGGCCACCGTGCGCTGGATGTTGTCGATGGTGACCAGCTTGTCCTGCAGCGTGAGCAGATCCTTCAGCGCCTGCTTGGCGAGCTCGATCGAAATCGGCTGGCCGGTGAAGCGCGAACTGGCGACCACGCGGCGCAGCGAGCCTTCGAGCTCACGGATATTGGAACGGATGCGCTTGGCCATGAAGAAAGCGACTTCGTCCGGCAGCTCGACACCCGATTTGATCGCCTTGCTCTTGAGAATGGCGACGCAGGTTTCGAGCTCCGGCGGATCGATCGACACGATCAGGCCCCAGCCGAAGCGCGACTTGAGCCGTTCCTCCAGCCCGCCGACTTCCTTCGGATAGCGATCGCAGGTCATCACGATCTGGCTCTGGCCTTCCATCAAGGTATTGAAGGTATGGAAGAACTCTTCCTGCGAGCGTTCCTTGTTGGCGAAGAACTGGATATCGTCGATGAGCAGGGCGTCGACCGAGCGGTAATAACGCTTGAACTCGTTCATCGCGTTGTGGCGCAGCGCCTTGATCATATCGCCGACGAAGCGCTCGGAATGGACATAGACCACGCGCGCCGCCGGATTACGCTGGATCATCAGATTGCCGATGGCGTGCATGAGATGGGTCTTGCCGAGACCGACGCCGCCGTAGATGAACAGCGGATTGTAGGAACTGCCCGGATTGTCGCCGACCTGCGCCGAAGCGGCGCGCGCGAGCTGGTTCGATTTGCCCTCGACGAAATTCTCGAAAGTGAATTCCGGCTGCAGGCCGCGGACATGGCGCACTTCCTCGCGGTCGCTCTGGCGCGTGAATTCGCTGCCCTGACCGAACTGAAAGCTGGACGGCGGCGCCTGGATCGGCCGCTCGCGCCCGTTGCCGTTCATGATGTCGATGGTTTCCACCACCGCTTCACGCTGATTGCTGCCGACTTCCAGGCACACGGCCATGCCGCTGCCGTCGCGGAAGCGCGAGGTGATCTCGGAGATCTGATCCTTGAACCGTTCGTTGACCCAGTCGAGCACGAAGCGGTTGGGGGCGAGCAGACGCAGGGTGGAATCGTCCTCGATGGCCTGCAGGGGGCGGATCCAGGTGTTGAATTGCTGGGCAGTCAGTTCGCTCTCGAGGTGATCAAGGCATTTTTTCCAGAGCGGGCTTTCCACAGACCAAAGATCTCCCTGTCGTGCTGTCGCGCGGAGTGCTGCAAGCGTAAAGCGGGTGAAGATCACGAAGTGTATACTGCTTCGTTGGCCTAATCCATACCTTCACCAGCGTCCCGCGCCGTCATCCGTGATTGACACCACCAGGGAAAATTGATACCGTTTCCGCCTTTGTTCAAAGGCCAGCAATAAGCTGATTTTCTGAAGAAATTCGGGGTAGCGGTAGCATGAAAAGGACATATCAGCCCAGTGTTTTGAGGCGCAAACGGGTTCACGGATTCAGGGCGCGCATGGCGACCGCCACCGGTCGCGCGGTTCTCGCCCGCCGTCGTGCGAAGGGGCGCGCCCGGCTGAGCGCCTGACAGGGCGTTCGACCTGTATCGATAGTGGCTTGATCGCGGCGCGCAACGCCTTCGGGAAATCGCACCGGCTGCTGACGCCGGGCGATTTCCGGCACGTCTTCCAGCGCGCACGCAAGCGGTCCGCAGGTGGACTGGTGCTGTATGTGCGTGCCAGCGACCTCGGACATTCCCGTCTCGGCATTGCGATCTCACGCAAATGCAGTCCCCGAGCCGTGGTGCGCAACCGCATCAAGCGCATCGTTCGCGAGGCTTTCCGGATGCGCAAGCATGCACTGGGAAGCGTGGATCTGATTTTCCTCGGCCAGCCGGGGGTGGCGCGCCACGATGGCGCGACGCTGCGGGCGATCGCGGATAAACTCTTGACCGAAGTCGAACAATGCGGACACCCCTGATCCTGCTGTTGCGCGCCTACCGCTATGCGGTGAGCCCTTTCCTCGGCAACCACTGCCGTTTTCATCCGAGCTGCTCCGAATACGCGGAAACCGCGGTCAGAGATCATGGCCTGCTGCGCGGCGGCTGGCTCAGCATCCGGCGTCTGTCACGCTGCCATCCCTGGCACGAAGGCGGCGTCGATCCCGTTCCTGTGAAGCATGATCTGAAGCAAGGTCTAAGGAAGATCTGAAGTGGATACGCAGCGCATCATTCTGTTTTTCGCCCTCTCCCTGGTACTGCTGCTGATCTGGCAGGCCTGGATCGACGACAACGGCACGCCGCCGGCGCAGATCGCGCAGCAGCAGAGCGAGATCGGCGATGTACCGCAGGCGCCGACCGACCTGCCGGTTTCGCCGGAAGCCGCCAGTGTTGCATCGGCAGCCCCGGCCGTGCCGCCGCCGACGCCCGATGCGCTGACGCGCTCGGCCCGCATCAGCGTCGTCACCGACGTGATCGACGCCGAGATCGACACCACCGGCGGCGACCTGCGCCAGGTGCTGCTGCGTGAATATCCGATTTCGAGCAAACAGCCCGATCAGCCCTTCCGTCTGATGGAAGACCGCGGTCTGCGCATCTTCATCGCCCAGAGCGGCCTGCTCTCGCCGGGCGGCGTCGCGCCGGATCATTACGCGCAATACACCGCCGAACAGACCGAATACCGTCTTGCTCCCGGTGCGAAGGAACTGCGCGTGCCGCTGCGCTGGCAGAGCGCGGACGGCAGCATCACCGTCACCAAGGTCTACACCTTCCACGCCGACAGCTATCTGGTCGACGTCGAGCACGTGGTGGAAAACCACGGCGCGGCGCCGTGGAGCGGCTATCAGTATCGCCAGTTGCAACGCACCCGCCCCACTGATCAGGAAAGCTCCTGGTTCATCTATACCTATACCGGCGGCGTCATCAGCTCGCTCGACAAGCGCTACGAGAAGATCAACTTCGACGACATGGACAAGGCCGACCTGCAGCGCGAAGTGCAGGGCGGCTGGGCGGCGATGATCCAGCATTACTTCCTCGGCGCCTGGGTGCCGGCGGCGGACGAGCACAACATCGCCTACAGCAAATCGCCGTCCGCGCGGCCCTATGTGCTCGGCCTGCGCTCGGCCGAAGCGACCGTCGTCGCGCCGGGCGAAACGCAGCGCTTCGGCACCGCGCTCTACATCGGCCCGAAGGAACAGAAGCAACTCGCCGAAGTCTCCGAGTCGCTCAAGCTGACCGTCGACTACGGCATGCTCACCTTCCTCGCCCAACCGCTGTTCTGGCTGCTCAAGTACATCGAGAAGCTGGTCGGCAACTGGGGCTGGTCCATCGTCATCCTCACCCTGCTGATCAAGCTGGTGTTCTACAAGCTGTCGGAAACCAGCTATCGCTCGATGGCAAACATGCGCCGCGTCACGCCCAAGATCACGCAGATCCGCGAGCGCTACGGCGACGATCGCCAGCGCATGAGCCAGGCGATGATGGATCTGTACAAGAAGGAAAAGATCAATCCGCTCGGCGGCTGTTTGCCGATCCTGGTACAGATCCCGGTGTTCATCGCGCTGTACTGGGTGCTGCTCGAAAGCGTCGAACTGCGCCAGGCGCCGTTCATCCTGTGGATACAGGACCTGTCCATCCGTGATCCCTTCTATGTGCTGCCGCTGCTGATGGGCATCAGCATGTTCCTGCAGCAGCAGCTCAACCCGCCGCCGCCGGACCCGATCCAGGCCAAGGTGCTGAAGGTGCTGCCCTTCGTCTTCACGCTGTTCTTCGCCTTCTTCCCCTCCGGCCTGGTGCTGTACTGGCTGGTCAACAGCGTGCTGTCGATTCTGCAGCAGTGGTACATCACGCGGCGGATCGAGAAAGCTGCTGATGCGGCGAAGGCCGCCAAGGGCTGATGAGGTGCTGCTGCACGCACTGCCAAAGATATGAAAAGAAGGGCCGCTGATGCGGCCCTTCTCGTTTTCGCCGGTCTGCTTGCGTTGCGCTAACCCGACTTGGGGATTATCGTCCCGGCTCCCCTTTCACTGGATCGTGCATATAAAATGGCGTATTTCCATACACATCATGCGCGACATGTATAGAAATTCGGCCTATCGGGATCAGACCCCATTGCACTGCCGTCACGCCAAGGCTCAACGGGTCGCGACGCATAGGGGTCCAACCCCGTGAACGAAACCATCGCCGCCATCGCCACCGCGCCCGGCCGCGGCGGCATCGGCATCGTACGCGTCTCCGGCCCGGCCGCGCGCGCCATCGCGCTCGAAGTGCTCGGCCGCGAACCCGCGCTGCGCCAAGCTGAATACCGCATCTTCCGCGACACCGACGGCAGCGCCATCGACCGCGGCATCGCCCTCTTCTTCCCCGCGCCCAACTCCTACACCGGCGAAGACGTACTCGAACTGCAGGGCCACGGCGGCCCCGTCGTGCTCGACATGCTGATGGAACGCCTGCTTGCCCTCGGCGCCCGCCCCGCGCGCGCCGGCGAATTCTCCGAACGTGCCTTCCTCAACGACCGCCTCGACCTCGCCCAGGCCGAAGCCGTCGCCGACCTGATCGACAGCGGC
>CAYLYS010000070.1:0-2614 GCA_964388175.1 uncultured Chromatiales bacterium | reverse complement strand
CTCGCGCGAAGCCGCGCGCTCCGCCATGCGCTCACTCGAAGGCGAATTCTCCGCGCGCGTCACCACCATCACCGAAACGCTGACCGAACTGCGCGTCTACGTCGAAGCGGCGATCGATTTCTCCGAAGAGGAAATCGACTTTCTCGCCGACGAAGCCCTGCGCGCGCGCTTCCGCGTTCTGCTCCACGAACTCGAAACGCTCACCACCGAAGCACGCCAGGGCTGCGCCCTGCGCGAAGGCCTGCGCATCGTCATCGCCGGCCGCCCCAACGCCGGCAAATCCAGCCTCCTCAACCGCCTCGCCCGCCGCGACGCCGCCATCGTCTCCGACATCCCCGGCACCACCCGCGACGTCCTGCGCGAATACATCGCCATCGATGGATTGCCGCTGCATATCATCGATACCGCTGGTTTGCGCGACAGCGACGATCCCTTAGAACGCATCGGCATTGCCCGGGCCCACGGAGAAATCGCCCAGGCGGATCGGGTGTTGCTGGTAATGGACGACAGCGATCCCGATGCGACGACGGATATCGCTGCGCTGCTCGGTAATGCGGAAAAAACAGCCCCGATCACTTTTGTGCACAATAAGACCGATCTCAGCGGCGTAGCCCCCGCGCTGTACGAAGACAGCGAGGGCCGCAGCCACGTGCATCTCTCTGCCCGCACCGGTGTGGGCCTCGACCTGCTGACCAAACACCTGAAAGACAGCGCCAGCTACGCCGGCCCCGAACAAGGCACTTTCACCGCTCGCCGCCGGCATCTCGATGCGCTGCGCACCGCAACGGATTTCGTCGCCGGCGGACTGGCGCAACTGGAAGAGGCGCATGCCGGTGATCTCGCTGCGGAAGAGCTGCGGCAGGCGCAAAGAGCGCTGGGGGAGATTACGGGAGAGGTTACCAGCGAGGATTTGCTAGGCAGGATTTTTGCCAGTTTTTGTATAGGGAAGTAATGTATCCGCCGTTAAGCAGAAAAATATCCTTTTAAGCAGATAGAAGCAGGTAACTGCCGACAATCGGGAAGCGCGGAGATCGGGATGACGCAGATGTGGATGGTGCGCGGCGCCGGGGAGCGTCTCTGTGACGAATTCAGAGAGCGAGGCATCGTAGCGGGATGCCGAGACCAAGCGCATTGTGCCGCTGAAGCGGCTCTATTGGCCCGCTTGAAGTCATAGGAATAGCAAGTGACATCATCTGAACAACAGATCGAACGCTTTATCGCCACCTTGGACTCTCTCGGCGGCAGTGCAGGTAATCAGCGCTTACTCGAAGCATTGGGCTGGCAGGACAGTACCTACCAGCGCATCAAGCAGCAGCTGATCGACGACGGCCGCATCCGCGCTGGCAGGGGGCGAGGCGGATCGGTTGCCTTGGCGACAGCTACACAAGCGCCGGCTGTGCCCAACGATGTCGCCGAGCCCAGGTCTGCACGGACCAAAGCCGCGCCTTCAACCCCCAGTCAGGCACCGGTGTCCGAACTCGACTACGCCGACAAGCTGTGGAAAACCGCCGACAAACTGCGCGGCAACATGGAACCCAGCGACTACAAGCACGTCGCCCTTGGCCTGATCTTCCTGAAATACATCTCCGATGCCTTCGAGGCGCGTCACGCCGAGCTTCTGAAAGAAGACAAGGCCGCCGCCGAGGACAAGGACGAATACCTCGCCGACAACATCTTCTGGGTGCCCAAGGAAGCGCGTTGGTCGCACCTGCAAGCCAACGCCAAGCAATCGAGCATCGGCACGCTGATCGACGACGCCATGCGCGCCATCGAGAAGGACAACGAATCCCTGAAAGGCGTACTGCCCAAGGACTACGCCCGCCCCGCACTCAATAAGGTGATGCTCGGCGAACTGATCGACCTGATTTCCGGCATCGCGTTGAACGACAAGGGCGACAAGTCCAAGGACGTGCTGGGGAGAGTGTACGAATATTTCCTCGGCCAGTTCGCCGGTGCCGAAGGCAAGCGCGGTGGCGAGTTCTACACCCCGCGCAGCGTGGTGCGCACGCTGGTCGAAATGCTGGAGCCTTACCATGGCCGCGTCTATGATCCCTGCTGCGGCAGCGGCGGCATGTTCGTGCAGAGCGAGAAGTTCGTCGCCGAGCACGGCGGGCGCATCGGCGACATCGCCATCTACGGTCAGGAAAGCAATTACACGACCTGGCGGCTGTGCAAGATGAACCTGGCGGTGCGTGGCATCGACAGCGACATCCGCTGGAACAACGAAGGCAGCTTCCACAAGGACGAGCTGCGCGACCTCAAGGCCGATTTCATCCTTGCCAACCCGCCGTTCAACATTTCCGACTGGGGCGGGGAGCGCCTGCGCGAGGACGTGCGCTGGGCTTACGGCGTGCCGCCGGCGGGCAATGCGAACTATGCGTGGTTGCAGCACATCGTCCACCACCTCGCACCGCACGGCTTTGCCGGCGTGGTGCTCGCCAACGGCTCGATGAGTTCGCAGCAGAGCGGTGAAGGCGAGATTCGCAAGGCGATGGTCGAGGCTGGCGTGGTCGATTGCATGGTCGCCTTGCCCGGCCAGTTGTTTTATTCCACGCAGATTCCGGCCTGCCTGTGGATTCTGGCGAAAGACCGCAGCAACGGATTGGTGAAGAAC
>CAYLYS010000069.1:0-12929 GCA_964388175.1 uncultured Chromatiales bacterium | reverse complement strand
CCTTGTGCACCATCATCCCGCGCGGCCGCGCGCTGGGTGTGACCATGTTCCTGCCCGAAGAGGACCGCTACAGCTACAGCAAGGAGCGGCTGGAAAGCCAGCTTTCCAGCATGTTCGGCGGCCGCGTTGCCGAAGAGCTGATCTTCGGACCGGAAGCCGTCACCACCGGCGCCTCCAACGACATCAAGCGGGCGACCGATATCGCGCGCAGCATGGTCACCAAGTGGGGTCTGTCCGCGCTCGGCCCGCTCGCTTATGGCGAGGAGGAGGGCGAGGTGTTCCTCGGCCACTCCGTGACCCAGCACAAGAACATCTCCGACGAGACGGCGCATGCCATCGACAATGAGGTGCGTGCCATCGTCGACCGCAATTACGAGCGGGCGACGCGGCTGCTCACCGAGCACATCGACAAGCTGCACATGATGGCGGACGCGCTGATGAAGTACGAGACCATCGATGCGCACCAGATCGACGACATCATGGAAGGGCGCGAACCGCGTCCGCCGCGCGACTGGGGCAAGTACGGTCCGCCCGGATCGGATGCCGGCAAGGCCGAGGAGCGCGATCAGAAAGGGACGGACAAGGGCATCATCGGCGATCCGGCGGGACAGCACTGAGTCCGCCGTTCCGCGCGGTAAGCGCATCGGCGGCATATCGCCGGCGTGCCCGCCGCCAGCGCAATTGAAGGCTCCGAGTCCCGAGTGTCCGGCATGCAGCATGACAGCCCCATCGCAGGCGCAGTGCTCGATTGTGGAGTCCGCCGCCTGAGTCTGGACCGCCCGCGCGTCATGGGTATTCTCAATATCACCCCCGACTCCTTTTCGGACGGGGGTGATTTTTTTTCGCTCGAGGCCGCGCTGCAGCGTGCCGGTGCGATGGCGGCGGAGGGTGCTGCGATCATCGATGTGGGCGGAGAATCGACCCGCCCCGGCGCAGCGCCGGTGACGGTCCGGGAGGAGATCGCCCGCATCGTGCCGGTGATCGCGGAGATCCGCCGCGCTCTGCCCGACATCATCATTTCCATCGATACCTCCAAGCCCGAGGTCATGCGTGCAGCGGTGGCGGCGGGCGCCGATATGATCAACGACGTCAACGCGCTGCGCGCGGAAGGTGCGCTCGCTGCTGCGGCCGCGCTGGCCGTTCCCGTCTGCCTGATGCACATGCAGGGCGAGCCGCGCAGCATGCAGATCGCGCCGCATTACGATGACGTGGTGGCCGAGGTACGCGATTTCCTGCGGCTGCGGGTGCGCGCCTGCGAGGAGGCGGGGATAGGGCGCGACCGCCTGCTGATCGATCCGGGATTCGGTTTCGGCAAGAGCGTCGAGCACAATCTGCGCCTGCTGGCGCGGCTCGGCGAAGTGCGTTGCGGCAATTTGCCCATATTGGTAGGTTTATCGCGCAAATCCATGATTGGAAACGTTCTTGGTTGGCCATCCGGGGAGCGTCTTTATGCCAGTATCGCCCTCGCCGCCCTCGCCGCCTGGCAGGGGGCGCTGATCGTGCGCGTGCACGATGTGCGCGCCACGGCGGATGCGCTGGGCATGTGCCACGCGGTGCTGAATCAACGATGAAGCGAATAAGCGAAGAGATGAAAAGCGATGAACGAGCGTAAATATTTCGGCACCGACGGTATTCGCGGCCGGGTCGGAACGCCTCCGATCACGGCCGACTTCGTGCTCAAGCTGGGCTGGGCGGTGGGAAGGGTGCTGGCCGCATCCGCGCACAGCAAGGTGCTGATCGGCAAGGATACCCGTGTCTCGGGCTATATGTTCGAGTCGTCGCTGCAGGCGGGTCTCTCCTCCGCCGGCGTCGATATCCTGCTGCTCGGGCCGATGCCGACGCCGGCCATCGCCTATCTGACGCGCACGCTGCGGGCGCAGGCCGGCATCGTCATCAGCGCTTCGCACAATCCTTATTACGACAACGGCATCAAGTTCTTCTCGGGCAGCGGCTATAAACTGCCCGACGAGACCGAGGCGGCGATCGAGCGCATGCTGGACCAGCCGATGACCACCTGTGATTCCGCCGACCTCGGCCGCGCCGAACGCGTCGTCGATGCCGCCGGACGCTATATCGAATTCTGCAAGAGCACTGTGTCTGCGGGCATGGAGTTCAAGGATTTCAAGGTCGTCGTCGATTGCGCGCATGGTGCGACCTATCACGTCGCGCCCAGCGTGTTCGCTGAACTCGGCGCCGAGGTGATCCGCATCGGCACCGCGCCCGACGGCTTGAACATCAACGAGGGCTGCGGCGCGCTGCATCCGCAGGCGATCCAGGCCGCGGTGCTCGAGCACGGGGCCGATCTCGGCATCGCGCTCGACGGCGACGGCGACCGGGTGATGATGGTCGATCACAAGGGCGAGCTGATCGACGGCGACGAGATTCTCTACATCATCGCCTGCGCGCGCCATCGCGCCGGTGTATCGCAGCACACCGTGGTCGGCACGGTAATGAGCAATCTCGGTCTGGAGCACGCACTGCGCGCACTCGGTCTCGATTTCAGGCGCGCGCGCGTCGGTGACCGCCATGTCATGGAGATGCTGCAGGAAGGCGGCTGGCATCTCGGCGGCGAATCGTCCGGCCACATCATCTGCCTCGACCGCACCAGTACCGGCGACGGTATCGTTTCCGCGCTGCAGGTGCTGGAATTCATGGCCCGTTCCGGCTGTACGCTGCACGAACTCAAGTCGGGCATCACCAAGTATCCGCAGCACATGATCAACGTGCCGCTCGCCGAGGGCTTCGATTATCGCCGCTCGGCGAAGGTGCAGGACGCCATGCGCGCGGCCGAAGCGGAACTGGGCGATTCCGGCCGCATCCTGGTCCGTCCGTCCGGCACCGAGCCGCTGCTGCGCGTCATGGTCGAAGGCGTGGATGCCCAGATGGTGAAGACGGTGGCGCGTCACGTGGCGGCGACCGTCGAAGCCGAGCAGGGAGCGGGCAGAGGCCCGGCGTGAATCCGTCCGGTTTGGAGCGGACTGGAAGCAAGCGTGGAGACAGGGCCTGTTCCCAAGGCGCCGCGATTGATTTATTGCAGCGGCGAGGTTAAGCTTCCTCGCTTTCTGTGAGTCCTTGAGAGACAGCTTATGCGACGGCCCTTGGTAGCCGGGAACTGGAAGATGTACGGTTCCCGTGCGAGCGTCAGCAGCCTTATCGCGGGCGTCCGCGCCGGCGCGGATAGTCTGTCCGGTGTCGATGTCGTGGTATGTCCGCCTTTCGTTCATCTGCCCTTGGTTGAAAGCGCACTGCAGGAGAGCGCGGTTGCCTGGGGAGCGCAGGATCTATGCGAGCAGGCGGATGAGGGCGCTTTCACCGGCGAGATTTCCGGCGACATGCTCGGTGATTACGGCTGCCGTTACGTGATCGTGGGCCATTCCGAGCGACGCAATATCTACGGTGAAGGCGATGCGCTCACCGCCGCCAAGGTGGTTGCCGCGCTGAAGGCGTCGCTGACGCCGATTCTGTGTGTGGGCGAACTGCTCGAAGAGCGTGAAGTCGGCGCCACCGAACAGGTGATCGAGCGCCAGCTGCTTGCGGTGCTCGCGGCGCTCGATGATGTCGGTGCGCTGCGGCATGCGGTCATCGCCTATGAGCCGGTATGGGCCATCGGCACCGGCAAGACGGCAACGCCCGAGCAGGCGCAGGACGTGCATGCGTTCATCCGGTCGCGTATCGCCCGCGAAGATCGGGATACCGCAGCTGCCTTGCGCATACTCTATGGCGGCAGCGTGAAGCCGGCCAATGCGGCCGAACTGTTCGCGATGGATGATATCGACGGCGGCCTGATCGGCGGCGCCTCACTCAAGGCCGAGGATTTTCTGTCCATTTGCAGAGCGGCGCAGAACGACGGCTGAGGCCGCCGCCGCTTACGGAGAAGTGTAAAGTGCTTGCCTTTCTGATTGCCGTTCACATGTTAATCTCGGTCGCGCTCGTCGTGCTGGTACTCGTCCAGCGCGGACGGGGCGCGGAGATCGGTGCGGCGTTCGGCAGCGGTGCTTCGCAGACGGTGTTCGGCAGCGCCGGTTCCGCCTCCTTTCTTTCGCGGTTGACCGCTGCGCTCGCCACCCTGTTTTTCATTTCGAGCCTGGTGCTGGCCTATGTATACAGTCAGCGTACCGAGCGGGTCAGCGTGACCGATCTGCCGGCGCCGACCGTCATCGACCAGCAGCGCGCGCCGGCGCACATCGATATCCCCGATGTGCCGCCCACTGATGAGCGGCCCACCGACGAACCGGCGGCGCCGTAAGGAGAGTCGCGCAGCCGCTTGTCGTCGCCCGGGGTATTCTCGATCATTCAAAGTTCAGCCGATGTGGTGAAATTGGTAGACACGCTATCTTGAGGGGGTAGTGGCGAAAGCCGTGCCGGTTCGAGTCCGGCCATCGGCACCATGTTCATGTGGTGCAGTCGTTATAAAAAACACACAAATTTTACTCGAATATCCAATGAGTAAGGCCTGTTCCCTTGCTTGACACCAAAGGAAGGGCTGGCCTAGACTGCAGCATCGAAGGTCGCGTTGAAAGACCTATAATAATAAGCAAAAAACACTCGGTACGATCTGGGGAGGCTTGCTCGGGGTGCTTGCTGTAGACTCGCCTCTCGGGGCTTTGTTGTCCCCAACAGCCCATGGCCGCTGCTCATGCTAGAGAACTATCTTCCGATCCTGGTGTTCATCGTGCTCGGTGTGCTGTTCGGCGTCGTGCCGATGCTGGCCGGTTTCGTGCTCGGACCCAACCGGCCGGACGCCGACAAGAACGCGCCCTATGAGTGCGGCTTCGAGGCGTTCGAGGATTCGCGCATGAAGTTCGACGTGCGCTACTACCTCGTTGCCATCCTGTTCATCATTTTCGATCTCGAAATCGCATTTCTCTTTCCCTGGGCGGTCACGCTCGACAGCATCGGCATGTTCGGCTTCATCGCCATGATGATTTTCCTCGGCATTCTGGTCATCGGCTTCATCTACGAGTGGAAGAAGGGGGCGCTGGAGTGGGAATAGAAGGCGTACTCAAGGAAGGTGTCGTCACCACCACCGCCGACAAGCTGATCAACTGGGCCCGTACCGGCTCGCTGTGGCCGATGACCTTCGGGCTGGCCTGCTGCGCCGTCGAGATGATGCATGCCGGTGCGGCGCGCTACGATCTCGACCGCTTCGGCATCGTGTTCCGCCCGAGTCCGCGCCAGTCCGATGTGATGATCGTCGCCGGCACACTGGTCAACAAGATGGCGCCGGCGCTGCGTCGCGTCTATGACCAGATGAGCGAGCCGCGCTGGGTGATCTCCATGGGATCGTGCGCCAACGGCGGTGGCTATTACCATTATTCCTATGCGGTGGTGCGGGGCTGCGATCGTATCGTGCCGGTGGACATCTACGTGCCGGGCTGCCCGCCCACGGCCGAGGCGCTGCTGTACGGTATCATCCAGCTGCAGAACAAGATCCGTCGTACCAATACCATTGCCCGCTGATGAATACGGGTGCCATGCCATGACCGATTCCAGGCTGACGACATTGGCGGAGAAGGTGCGGAAGCGTTTTTCCGGCGCCATCGACGGCTGTCGCATCGAACTTTCCGAGCTGACCGTCGAGCTTGCGCCGGGCAGTGTCCATGAAGTCTGTCTCGCCCTGCGCGACGAGGCGGATTTCCGTTTCCAGATGCTGATCGATCTGTGCGGGGTCGATTATCTCGGTTACGGGGAAGGCGAGCGCAAGGGTCCCCGTTTCGCTGTCGTCTATCATCTGCTGTCGATTGCCCATAATCAGCGTCTGCGCCTGCGCGTCTTTCTCGACGATGAGGCGCCGCTGACGCCGTCCGTGGACGATATCTGGGCCGCCGCCAACTGGTTCGAGCGTGAAGCCTTCGATCTTTACGGCATCCTGTTCGACGGTCACCCCGATCTGCGCCGTCTGCTGACGGACTACGGCTTCATCGGTCATCCCTTCCGCAAGGACTTCCCGCTCTCGGGCAACGTCGAAATGCGTTACGACCCGGAGAAGCAGCGCGTGGTCTACGAGCCGGTGGTGATCGAACCGCGCGTCACCGTGCCGCGCGTGATCCGCCACGACCACCGCTATCTGGTGGAAGGAAACACGGAGGTCGATCCGCGTGGCTGAAATCCGCAATTACACGATGAATTTCGGGCCGCAGCATCCGTCGGCCCACGGCGTGCTGCGCTTGGTGCTGGAGATGGACGGCGAGGTGATCGAGCGCGCCGACCCGCACATCGGCCTGCTGCACCGCGCCACCGAGAAGCTCGCCGAGAGCAAGCCCTACAATCACAGCATCGGCTACATGGACCGCCTCGATTACGTGTCCATGATGTGCAACGAGCACGCCTATGTGCTGACGATGGAGAAGATGCTCGGCATCGAGCCGCCGCTGCGCGCGCAGTACATCCGCGTCATGTTCGACGAAGTCACGCGCATCCTCAACCACCTGCTGTGGGTGGGCGCGCACGCGCTCGACATCGGCGCCATGACCGTGTTTCTCTACGCCTTTCGCGAGCGCGAGGATCTGCTCGACTGCTACGAGGCGGTGTCCGGCGCGCGCATGCACGCGGCCTACTACCGTCCGGGCGGCGTCTACCGCGATCTGCCCGGTCTCATGCCGCAGTACGCGCCCTCGAAGTGGCACAACGAGAAGGAAACGGCGGCGCGCAACCGCGATCGTCACGGTTCCCTGCTCGATTTCCTCGAAGCCTTCACCGAGCGCTTCCCCAAATATCTCGACGAATACGAGACGCTGCTCACCGACAACCGGATCTGGAAGCAGCGCACGGTCGGCATCGGCGTGGTGACGCCGGAGCGCGCGCAGCAGCTCGGCTTCACCGGCCCCATGCTGCGTGGCTCGGGCATCGCCTGGGATCTGCGCAAGAAGCAGCCCTATGAAGTCTACGACCGGCTCGATTTCGATATTCCGGTCGGCGTGCAGGGCGACTGTTACGATCGTTATCTGGTGCGTATGGAAGAAATGCGCCAGTCCAACCGCATCGTTCGCCAGTGCATCGACTGGCTGCGCAGGAACCCGGGGCCGGTGATGACCGACAATCACAAGGTCGCGCCGCCCAAGCGCGAGGAGATGAAGGGGGACATGGAAGCGCTCATCCACCACTTCAAGCTCTTCACCGAGGGCTTCTGCATTCCGCCAGGCGAGGCCTATGCCGCCGTCGAGGCGCCCAAGGGCGAGTTCGGCATCTATCTGATTTCCGATGGCGCCAACAAGCCCTACCGCATGAAGATCCGTGCGCCCGGCTTCGCGCACATGGCGGCGCTCGATGAGCTGTGCCGTGGCCACATGCTGGCGGACGTGGTGGCGATCATCGGTACCCTGGATATCGTGTTCGGCGAGGTCGACCGATGAACGGCGCGGACGAAACCAAGACGCTGCTCTCGGCGCACGTGCGCGCGCAGATCGACGCCTGGGTGGCGAAGTACCCGCCCGAGCGCCGGCAATCGGCGGTGATCGCGGCGCTGACCGCGGTGCAGGAGGAGAGCGGCGGTTCGCTGACCACGGAGCTGATGGACGCCGTCGCCGCCTATCTCGGCATGCCGAAGATCGCGGTATATGAAGTCGCGACTTTCTACAGCATGTTCGAACTGGAGCCGGTCGGCCGGCACATGATCTCGGTGTGCAACAACATCTCCTGCATGCTGCGCGGCGGCGACGACATCGTTCGCCACATCGAGCACAAGTATGCGGTCAAGACCGGCGGCATCAGCGCCGACGGCCGCTTCACGCTCAAGCGCGAGGAAGAGTGCCTCGCCGCCTGCTGCGGCGCGCCGATGATGGTGGTGGACGGACATTATCACGAGCATCTGACGTTGGAAAAAGTGGATGCCATCCTGGATGAGCTGGAGTAGGACATGGCCAACGAAGTCTGCTTTCAGACGCTGCAATACGATCAGCCCTGGACGCTCGACAACTACCTCAAGGTAGGCGGCTACCAGGCGTGGCGGACGATCCTGCGCGAGAAGACGTCGTCCGAGGACATCATCAGCGAGGTGAAGAAATCATCGCTGCGCGGCCGCGGCGGCGCCGGTTTCCCGACCGGGTTGAAGTGGAGCTTCATGCCGCGCCATACGCCGGGGCAGAAGTACATCGTGTGCAATTCCGACGAGAGCGAGCCCGGCACCTGTAAGGATCGCGACATTCTGCGCTACAACCCGCATGCGCTGATCGAGGGCATGGCGATCGCCGGCTATGCCATCGGCGCCACCATCGGTTACAACTACATGCGCGGTGAGTTCCATCACGAGCCTTATGAACGCTTCGAGGCGGCGCTGGCCGAAGCGCGCGCCGCCGGTCTCATCGGCAAGAACATCCTCGGCAGCGGCGTCGATTTCGAGCTGCATTCGCATCTCGGCGCCGGTGCCTATATCTGTGGCGAGGAAACCGCGCTGCTCGAATCGCTGGAAGGCAAGAAAGGGCAGCCGCGCTTCAAGCCGCCATTCCCGGCCAATTTCGGTCTCTACGGCTGTCCGACCACCATCAACAACACCGAGACGCTGGCCTCGGTGCCGTCGATCATGCGCAACGGCGGCGAGTGGTTCCTCGGTCTCGGCAAGCCGAACAACGGCGGATCGAAGATCTTCTCCGTCTCCGGGCACGTCAACCGGCCGGGCAATTACGAGGTGCCGCTCGGCATGCCGTTCCGCGATCTGCTCGAACTGGCCGGCGGCGTCACCAAGGGCCGCAAGCTCAAGGCGGTCATCCCCGGCGGCTCGTCCATGCCGGTGCTGCCGGCCGAGATCATCATGGACTGCGACATGGATTACGACTCGCTGTCGAAGGCCGGCTCGGGCCTGGGGTCGGCCGGTGTCATCGTGATGGACGACAGTACCTGCATGGTGCGCGCCCTGCTGCGCATCTCGCGCTTCTATTACGCCGAATCCTGCGGCCAGTGCACGCCGTGCCGCGAAGGCACCGGCTGGCTGTGGCGGGTGGTCAAGCGCATCGAGGAAGGGCAGGGCCATCCGAACGATCTCGATCTGCTGATGCAGACCGCCGGACGCATCGAAGGGCGCACCATCTGCGCCTTCGGCGATGCCGCCGCCTGGCCGGTGCAGAGTTTCGTCCGCCATTTCCATGACGAGTTCGCCTATCACATCGAACACAAGCGCTGCCTGGTCGGCGGTGCGGTGGAGGCAGTGGCATGAGCGCGGTGCCCGGTGACGTGAAGAAGGACGACAAGGTCACGATCGAGATCAACGGCGTCGCCCGCCAGGCGCGGCGCGGCGACATGCTGATCGAAGTGACCGATGCCGCCGGCATCAAGATTCCGCGCTTCTGCTACCACGAGAAGCTGTCGATCGCGGCCAACTGCCGCATGTGTCTGGTCGAGGTCGACAAGGTGCCGAAACCCTTGCCCGCCTGCGCCACGCCCGTGGTCGAAGGCATGAAGGTTTTCACCCATTCGCCCAAGGCGCTCGAAGCGCAGAAGGGCACGATGGAGTTCCTGCTCATCAACCATCCGCTCGACTGCCCGATCTGCGACGAGGGCGGGGAGTGCGAGCTGCAGGAAACCTCGCTCGGTTTCGGCGCCGATTTCTCCAAGTACGATCTGCCCAAGCGCGTGGTCAAGGACGAGGATATCGGCCCGCTGATCGCCACCGAAATGACGCGCTGCATCCATTGCACGCGCTGCGTGCGCTTCGGCACGGAGATCGCGGGCATCCGCGAGCTCGGCGCCACCGGACGCGGCGAGCACATGCGCATCGGCACCTACATCGGCACCACGATCACCTCGGAGATGTCCGGCAACGTCATCGAGCTGTGCCCGGTCGGCGCGCTCACTTCCAAGCCGTTCCGCTTCAAGGCGCGCGCCTGGGAGCTCGGTCGCCATGACAGTGTTTCGCCGCATGACGGCATCGGCTCCAATCTCAGCGTGCGCACGCGCGCCGGCCGCGTCATGCGCGTCGATCCGCGCGAGAACGAAGCCATCAACGAATGCTGGATTCCCGACCGCGACCGCTACAGCTATGAGGCGCTGAACGGCGAGGATCGCCTGCAGCAGCCGATGGTGAAGCGCGACGGCGTCTGGGAGCAGGTGACCTGGAGCGTGGCGCTCGAAACCGTGGTGCAGCGTCTGCGCGCGGTGTTCGCCACCGATCGTGCCGGTGATCGTAACAGTGATCGTACCGGCGCCGAACAGCTCGGCGCGCTGCTGTCGCCGAACGCGACCAACGAGGAGATGTATCTGTTGCAGCGCCTGGTGCGCGAGCTCGGCAGCCCGAACATCGATCACCGCCTGCGCCAGAGCGACTTCCGCGACGAGGAGCGCGCCCCGCCGTTCCCATGGCTGGGGCAGTCGCTGACCGCGCTGAGCGCGGCCGACGCGGTGCTGCTGGTCGGCTCCCATACGCGCAAGGATCAGCCCATTCTCGCCCACCGCCTGCGCCAGTCCGCGCGGCAGGGAGCGGCGATAATGTACATCAACCCAGTGGCTTACGAGTTTAACTTCACGCTCGCCGACAATATTGCCGTGGGCGCTGACCTGGTGCCGGCGCTGGCCGCCGTCACCAAGGCGGTGCTCGAGCGCAGGAACGCTGCGGCGCCGGCGGGTTATGAGCGCCTGCTCGCCGGGGTCACGGTCGATGAGGCCGCGCGCCGTATCGCCGCGCGGCTGGCGGGCGCCCGCCAGCCGGCGCTGCTGCTCGGCGACATCGCCGCCATGCATCCCGATTACGCCACGCTGCGCGCGCTCGCCGGCGTCATCGCGCGGACGCTCGGCATCGAAACCGGTTATCTGGTGCCGGGTGCCAATGCCGCCGGCGCCTGGCTTACCGGCGCGCTGCCGCACCGCACGCCGGGCGGCGAAGACGCGCAGCGGCGCGGTCTGGATGCGCTCGCCATGCTCGAACGCCGCCTCAAGGCCTATCTGCTGTTCAACGTCGAGCCGGAGTACGACTGCGCCGATCCGGCGCTGGCGCTGGCGGCGCTGAAGGATGCTGAATTCGTCGTCGCGCTGAGCCCGTTCAGCAGCGCGGCCATGCGCGAGTACGCCGACGTGCTGCTGCCGATCGCCGCCTATACCGAAACCGCCGGCAGCTATGTCAGCCTCGAAGGTCGCTGGCAGAGCTTCAACGGCGCGGTCAAGCCGATGGGCGAGGCGCGTCCGGGCTGGAAGGTGCTGCGCGTGCTCGCCAATCTGTTCGATCTGGCCGGTTTCGAATACATGTCGGTGGAGGATATCCGCGAGGAGATCCGCCATGAGGTCGGCGAGGTGACGCCTTCCAGCGAAGCCGAGTGGAGCTGTCCGCCGTCGCTCGAGGGCGGCCGGCGCGAGGGCGTGCTGCGGCGCGTCGGCCATGTGCCGATCTACGCTGCCGATGTCGTCGTGCGGCGTGCCGCCGCTTTGCAACAGACCCCGGATGCGCGCCAGGCGGCGCAGGCCCATATCGGTCCGGAACTGGCGCTGCGCCTCGGTCTGCGCAGCGGCGCGCGGGTGCGGGTGAAGCAGGGCGCGCACACGGCCGAACTGCCGCTGGTAGTGGACGAGGCGGTGCCGGCGGATTGCGTGCTGGTGCCGGCCGCGCTGCCGGAAACGCACGTGCTCGGACGCCTGTTCGACACCATCGAGGTGACGGCGATGGGCAAAGTGACGGCGGCGGGCGGTTGATGCGGCCATGAGCGAAACCTTCATGACATTGTGGGCAATGGTGCCGGAGTGGCTGCAGACGCTGCTGTGGATCAGCATCAAGATCGTTGCCATCGTGGTGCCGATCATGCTGTCGGTGGCCTACCTCACGCTCGCCGAGCGCAAGGTGATCGGCTACATCCAGGTGCGCATCGGTCCCAACCGCGTCGGGCCACGCGGCCTGCTGCAACCGATCGCCGACGGCCTCAAGCTGGCGCTGAAGGAAATCATCATCCCCGCGCGTTCGAACCGTTTCCTGTTCCTGTTCGCGCCGGTGCTGGCGCTGGCCCCGGCGCTGGCTGCCTGGGCGGTGATTCCTTTCGACGACGGTCTGGTGCTGGCCGACATCAATGCCGGTCTGCTCTACATCTTCGCCATGACCTCGATGGGCGTGTATGGCATCATCATCGCCGGCTGGGCGTCGAACTCGAAGTACGCTTTTCTGGGCGCGATGCGTTCGGTGGCGCAGGTGGTGGCCTATGAGATCGCCATGGGCTTCGCGCTGGTCGGTGTGCTGATGGCCGCGGGCAGCCTCAACCTCGGCGACATCGTGCGTGCGCAGCAGGGCAGTGCGCTGCACTGGTTCTGGATACCGCTGCTGCCGCTGTTCTTCGTCTATTTCATCTCCGGCGTCGCCGAGACCAACCGCGCGCCTTTCGACGTCGCCGAAGGCGAGTCCGAGATCGTGGCCGGGTTCCATGTCGAGTATTCCGGCATGACCTTCGCGCTGTTCTTCCTCGCCGAATACGCCAATATGATCCTGATCGCGGTGCTGACGGCGCTGTTCTTCCTCGGCGGCTGGCTGTCGCCCTTCCAGGGCATTCCGGTGCTGGATGAGCTGTTCGCCTGGGTGCCCGGCATCGCCTGGCTGCTGCTGAAGGCGGCGTTCTTCCTGTTCCTGTTCCTGTGGTTCCGCGCGACTTTTCCGCGTTACCGCTATGACCAGATCATGCGCCTCGGCTGGAAGGTGTTCATTCCGGTGACCATCGTCTGGATCCTGGTCGTCGGTGCTGGTGTGATGACCCAGCTCAAGCCCTGGTTCGACTGAAGAGAGACGGTCCCGATGAAAAATATCGGATACTACTTCAAGAGTTTCATGCTGTGGGAGCTGTTCAAGGGCCTGCACCTGACCGGACGCTATTTCTTTGCACGCAAGATCACCGTGCAGTATCCGGAGGAAAAGACGCCGCAGTCCCATCGCTTCCGCGGCCTGCACGCGCTGCGCCGCTATGCGAACGGCGAGGAACGCTGCATCGCCTGCAAGCTGTGCGAGGCGGTGTGCCCGGCGCTGGCGATCACCA
>CAYLYS010000068.1:4097-12934 GCA_964388175.1 uncultured Chromatiales bacterium | reverse complement strand
GTCGTTGATAAATTTGCTCAGCTATCTATTCAATGAGAATTCGTTTTCACATCGAGCTGTCCGCAACATGCCGCACGAAGCCGTGCGTATAGGCGTGGCCGTGGCGGCGCTGACGGTGGTCTGGCTGACGCTGGCCGGGGTTCCCGTGGTCGCTGGGGATGAGCAGGCAGAGCATTCGCTGGCAGCCGTACTGCATACCGTGTTCGAGCGTCATCCCGCGCTGCGCGTGGCTGGCTACGACGCCGCGATCGCCGATGCGGAATTGGCGCGCGCCGAGTCTGCTCTCGATCCCGTGCTGGGCCTGAGGCTGGGTGTGGCCGATGATCGCTCGCCTGTGCTGAGTGGTTTCCAGCCCGCCGAGTCCCGCAGCGCCGCCTTCACCGGCAGCCTGAATCAGTCGCTGAGCGGCGGCGGCGCGCTGGGCGTCACGGTTGATTATTCGCGCACCCGCCAGCAGTTCGATTCGCCGTTCGCCGCCCAGCTGGCGCTGCTCAATCCGGCCTATCGCGGCGGCGTTGCCGTCAATTACCGCCATCCCTTGTTTCGCGGCGCCGGCCGTGTCGATTATCACGAAACGCTGACAGTCGCCGCGACGGGCGTCGATGCCGCGCACCTGCAGCACCAGACGCTGACGCAGGCGCTCGCTCTGCAGACGCTGGCATCCTATTTTCGTCTGCTCGCCGACGAAGTCGGCATTCATCTTGCCGTCGACAGCCTGGAACGCGCCCATCGTCTGGTGGAACATCAGCGCTTCCGCGAGGAGTTCGGCCTGATCGAGGCGGCTGATCGTATGCAGAGCGAAGCATTGCTCGCGGCGCGTGCGCTCGATCTGCAGCGCGCACGGGCACAGGCACGCGCCGATCGTGTGGAACTGAACCGGCTCATGCTGCGCGATGCCGATGCCGCGCTGCAGCCCGTCGTCCCGCACGGAGAGATCAAGACACCGCGGCTGGAGGAGGCGATGCGGCAGGCGCTTGCATCTCGGCCCGAACTGAAATTGCTCGAGCGCGAGCTGGACATCGCCGAGGCGCGGATTCGCATGGCGCGGGAAAGCACCCGCCCGCAGTTCGATCTGATCGTCGAGGCCGGTGCCTTTGCGCTCGATCGGGAACCGCTCGATGCTTTTGCCATCGATCCGCGCGATCGGTTTTTCAGTCTGTCCGTGGAACTGCGCGATACGCTGGGCCGCCGCGGTGCGCATGCCGGACTGCTCGCTGCCGAGTTGGAGCGGGAGCGTCTCATCGCTCGCCGTCAGCAAGTGTCGGAGCAATTGCGCGATGAATTGTCCGCGCTCGATGTCACGCTGATCAGCGGCGAGGAAACCTTGCGCCTGTCCGTGCAGCGCAGCGTGGCGGAGCGCCGGAAATTCGAGGCCGAATTCGAGCGCTATCGCGACGGACGCTCGGACAGCGCAACATTGATCCAGTTCGAAGGCGAGCTGGCGGCGGCCGAGCGCGATGCGGAGTTGCAGCGCCTCGCTCTGCTGCTCGCCGAATACCAGCATGCATGGGCGCGCGGCATACTGCTGTCGGTATTGGGCATCGATACCGTCGATGGAACGATACCATGACGCGCGTGATCGCCTATCTGGCGGAGAGGAGCCTGCTGGTCAATCTGAGCTCGGTGATGCTGCTCGTCGCCGGCTTGTATGCCGCTTACGCCATTCAGCGCGAAGCGTTTCCCGCCATCAATTTCGACGTGCTGATGATCACGGCCAATTATCTCGGCGCCTCGCCGCGTGAAGTCGAATCGCGCCTTCTCATCCCGATCGAGAAGGAAACCAAAGGCATGGATGGCATCCGCAGCATACGATCGACCGCCTATCCCGGTTCCATGCAGATGCTGATCGAGATCGATCCCGGCTACGGCGATCGTGCGCGCCTCGCCTCCGAGGTGCAGCAGGCGATCGAGCGCGCGGATCTTCCCGCCGACCTGCCGGCGGATCCGCTCATCATCGAGGTCAAGTCGGAACAGATGCCGGTGCTGTCCTTTTCCGTCTTCGGCGCTTTCGATCCGCTGACACTGAAACGGATCAGCGATCGCATAGAGGATGACGTGCGCGCCATTGCCGGGGTGGCGAACGTGCTCGTGCAGGGCGAGCAGAAAGAAGAGATCCGCATCGTGCTCGATCCCGAACGTATGCGACGACACCGGGTGTCGATCCAGGATGTCGCGCAACTGGTGCGGGGCTGGAACGTGACGGCTCCCGGCGGCCGGCTGCAGGGCGAAGAGGGCCAGCGCATCATTCGCATCGTCGGTGAATTCGTCTCGGCGGCAGATGCCGCTGCGCTGGTCATCCGCGCCACCGAGCGCGGCGATGTCCTGCGCCTCGGCGATGTCGCTACCGTCACCGAAACGCTGGAACGACCGCGCCGCTACGTCGCCGCGCAGGGGCAGAACGCGGTCAATATGATCGTGCTCAAACAGGGAGGGGACGATCTGCTCGCGCTCGTCGACCGCGTCCGCGATTATCTCGCCACCGTTCCCGGCGTCTATGGCGAAGGTATCGGCATCGAGATCTACGGCGATTTCTCCACGGTCACGCGCCTGCGCCTGGGCGTGCTGACCAGCAATGGCGTGATCGGTCTGGCCCTGCTGCTGGGCATTCTGCTGGTCGGTCTGCGCCCGGCGATCGCCGTGAGCACCGCCTGGGGGTTGCCGATCATTTTCTTCGCCGGCCTGGCGGTGCTGTATGCCAGCGGGATCACGTTGAATCTGCTGACCATGTTCGCCTTCATTCTGGTGATCGGCCTGATCGTCGATAACGGTATCATCATCGGCGAGAACGTCGGCTGGTATCTGGAAGGCGGCATGTCGCCGGCGCGCGCCGCGGTCGTCGGTACGGCGGAGCTGGTGGGGCCGATCACGACCACGGTGCTGACCAGCATCATCGCCTTCGTGCCCTTGCTGTTCATGGAGGGCATCATCGGCAAATTCGTCGCCGCCATGCCGCTCGTCGTCATCACGCTGCTGCTGTTTTCATGGCTGGAGGCGCTGCTGGCGCTGCCGAATCATATTCGTCTCATTGCCGGCGCGCGGCACAAGCCTCGTTCGCGCTCATTGTTCACGCGCATCGCCGGTTTGTATGCGGTGCTGCTGCGTTACGCCGTGCGCTGGCGCTACCTGACGGTCGCCCTGACGATGCTCGCTCTGCTGGGCAGTATCTTCGTTGCCGGACAGATGCGCTTCCAGCTTTTTCCTTCGGGCGCGGAGTCGCAGTTCTATCTGCGCGTCAGCATGCCGTCCGGCACCACGCTGGAGCAGACGCGCGACGCCTTGCTCGAACTCGAGCAGGCCGTGCGCGCGCGCATCGATCCGGCCATCCTCGAAACCACGACCCTGATCGCGGGCGAAAACAGCGCTGATCAGCGTGAGGCGGTAAAACAGGTGGGTGACCGTTTTGGCTTCGTGCGCGTCGTGCTCATCCCGTTTACCGACCGGACCATTGCCGTGCACGAGGTGATGGATGATATCCAGTCGACCGTGCCTGCGCTGTTTCCAGACATGGAAATCAGTTTTTCCACGGAAGCGGTGGGGCCACCGCTGGGGCGTTCACTGCAGGTCGAGCTCAGCAGCCGCGATGAAAGCGCACAGCAGCGCGCGGCGGAGCGTCTGATCGACATGCTGAGCGGCATCGACGGCGTTTATGCCGTGGAAAGCGATCTCGAAGCCGGCGATCCCGAGTTGCGCATCGTGCTCGATCGTGCCCGCGCCGCCTATGCGGGAGTGGATCTTGCCACGGTGGCCAATCATGTCCGCGCCGCGTTCGACGGTTTTCCGGTTTCCACGCTGATGCGCGGGAAGGACGAAGTGGATGTCACCATCCGTTATCCCGAGGATGCGCAGCGCGACATGCAGGCGCTGTTGAAGCTGGAGATCCCCGGCGCTCGCGGCGGACTGGTGCCGCTCGGCCGCATCGTTCATCTGGAAGAAACGCCGGGAACCACGGCCATCCGACGCAAGAATGGCGAGCGTATCGTGACGGTTTCCGCCGAGGTCGATCGCAGCCACATGACTTCGCAGGAACTGAACAGGCTGGTGAAGGAACGGGAGGCGCAGTGGCTGGGCGACGATGCCGGAGTGCTGCGCTACCAGCTCGGAGGAGAAGAGGAAAGAGCGGAGGAGTCGGTGAATGCGCTCGTCTTCAGCTTCGCTTTTGCGCTGCTCGGCATCTTTGTCATTCTGGCCATCCAGTTCAACAGCATGGTGTATCCGCTGCTGGTCATGCTGGCGATCCCGTTCGGCATAATCGGCGTCGTTCTGGGTTTTTTCCTGCACGGTCAGCCGCTGTCATTCATGGCGCTGATGGGGTTCGTGGCGCTGTCCGGTGTGGTCGTCAATGCTTCGCTGGTCATGGCGATCTTCATCCAGCGTCTGATCGCCCAGGGCCGGCCCTGGCGCGAAGCGATAGTGGAAGCCGGGCAGCGTCGCTTGCGCGCGGTGCTGCTGACGGCGGTGACTACGGTGGTCGGACTGCTGCCTACGGCTTACGGCTGGGGTGGCTACGATCCGTTCGTCGCACCGATGGCGATGGCGCTGTCCTGGGGGCTGATGTGCTCGACGCTGATCACGCTGTTTTCGGTGCCCGCGGCATTCGGCATCGGCAAGGACGTCGGATCCCTTTTTAGGCTCATGTTCGGAAGTGGGCGGCGGGGCGACGGCGCGCGGGGAGAGACGAGATAGTTTGAACTTCCAGCGCCGCGAGGGGTCTCATTACAGTGAGACTGTTGGGTTTGTTGAAAAGGATTTCGCGCCGAACGGAATCAATCCCCCCCCATCATCCCTCCGGCGGTACAACCGCCGGAGGGATGATACTTACTGTCTGTGGCCCGACGAGACTCTCATACTGCGGTTTTGCCGGGCGGATTCACGGGGTGAATCCACTCAGCTGATCTGGCGAACGAACTGTTCGCGGGCGGCTGCCAGTGCCCGACCGTGTTCGATGGGCGCCTTGCGGCTGCTGAGCACGTCTTCCAGCGCGCCGAGACAGAGCAGCACGTTGCGTTCATTGCAGGCATGCCCCATCAGGCCGATGCGCCAGACCTTGCCCGCCATGGCGCCGAGACCGGCGCCGATTTCCAGTTGGTATTCCTTGAGCAGCTGCGTGCGCACGGCCGCATCGTCGACCCCGTCGGGGATGCGGATGGCGTTGAGCTGCGGCAGGCGCTCGGCTTCGGGCACCACGAACTCCAGCCCCAGTGCTTCGATGCCGGCGCGCAGCGCGCGGTGATGCCGGGCGTGACGCCGCCACGCCTGCTCCAGTCCTTCTTCCTGCAGGATGACGAGCGCTTCATGCAAGGCGTAAAGCGTGTTGACCGGCGCGGTATGATGGTAGCTGCGTTTGCCGCCGCCGCTCCAGTAGGACATGACCAAGCTGAGATCGAGGAACCAGCTCTGAACGGGATGCTTGCGTTTGCCGATGGTTTCTTTGGCGCGCTCGCTGAAGCTGACCGGGGAGAGCCCTGGTACGCAGGACAGACATTTCTGGGTGCCGGAATAAACGGCGTCGAGCTGCCATTCGTCGAGCAGCAGGGGAATGCCGCCGAGCGAGGTGACGGCATCCACGATGGTGAGGCAGTCGTGGCGATGGGCAATCTCCGTCAGTAGGCGCGCGTCGGAGCATGCGCCGGTCGATGTTTCCGCATGCACGAAGGCGACGATGCGCGCATCGGGGTGCGCGCGCAGGGCGTCCTCGAGCTTCTGCGGGTCGACGGCGCGCCCCCAGGCATCTTCCACCATGACTGGCACGCCGCCGCAGCGCAGCACGTTTTCCTTCATGCGTCCGCCGAAGACGCCATTCTGGCACACGATGACTTTGTCGCCGGGTTCGACCAGGTTGACGAAGCAGGTTTCCATGCCTGCCGAACCCGGTGCCGAGACCGGGAAGGTCAAGTTGTTGCCGGTCTGCAAGGCATACTGCAGCATTGCCTTGACCTCTTCCATCATGGCGACGAAGGCGGGGTCGAGATGGCCCAGGGTCGGGCGCGCCATTGCCGCGAGCACTCTGGGGCTGACGTCGGAGGGACCCGGCCCCATCAGCGTTCTTTGCGGAGGATGAAAAGATGTCGGTTTCATGATTCCTCTGTTTGCCTCTGTGAAGTGATTGTCAGTGGGTGAAACGGGAGCGGTGCGCCGCGGCGATTTCAGGGCGCGGCACCGGCCTGCGCATTTTCTATCAGCTCCAGCCAATGCCGCACCGGCACCTGCGCCTTTTGTTCCAAGTGTATCAGGCACCCGATATTGGCGGTTGCGATCGCGCTCGGCGAGCCGGCTGTGAGAGCAGCGATCTTGTTCGCGCGCAATTGCTGCGACAGATCGGGTTGCAGCATGGCGTAAGTGCCGGCCGCGCCGCAGCAGAGATGCGCATCCCGCACTGCTGTCAGCTCGAAACCATGATTGCGCAGTGCGGTTTCGACGTCTCCCTGCCGGCGCAGACCGTGTTGCAGCGAGCAGGGCGCATGGAATGCGATTCGCGCCGCTTTGCCCGCGGCGGTTGCGGATGGTGGCAGCGCGGCGAAGATCTCGGCGATATCGGCGGCGAGCGCGGAGACGCGGCGCGCCTTGTGGCCATAGACGGGATCCGCGCCGAGCACGCGCCCGTAATCCTTGAGCATGGAACTGCAGGCGCTGGAGGTGGAGACGATGGCCTCGGCGCCCTGTTCGATGTGCGGCCACCAGCTGTCGATGTTGCGCATCATCTGCGCGCGTGCTTCATCCGGCGCCGAGAGATGATGGCTGACGGCGCCGCAGCAGGTGCTGCCGCGGACGCGCAGCAGTGAAATCCCGTTGCGGTCGAGCAGGCGCGCCGCCGTGGCGTTGATGTGGGGATGACTCACCGATTGTACGCAGCCCTCCAGCACCAGCATGCGCCGTTCGTGCCGTGCCGCCGGCCAGGCGCGGCTGCCGGGCGCGCGCGGTTGCCGCTGAGGGATGGCGGCGGTCAGCGCATCGGGCAGCAGGCGTTTGAAATAGGGCGCCGCGCGCAAAGCCCAGCGTACGCGGCGGCGATGCGGCAGCAGCAAGCGCAGCAGCCGCCGCAGCAGGCGTTCGCGCATCGGGCGTCGTTCACCGTGCTGCTCGATGTGTTCACGCCCGATTTCGAGCAAATGGCTGTATTCCACACCCGACGGACAGGTCGTTTCGCAGGAGCGGCAGGTGAGGCAGCGGTCGAGATGCAGGCGCGTGGTGGCGCCGGTTTCGGCGCCTTCGAGCATCTGCTTGATCAGATAGATGCGTCCGCGTGGCCCGTCGAGCTCATCGCCACGGATCTGGTAGGTCGGACAGCTGGCGTTGCAGAAGCCGCAGTGCACGCAACTGCGCAGTATGCGGTCGGCTTCCGCGCCGGCTGTGCTTGCGCGCAGCGTTTCGCTGAGGCGAGTTTGCATGGGTGTCAGAAATCTCTGTACATGCGTTGCGGATTGAGAATGCCGTGCGGATCGAAGGCCTGTTTGAGGCGTCGATGGGCAGCGAGCATTCCCGGTGCGAGCGGGTGGAATACGCTGCCTTCACGGTCGCCGCCGCGGAAGAGCGTGGCGTGTCCGCCGCAGCGCGCACTCATCTCGCGGATGAACTTGGGTGCCAGTGCGGTTCTGAGCCAGCGCTGCGCGCCGCCCCATTCGATGAACCATTCGCCGACGATGGGCAGCGGCGGGGTCGCGGGCGGCAGGGATATACGCCACAGCGCGCCGCTCTGCTGGAAATAGGGATGACGGTGTTCGCGCACGGCATGCCAGAATTCGGCGCCCTGCGTCTCGATCTCGCCGCCCAACTCGGCGGCCGCAGCGTGTACCGATCCTTCACCACCTTCGAGCCGTACGTAGAGGCGTTTGCCGTCGAAGGCGGTCGCGCTGATGGGCAGTGAGCATGCGGCCCAGCGGGTCATGGTGTCGATGGCGTGCGCCGCATCGTATTCGAAGCTGAGCGTGAGCGTGTGCTCCGGCCGCGGCAGCACCTTGAAAGTGACGTCGAGGAGCACGGCGAGCGTCCCCATCGCTCCGGCCATCAGGCGGAAGGCGTCGAAGCCGGCGACGTTTTTCATCACCGCGCCGCCGAAGCGCAGTGTTTTTCCTTCGCCGCTGATGCAGCGCACGCCGAGCATGAAGTCGCGCACCGCGCCGGCATAGGCGCGACGCGGTCCGGCGCAGGCGCAGGCGACTGTACCGCCGATCGTCGCCGCGGGCGAGAAGTGCGGCGGTTCGAACGGCAGCATCTGCCCGTGCGCGGCGAGTGTTTCCTCGACGACGGAAAGCGGCGTGCCGCAGCGTACGCTCAGCGTGAGTTCGACCGGCGCATAGTCGATGATGCCGCGGTGCGCGCCGGTGCGCAGCGGATGGCCTTGCGGCTGGCGACCGTAAAACGCCTTGCTGTCGCCGCCGCGGATGCACAGCGGCATGCGTTGTTCGCGCGCGGTGATCACCGCCGCCTGCAGGGCTTCGCTGTGATCTTCTATGAGATCTTCTTTGTGATCGCCGTCCATTTCAGAAGCGCTCGATGTCGGGGAAGGGAAGCTGTCCGCGGTGTACGTGCATGCGCCCGAGTTCGGCGCAGCGATGCAGGCTGGGAATCGCTTTGCCCGGGTTGAGCAGCCCGCGGCCGTCGAAGGCGTCCTTGATGAGGCGAAACTGCGACAGCTCGTCGGCGGTGAACTGCACGCACATCTGGTCGAGCTTTTCCACGCCGACGCCGTGCTCGCCGGTAATGGTGCCGCCGACGGCGACGCACAGCTCGAGAATGAGGCCGCCCAGTTCCTCGACTTTTTCCAACTCGCCCGGCTTGTTGGCGTCGTACAGGATCAGCGGATGCAGATTGCCGTCGCCGGCATGGAAGACGTTGGCCAC
>CAYLYS010000068.1:0-4087 GCA_964388175.1 uncultured Chromatiales bacterium | reverse complement strand
CGGCGAGCCCGTATTCCTGCGACCAGCGGCCGATCTGGTCGAGCACCTGGGGCAATTGCCGCCGCGGTATGGTGCCGTCCATGCAGTAGTAGTCCGGTGAGATGCGGCCCATGGCGGGAAAGGCCGCCTTGCGGCCGGCCCACAGGCGGCGGCGGTCCGCTGCGGCCACGGCGACGTCGATGCGCGTGGCGCCGGCGGCCGTGAGCAGACGATGCACCTGGAGCGCGCGTTCTTCCGTTTCGGCGGCGGTGCCGTCGACCTCGCAGAGCAGGACGGCGGCCGCGTCGCGGGGATAACCGGCGGCGGCATAGTCTTCCGCTGCCCGCAGCGCCAGGTTGTCCATCATTTCGAGTCCGGCGGGCACGATGCCGGCGGCAATGATGTCGCCGACCGCGGCCGCGGCGGCCGCGACCGAATCGAAGGCGGCGAGCAATACCCTGCTTGCCGCGGGCAAAGGCAGCAGTTTCAGCGTTACCTCGACGATGACGCCGAGCAATCCTTCCGAGCCGGTCATCAGTGCCGCCAGATCGTAACCGGGCGCATCGAGTGCCGGACTGCCGATGTCGAGCAGCTCGCCATCCATGGTGACGACTTTCATGGCGAGTACGTTCTGTACGGTGAGGCCGTATTTCAGGCAATGCACGCCGCCGGCGTTTTCGGCCACATTGCCGCCGATGGAACAGGCGATCTGCGACGAAGGGTCGGGTGCGTAGTACAGGCCATGCGCGGCGACCGCTTCGGAAACGGCGAGATTGCGCACGCCGGGTTCGACGCGAGCGATGCGATTGGCCGCATCGATTTCCAGGATGCGCTTGAAGCGCGCCAAGCCGAGCAGCACGCCGCCTTCATGCGGCAGCGCGCCGCCCGACAGGCCGGTGCCCGCGCCGCGCGCGACTACCGGGACATGACGCTCATGACACAGGCGCAGAACCTGTCGTACCTGTTCCACTGTCTCGGGCAGGCAAACGAACAGCGGTCTGCGGCGGTAGGCCGACAGACCGTCGCATTCATAGGGCGCGAGCGCCTCGGCTTCATGTAGTACGGCCGCAGGCGGCAGTATCGCCTGCAAGGATTCGAGCAGCATGCCGGCATCGAAAGCCTCGCCCTGGAGCTCCGGCGCCATATTCTTGATCTCTCCCCCGGGGATGCGCCGTGGCTGGCGCAGCGGCTCATATTACACCATTCGGGCGCAAAGGCGGGTAAGCGGAGGTGGTGTGAGCCGACGCGCTGTCGACGGCCGATCAGGCCACGCTGCTGTGCACGTGGCGCGATGTTTCCTCGGCCCAGCCCAGCGCTTCCAGATAAACGGCGGAGATCGAGCTGTTGTCGGCGCCGGCGAGATGTTCCAGCGTATCCCAGTCGCCGCGCTCGTAGGCGAGCGTGATTTCAAGGACGCGGGCGTAGGGGCCTTCGCGGCGCAGCAGCGCGTCGATAATATCCGGAGAAAGTGGCAGGGTTTCAAGTGCCACATCGAGTGGTTGATCCATCATGGCGTCCAGCGTGGAGAACAACCCGACGACGAATGCGGAATCTCGCCGCGAGGGATCTTCCAGCGCGGTGAGCAGGTCGCACATGCGGGCGCGGATCAGCGAGGTCGTCACCAGCGCATCGGGTTTGTCGTCTATGCCGGCGAGCGCGATCAGTGTCGCCCAGCGCCGGATCTCCTTTTCACCGAGGTAGATGATCGCGTGCCGAATCGACTGGATACTTTTGCTCAGGGAGAAGGCGGCGGAGTTGATATAGCGCAGCATGCGGTAGCTGAGCGCGGGATCGTGGGAAATGAGCTGTTCCAGGCCCTGTATGTCGAGCTCCTGCGACTGCAGCTTGGCCATCATGCGCATGGCGTTCAGCCGGTTGGCGGGCAGTCGCTTGCCGTGCAGGATGCGCGGCCGGCACAGGAAATAGCCCTGATAGTAGTCGAAGCCGAGCCGGGAGCAGTGCTCGAACATCTCCGGCGTTTCCACTTTCTCGGCCAGCAGCTTGAGCGGATAGTGCTTGAGCAGATGCAGCTGTTCTTCGATCCGTTCGCAGCCGAGCTCCTGCACGTCGAGCTTGATGATGTCCGCCATCTCGATCAGCGGCCGCAGATCCTCGTGATAGACGAAATCGTCGAGGGCGATGACGTATCCCCTGTTCTTGAGTTCGCGCACGGCGGCGGTGATGGAATCATCGATGATGATGTCCTCGAGGATCTCGAGCACGAGCTGCGGGCTGGGCGGCGGCAGCAGATCCTTGTTGAGCAGGAAGCTTCGGGTCACGTTGATGAAAGCCTTGTGATCGCCGACGACCTTGCCCATGCCCAGCTCCCAGAAGCTGTGCATGATCACGTGCGAGGTCGCCTGATCGCCGTCGACGATGTTGGCCCAGTAGCCGTCGCGCTGGCGATAGAGGAGTTCGTAGCCGACGACTTCCTGCCGCGTGTTGAATATAGGTTGCCGACCGATGTAGTAATCCTGAACCATGCTTACGCCAGGTGCAGAGCAGTCTTGACACTTCCGATGAGGATGCGCGTTTTCACGCCGTGGCCGGCGAGGAGAAAAGCGGCGGCGGCATTGCGGCGTACGCTGTCGCTGCACAGGACATAGCGTTTGCGTGGATCGAGCGCGAAGGCGGCGTTGCCGAGCAGCGGCAGGGGAAAGTTGATGCTGCCCGGCAGGCGGCGGCGCTGGAATGCGGTCGCCGCGCGAATGTCGAGCAGCACGGTGTCGCCGCGCTGCAGCAGTTTCGGCAGGTCGTCATGGGAGACCCAGCGGATATAGTGGCGGGCGACCAGCGTGAGGAATTCCTCGCGCGGCAGACGCAGCACGACACTGTCCTGCGCTGCGGTGATGGTAGTGTCATGCGGCTCGTTGGCAATCAGGAGATCCTCGCCGAGACTGTCGCCCGGCAGGATGTCAGTGCTGTCGCTGTGGGGACGCCGACCGCTGGCGCGCAGGCGCCCCGATTCGATCAGGTGAAAGTAATGGCAGGGCGTTCCCTGGCGGACGAGCGTTGTGCCGCGTCCGATCTCGATGCGCTCCATGCGCGCCTTCAGCGTCAGCAGATGAACGCGCGGCAGGCCGGTGACGAGCGGCGAGGGCGGTGCCGTTTCCCTGGGCACGGGCGTGAGCTGATGGATCCGCATCGGTGCCACCGCGGCGGTGGGTTGCACAGGCGCCGGCGTCGCGGCAGCGTGCTGTTGCCCGATCAGCTTGTCGAGTACGGCCGAATTCACGCATAGCACGCTGGCGCTGGTGTGGGCGACGACGGTGTGACGACGTGGCTGGTGGTCCGCGATGGCGTGCCGCGCGGTGAGCGTGTCGGCCTTGAGCGTTTCCGCCGCACCGTCCGCGAGCAGGGTCAGCTGCCCCGACAGGAGGAATACCGTCTCGCCGTCGGCGTCGCCGCGGTTGAACAAACGCCTGCCCGGCGGCATGCGCTCGATTCTGGCATACGTCAGCAATTCCTCGGTGGCTGCCGGGGAAAGCTGGTCCAGTGGTGCGAACTGCCTGAAACAGGTCTGATCGACGGCAGGCTGAAGGGCAGCCATCCGAGGTTCCTCGTATTGTTATTGACCGCTGTTGTCCCCGCCTCTACTACTTAATTAGTAACGGCTGCGGCGCGAGGGTCTGAAGGGGACCGGGGAGGGCCTTCCGATGACGATTCCAAGTAATTGTTTTTTTTGGTTAAGAATTCAGGCGGAAAGTGTGGTTTCGAGCCAGCCGGCAATGAGTTCCATTTCTTCCGCGCACACGCTGTGCGCCATCGGGTAGAGCTGCCAGCGCACCGGCCAGCCGAGTTCGTTCAGGCGCTCGGCGGAGCGGCGGGCCAGTGCGGCGGGAATGATGCTGTCCTCGCTGCCGTGCACCATGAGAATGGGCGTTTCCCGGCTGGCGGTCCGTCCTTCCGCGGCAACCGTATCGGCCAGCGGGAGATAGGTCGACAGTGCGAGGATGCCGGCGAGGCGGCCCGGGTATCTCAGCCCGGCGTGCAGGGCGATGGCGCCGCCCTGGGAAAAACCGGCGAGCACGATGCGCTGCGCGGGGATGCCGTGCGCGATCTGGTCCTCGATCATGCGCTGCACGGCGGCGCCGGATGCGCGCACCCC
>CAYLYS010000067.1:10620-13036 GCA_964388175.1 uncultured Chromatiales bacterium | reverse complement strand
TGCCGGCGAACATGCTGCCGATCATCACCGCGTGCGCGCCGGCGGCGATGGCCTTGGCGATGTCGCCGGAGTAGCGGATGCCGCCATCGGCGATCAGCGGCACGTCGGTGCCGCGCAGCGCCTTGGCGACGTTGGCGATGGCCGTCACCTGCGGCACGCCGACGCCGGTGACGATGCGCGTGGTGCAGATCGAGCCCGGCCCGATGCCGACCTTGACCGCGTCCGCGCCGGCCTCGACCAGCGCGCGCGCCGCCTCGCTGGTGGCGATATTGCCGCCGATCACCTGGATGTCGGGATAGCTCTGCTTGATGCGGCGCACCTTGTCGAGCACGCGCTGCGAATGGCCGTGCGCGGTATCGACCACGATCACGTCCACGCCCGCGGCGATCAGCGCCTCGACGCGTCCGTCGTCGGCGGTGCCGACCGCGGCGCCGACGCGCAGACGGCCGTAGCTGTCCTTGCACGCACGCGGGAAGTCGGTGGATTTCTGGATATCCTTGACGGTGATCAGACCGCGCAGGAGAAAGAGATCGTTGACCACCAGCACCTTCTCGATGCGATGCTTGTGCAGCAGACCGATGATCTCGTCGCGCTCCGCGCCTTCCTTCACCGTCACCAGGCGATCCTTGGCCGTCATGATGGTGGAGACCGGCTGATCGAGACGGGTCTCGAAGCGCAGATCGCGGCTGGTGACGATGCCGACCAGGGTATCGCCGTCCACCACCGGCACACCCGAGATCTCGTTGTCACGGGTGATCTCCAGCACCTCGCGGATGCTGGTCTGCGGACTGACCGTGATCGGATCCTTGATCACGCCGCTTTCGAATTTCTTGACCTTGCTGACTTCGAGCGCCTGCTGCTCGGCGGACATGTTCTTGTGGATGATGCCGATGCCGCCTTCCTGGGCGAGTGCGATGGCAAGCCGCGCTTCGGTGACGGTGTCCATGGCGGCGGAGACGATGGGCACGTTGAGCGCGATCCCCCGCGTCAGCCGGCTTTTCAGCCCGACCTCGCGCGGCAGGACCACCGAGTGATCGGGGACGAGCAGTACATCGTCGAAGGTAAGAGCGTCCTGGGCGATTCTCATGGGGGTCTGGCCTGCAGGTAAAGTGGACTATTATAGGGGTCCGCCCCCCGCTGGTAAACTGACGGTTCGCATGGAATAATGGCGACTTTTCCCCGCGGGCCCACGATGAGCGCCGACGAAGAGACTCGCCCGGAAAACGCCGCCGCCCCTGTGCGCGAGGTCTACAGCGTCACGCACCTCAACCGTGCCGCCTGCGCCCTGCTGGAAAGCGAGTTTCCTTCGGTCTGGGTCGAAGGCGAACTGTCCAACCTCGCCACGCCTTCCTCCGGTCACATTTATTTCTCCCTCAAGGACGCGGGCGCGCAATTGCGCTGCGCCATGTTCCGCAACCGCCGGCAGTTGCTGCGCTTCCGCCCCGCCGACGGCACCCAGGTGCTGCTGCGCGGCCGACTCAGTCTCTACCAGCCGCGCGGCGACTACCAACTCATCGTCGAACACATGGAGGAAGCAGGCGATGGCGCCCTGCGCCGCGCCTACGAGCAGCTCAAGGCGCGCCTGGCGGCCGAAGGGCTGTTCGACGAGGAGCGCAAGCAGGATATCCCCGAGCTGCCGCGCCGCATCGGTGTCATCACCTCACCCACCGGCGCAGCGGTGCGCGACGTGCTCACCGTGCTGCGCCGGCGTTTCGCCGCCATACCGGTACTGGTCTATCCGGTACCGGTGCAGGGCAAGGCCGCGGCGGCGGCCATCGCGCGCATGATCGGCCTCGCCGCCGCGCGCGCCGAGTGCGACGTGCTGATCCTGTGCCGCGGCGGCGGCTCGCTGGAAGATCTGTGGGCCTTCAACGAGGAAGTGGTGGCACGCGCGATCGCCGACTGTCCGATCCCGATCGTCACCGGCATCGGGCACGAGGTCGATTTCACCATCGCCGATTTCGCCGCCGACCTGCGCGCGCCCACGCCGTCGGGCGCGGCCGAGCACGTCAGCCCCGACGGCGCCGACTGGCTGCGCCATTACGCACGCCTGGAAGCGCGTCTCGCCGGGCTGGCGCAGGGCACGCTGGCGCGGCACGGCGAACGGCTGCGCTGGCTGATGCGCGGCCTGCGCCAGCACCATCCGCAGCAACGGCTGCGCCAGCAGGCGCAGCGCGTGGACGAACTCGAACAGCGGCTGCGACGCGCACTGCAGGCCGGCATCGAGCGCTGCGGCATGCGGCTGCGCGAACGCCATGGACACCTGCTGCGCCATTCGCCGCTGCATCGCATCCGCGCCGCGCGCATCCGCTGCGACACGCTGGCGCGCGGCGCCGAGCGCAGCCTGCACGTCCGCCTCGAACGCCTGCGCACCGTACTCGCGCGCCATGCCGGCGCGCTCGACGCGCTCAGCCCG
>CAYLYS010000067.1:0-10610 GCA_964388175.1 uncultured Chromatiales bacterium | reverse complement strand
GATGGGCGACGGCGATTTCATCATGAACG
The DNA here is from genome assembly GCA_964388175.1 of uncultured Chromatiales bacterium. Classification (GTDB taxonomy): domain Bacteria; phylum Pseudomonadota; class Gammaproteobacteria; order SZUA-140; family SZUA-140; genus JAITWN01. Next base: position 10,581 of record CAYLYS010000067.1, on the reverse strand, counting down.
CCGGTGCGGTCTGGAGCGCGGTCCACAACCGTGCGCCGATGCTGCTGGTCATCAACAACAACACCACCTGGGGCAACGACGAGAAGCACCAGCAGCACGTCGCAGAGGACCGGCATCGTCCGCTCGAAAACTGCTGGATCGGACAGCGCATGGTCGATCCAGATATCGATCATGCGACGGTCGCGCGCGGTTACGCCATCGTCACGCACGGCGCGGACGGCGCCGTGGTGCATGACGCGCGCCAGGCTCGGCCCGGCGACACCGTCGCCGCACGGCTGGCGCGCGGACGGCTGCTGTGCACGGTGGTGGAAAGCCACGCCGCCGACGACCTCCCTTCCCCCAGCGAACAGACAGAAGCGCCATGATGAAACTGCCCGCCGTCACGCTCGTTTTCCTGCTGCTGTGCAGCCAGAGCGGCATCGTTCCCGCCGCCGGCCTGCCGCAGAGCTCACCCGTCCCCGGCGGCGTCGTGCTGCTGCCGATCGGGCACGCCGGCGATACGCCGCCGGTGGTTCGCTATCAGGATCGCCGCGTGATGACGGTGCGCGGTGCCGACGGCTGGACGGCGGTGGTCGGCATTCCGCTCGACGCCAAGCCCGGCACGCACGCGGTGGAAACACCGGACGGCGCCCGCATCGCATTCGAAGTGCACGGCAAGGATTACGCCGTGCAGCGCCTCACGCTGGCCAATCAGCGCATGGTGACGCCGCCGCAGGATGAACTCAAACGCATCGCCGAAGAGACCGCGCGCATCGGCAAAGCCTTCGCTACCTGGAGTGATATCGGGAGTGACATCGGGAGTGACATCGGAAACGACGCTGGAAACAACGCTGGGAACGGAGGCACGGCCGCCCTGCCCTTCTCCCTGCCTGCCGCAGGCCCCGAGAGCAGCGCCTTCGGCTTGCGCCGCATTCTCAACGGCGAGGAACGCCGGCCGCACAGCGGCCTCGACATCGCCGCGCCGGCGGGCGCGCCGGTGCGCGCAGCAGCCGATGGCGTTGTGATCGATACCGGCGACTATTATTTCAACGGCCGCACGGTATTCATCGATCACGGCCAGGGCTTGATCACCATGTACTGCCATCTGGAGGAAATCGGCGTGCGCAGCGGCCAGCGGGTAGCGCGCGGCGATCTGCTCGGCACCGTCGGCATGACCGGCCGCGCCACCGGCCCGCACCTGCACTGGACGGTGAGCCTCAACGACGCCCGCGTCGATCCGCACCTGTTTCTCGCCGTCGGCGGCGACTGACGTCGCCTGCCGTGAACGCGCTGCGCTGCCTCCTGCTGTTATGCGCCGCGCTCGCCGCCACACCGGCTCCCGCCGCCGTCATCGACGCCCAGGTCAAGCGCGACGGCAGCCGCTTCGAACTGGGTTTCACGGTACAGCTCGCCGTGCCGCCGGAAAAGGTGATGCAGATATTCACCGATCCGCAGCGCTGGGCCGGGCTGTCGACGATCATCCGCGCGGTCGAGGTGCTGGCAGCGGATGATGCTCAGCCCGCGCCGGTGGCGATGACGTTCCACGACTGCATCCTGTTCCTCTGCGTCGAGGCGGTGAAGGTATCGCGCTATCGCATCGATGCGGCGGCAGGCGTCGTAACCGGCGATTCTCTGCCGGAAACGGGAGATTTCGTCTTCGTCACCGAGCGCTGGCTGATGACGGCGCGGGAAGGAGGAACGCGGCTGCAGCTGCGGGCAAAACTCGAACCCGCTTTCTCCGTGCCGCCGCTCATCGGCACGCTGATGCTGAAATCCCGCCTGAAGAAGCTGCTGCGCGAGATGGAACACAATCTCGCACTCATACCCTGAACTCATGTCCTGAACTCTGGGTATGAGTTCAGGACATGAGCGCCGGCTCAGCGGCCGCGTGGCGCGCGCTTGCGGACCGGCTTGCCGGCGGCAGCACCGGCGCGCCCGCCGGTGCGCCCATGGTTGCGCGGAGCGCCGCGACGTCCCGCTGTCGATGGGCGCCGCGAGCGCGGACGATCCTGATAGGGGTTGTCCCCGGTACGGAACTCGATGCGCACCGGCGTGCCGGCGAGATCGAGCCCGTCGCGAAATATGCCTTCCAGGTAGCGGCGATAGCCGTCGGGCACAGCGTGCGTCTGCGTGCCGTGGATGATGATCAGCGGCGGATTGCTGCCGCCCTGGTGCGCGTAGCGCAGCTTGATGCGGCGGCCATGCACCAGCGGCGGCGCATGGCGCTGCACCGCGGCCTGCAGCATGCGCGTCAGCATCGGCGTCGACAGCGAACGCTGGCCCGCTTCATAGGCATCATCGATGGAAGCGAACAGATCGCCGACACCGGAGCCGTGCAGCGCCGAGATATAGTGCAGCCGCGCATAATCGACGAAGGACAGTTTGCGATCGAGCGCGGTGCGGATCGAATCCCGCTCGCCGGGTTCGAGCCCGTCCCATTTGTTGATGGCGATGACCAGCGCGCGCCCGCTTTCGATGACGTGGCCGAGCAGGCGCGCATCCTGCTCACCGATGCCCTGGCGCGCGTCGAGCACCAGCAGCACGACGTGGGCGCGCTCGATCGCCTGCAGCGTCTTGATGACACTGAATTTCTCGATCGCTTCCTGGACGCGGCTGCGGCGCCGCACGCCGGCGGTATCGATCAGCGTATAGGCGTGCCCGTCGCGCTCGAAAGGTATCAGGATGCTGTCACGCGTCGTGCCCGGCATATCGAAGGTGAGCATGCGCTCTTCGCCGAGGATACGATTCACCAGCGTGGATTTGCCGACATTGGGACGGCCGATGAGCGCGATGCGGATGCCTTCGTCGTCGGCGTCCTCGGCCGCATCCGGCGCCGGGAAACGTGCCAGCACCTCGTCCATCATCGCGGCGATGCCGCTGCCGTGCGCGGATGCGATGCAATGGACGTCGCCGATGCCGAAGGAAGCGAATTCGCCGGCCGCGATGATCGAATCGGCACCTTCGGTCTTGTTGACCGCCAGCACCAGCGGCTTGCCGCTGGTGCGCAGGGCCTGCAGGATATCCTCGTCGGACGACGTCAGACCGGCGCGGCCGTCGACCAGGAAAATCACCGCATCGCTCTCTTGCACCGCGCGCATGGCCTGCGAAGCCATCAGCACATCGATGCCCTCGCGCGCACCGCTCAGGCCGCCGGTATCGACGATGATGTAGGGCCGGTCGCCGACGCGCCCGACGCCGTACTGGCGATCGCGCGTCAGACCGGGGAAATCCGACACCAGCGCATCGCGGCTGGCGGTGAGCCGGTTGAACAGCGTGGACTTGCCGACGTTGGGACGCCCGACCAGGGCGATGACGGGCTTCATGGCGCCCTTCCGACGCTCCTCAGCGCCTGCAACGCACCGGCGGCATCGACCACATAGAGCGCCTCGGCGGTGCTCACCGGCGTTTCCAGAATGGCCGCGTCGCTGATGCGGATGCGCGCCAGGAAACGGCCGTCCTCGGGCGACAGCCAGTGCAGATAGCCGGCATTGTCCGCGGTCACCAGCAGGCCGTCGAAGAGTACCGGCGCCGTGAGCAGACGCCCGCTCAGTCCGTCCTGCTTCCACCGCACATCGCCTCTGGCGCGATCGAGCGCCATCACCTCGGCCTGGTCGGTCGTGACGAACAGCTGATCGCCATCGAGCAGCAGCGCCTGATGGATGGACAGATCGCGCGACCACTGGATGCGGCCGCTCACCGTGGACACCGCCGCCAGCCGCGCCTGATAGGCCGCGGCATAGACCGTGCCGTCGGCAACGGCGAGATCGGCATCGACGTCGACCAGCCGTTCGAATTCCGAGCGCCCTTCGGCGATGCCGATGGCGGTTTCCCAGGCGACTTCGCCATTGTCGGCGGAGATCGCGATCAGGCGCCCGTTGGCGAGGCCGGCATAGATCTGCCGCTGATCGGCGAGCGGACGGCCCGCGCCGCGCAGACTGAGCGGCGGCACCACACTCTCCTGCAGCCAGCGCAGCGCGCCGTTGTCCGCATCGAGACCGTAGATACGCCCGTCGCTGCTGCGCGCGACCACGATGCGTCCGTCCGCGACCGGCGGCGCAACCACCTCGCTCGCCAGCCGCGCTTCCCAGCGCAGGGCGCCGTCTTCAGCGTCGAAAGCGATCACTCTGCCCTCGCGCGTACCCGCGAACACCATGCCGGCGCCGGCGCCGAGCCTGGTGTTGGCCTGCAGGGAGAGCGAGGGATCGAGCGGGGAATGCAGATCGGCCTGCCACAACGCACGGCCACTCAGTGCATCGAAGGCGTGGATACGATCGGGACGATCGACATGGAAAACGCGGCCTTCGTAGACCAGCACACCGGGCTGAGCGTATTCGGGCGGCAGCGTCAGTTGCGGCTGCCGGTACCACAGCGTACCCACGGCGAAATCCGCGGCGATTCGCGGCAGAGGTTCCGGCTCCTGCGGCAAGGGCACCAGCGAACAGCCGCCGAGCAGTGCGGCTGCGCCGAGCAGCGCGATAAAGCGGTAGCGGATGATCACCCCTGCCTGCCCAGATCGTCCAGTTTCATCTGCACCAGTTCGGCGCCCGCGCCGAAACCGAGGCTCTCGATCGCCTTCAGGTAAGCGGTGCGTGCGCTTGCCACATCGCCGCTGTCGACATACAGATCGCCCTTGAGTTCTTCGTAGGTCGCGCCGTAGCCGCCGACGTCGACACCGCTCAACAGGGCGAGCGCTTCGCGGGGCTGCCCCTCCGCCGCCAGCACGCGTGCCAGGCGCAGACGGGCGAGATGCACCAGTTCCGGCGCGCGCGCGTGTTCGAGCACCCATTGCAGCCGTTCGCGCGCCGCCGGCAGATCATCGCGCTCCGCGTGGGCTTTCGCCAGCGCCAGTCCCGCCAGCGCGGCATAAGGCGTGCGCGCATAGCTGTCCATCAGATAGGCGCCGCGCTGACGCGCCGCTTCCAGGTTGTTGCTGGACAATTCGAGCTGCAATTGTTCGTATTCCGCCGAAGCCGACACGCGCTGGCGCTCCTGATAATCGAACCAGGCGCGAATCCCGAACACCAGGATGAGGCCGATGGCCAGGCCGCCGACGATCGGACTGCCGTACTTTTTCCACCAGCGCTTCAGTTCTTCGATTTGTTCATCGTCGCTCTGCATACCGACTCCAAAATTCAGCCATGATCGATCAAACGGACAGCGCGGCAGGCGCGGCCCTCACGCCTCACCCGGCGCCTTCAATACCTCGTCGCGCAGAAAAGCGGCCACCTCATCCCACGCCAGTTCGACCTGCGGACGCTCTTCGCGCAGGAACTTGACGCCGATGCGGCCCTGCGCCAGCTCGTTCTCTCCCAGCACCAGCGTCACCGCGGCGCCGCTGCGATCGGCGCGGCGGAACTGCGCCTTGAAGCTGCCGCCGCCGCAGTGCAGGCACAGACGCAGCATGGGCAGCTCATCGCGCAGCGTCTCGGCGAGACGCCAGCCCGCCCGTTCGGCCGCGGCGCCGGCGACTATCATATAGACATGCGGGCTCTCGCGCACCGTTTCGCCCTGCTCTTCGAGCAGCGCGAGCAGACGCTCGATGCCGAGCGCGAAGCCGACCGCCGGTGTCGGCGTGCCGCCGAGCTGTTCGATGAGGCGATCATAGCGTCCGCCGGCACAGACCGTCGCCTGCGCCCCGAGGCGGTCGGTCTGCCATTCGAAGACCGTCCTGCCGTAGTAATCGAGTCCGCGCACCAGGCGCGGATTGACGCGATAGGCGACCCCGGCCGCATCGAGCAGTTCGCGCAGACCGGCGAAATGCGCGGCCGATTCCTCGTCGAGATGATCGGACAGGCTGGGCGCGCCGGCGATCAGCGTCTGCAGCGCCGGGTTCTTGCTGTCGAGGATGCGCAGCGGATTGCTTTCCAGCCGCCGCCGGCTGTCTTCATCGAGCAGATCGTGATGCGCGCGGAAATAGGCCACCAGCGCCGCACGGTACTGCGCACGCGCTTCGGCCGAGCCCAGCGTGTTGAGCTCCAGCCGCAGATCCGGCAAACCGAGCAGACGCCACAGCCGCGCCGTCATCAGAATCAGCTCGGCATCGATATCGGGGCCGGAGAAACCGTAGGCCTCGACGCCCCACTGATGGAACTGGCGGTAGCGCCCCTTCTGCGGGCGCTCGTGGCGAAACATCGGCCCCATGTACCACAGTCGCCGCGTCTGGTTGTAGATCAGGCCGTGTTCGAGGCAGGCGCGCACACAGCTCGCCGTGCCCTCGGGCCGCAGGCTGAGGCTGTCGCCGCCGAGATCCTCGAAGGTGTACATTTCCTTCTCGACGATGTCGGTGACCTCGCCGATGGTGCGCACGAACAGTTCGGTGCGTTCGACCAGGGGCAGGCGGATTTCCTCATAGGCATAGGCGCCCGCCAGCGCGCGCAGACGCGCCTCCAACTGGCGCCATGCCGGCGTGGTCTCGGGCAGCACATCGTGCATGCCGCGGATTGCCTGAATCTGTCTGGACACTGGAATCCCTGGAATAGATGCGAAATGGTTGCGGACGGCTCAGGAAGTGGATTTTTCCGCTGCCTGCTGCGCCGCGATGCGGCCGCGGATGGTGCGTTCGAGGTCGTCGAGCAGATCCTCGCGGCTGACCTTGTGGTCGGGCACGCCGTTGATGAAGACCAGGTTGGGCGAGCCGCCGGTAAGGCCGACGTGCGCTTCGCGCGCCTCGCCCGGGCCGTTGACCACGCAGCCGATGACGGCGACATCGAGCGGTTCCCGGATGTCTTCCAGACGCGCTTCCAGCGCATTGACGGTGGCGATGACGTCGAACTGCTGCCGCGAACAGGACGGACAGGCGATCAGATTGATGCCGCGGCTGCGCAGGTGCAGGCTCTTGAGGATGTCGAAACCGACCTTCACCTCTTCGACCGGATCGGCGGCGAGGGAGATGCGGATGGTGTCGCCGATGCCCTCGGCGAGCAGCATGCCGATGCCGACCGCCGATTTCACCGTGCCCGAACGCAAACCACCGGCTTCGGTGATGCCGAGATGCAGCGGCTGCTCGATGAGACCGGCGATGCGGCGATAGGCTTCCACCGCCATGAAGACTTCGGACGCCTTGAGACTCACCTTGAAATCCTGGAAATCCAACCGGTCGAGGATATCGACGTGGCGCATGGCCGATTCGACCAGCGCCTCCGCCGTCGGTTCGCCGTACTTCGACTGCAGATCCTTTTCCAGCGAACCGGCGTTGACGCCGATGCGGATGGAAATGCCGCGGTCGCGCGCGGATTCGACCACGGCGCGCACGCGATCCTCGCGGCCGATGTTGCCGGGATTGATGCGCAGGCAGTCGACGCCGAGTTCGGCGACGCGCAGCGCGATGCGGTAATCGAAATGGATATCGGCGACCAGCGGCACGCTGACCTGCGCACGGATGCGGCCGAAAGCCTCGGCGGCGTCCATCGTCGGCACAGATACGCGCACGATGTCGGCGCCGGCCTGCTGCAGGGCGCGGATCTGCGCCACCGTGGCAGCGATGTCGCAGGTCTCGGTGTTGGTCATGCTCTGCACCGCGATCGGCGCATCGCCGCCGACCGGCACCGCACCGACGCGGACCTGGCGCGAATGCCGCCGCTTGATCTGATGACTAGGCTTCATGGGATCGCCGCCTTAGGATCTGTTTACACAAGCTGGAGTCATTCCCCGTTGTCCCCACCCAGACGAAAATTGGCCACGTTCTGCCTGCTGACGGGCAGGTTGGTATAGGGACTGCCATTGTATTCCAAAGCCACGTTCGGTGCGTTGCCGAGCACGATATCGAACGGCGCCCGGCCCTGCAAAGTCAGCATTTCGCCCGCCTCGCCCATGCGCACCACCAGGCGGCGTCCGTCGGCGTCGGAGACTTCCACCCAGGAACGTCCGCTGAAACGCAGCACCAGCACATCGTCCGCCGCATCGCCGGCGTCCTGCGCCGCCGCTGCCGGAAGGGGCGTACCCAGCGCCTCGGCCTCCTCGGCCTCGATCAGTGCGCGCGTCTCGGCGAGCGCCGCGGCGTCGAAATCGCCCGGCGCCTCCTGCGGTGTGCCGGGGACATCGATCGCAGCAGCATCCTCCCGCCAGGCCGGCGCCGGCGGCAGCGCATTGCCGCCGCGCAGCCACAGCACGACGGCCGCCAGCACGAACGCCACCGCCAGCAGCAGCACCAGCAGGGCCATCAGCGGCTGCACGCCCTGTCGCAGACGCGTACGCCCGACGACGACCGGGGAACGGAGCGGCTGGGCGGGCGCGGCTTCCGGCGCGCGCACATCCTTCAACAGCGGTTCGGGATCGATATCGAGCAGGCGCGCATAGGCGCGGATATAGCCGGTGACGAAGATGGCGGCGGGGAAAGAACCGTGTTCGTCGCACTCCAGCGCTTCGATCTGCCCCGCCTTCAGGCGCAGCCCATCGGCGATGGCGGCGACGGAAAGACCGCGCTGCTCACGCGCTGCGCGCAGCTGTTCTCCCGCGGAAGGGGCCCGCCGCTCATCCCGCCCGTCGGCGGAAACTTCTGCTGGCGGGGCCGCATGCTGCGCCGCCATCGTTCAGCGTATCTCTAGCAGACGCGCGGTTTCCTCGGCGCGCGGAAAATCCCGCCGCAGTTGCCGGGCATAGTCTTCGGCCGCGGCCGTGTTGTCGAGCGCGCGTTCGATGCGTACGCCGAGCCACAGGCTCTGCGGCGTATGGCGCGCATTCGCTTCGTAACGCTGCAGGAAGGCGCGCGCCTGCAGATTCTCGCCAGTCTCGAAACTGAGCGCGGTCATCTGATACAGGGCCGAGGGCAGCCGCGGGTTGATTTCCAGCGCCTTGCGCAGATGGCCCATGGCGCGCTCGCGGTCGGGTATGCGCAGCAGACACATGGCGGCATTCTGGTAAGCCTCGTCCGGACGCTGATAGGCCCGCGTGCGCGCCGCGCGCAGGAAGCGCTCTTCCGCTTCCCCGTAGCGGCGGTCATCGCACAGAAATACGGCGTAGTTGTTCTGCAGCGCCGCATCGTTGGGGCTCAGCCGCAGGGCGCGGCGGTAGTGCTGTTCGGCGAGCTCGCTGTTGCGCATGGTCTTGTAGAGTTCGGCGATGTAGTGATGCGCGTCAACGAAATTGGGATCCTGCTCCAGCGCGCGCTGGAGCTTTTCCAGCGCCACCTCGTAATTGCCCTGCTGCATATAGCTGAGACCGAGGCGGGTATTGATCTGCGCCGGCGATTCACCGCTCTGCTGCGCCGGCTTCGAAGCGCACGCCGCCAGCAGCATCGTCAGCATCAGCAGGAAAACACGCGATCGTGCCGATCGATTCATGCATGATCTCCCTGACCGGCGCGCAGGCGCTCGCTGCGCCGGGTACGATCCATGACCTTGCCCGCCAACTGGCCGCAGGCGGCGTCGATATCGTCACCGCGCGTGCGGCGCGTCACCGTCATGATGCCGGCCGCCATCAGCGTATCGCGGAAGCGATCGATGGCAGTCTGGCTGGAAGTGGTGTAGTTCGTTTCCGGAAACGGATTGAACGGAATCAGGTTGACCTTGGACGGCACGTCGCGCAGCAGCCGGATCAGCGCCCGCGCCTCGGCAGGACTGTCATTGACCCCTGCCAGCATCACATATTCGAAGGTGACGCGGCGGCGCGGCTGGCAATCGACGTAGCGGCGGCAGGCCGCCAGCAGTTCGGCGAGCGGATACTTGCGATTGATCGGCACCAGCTCGTCGCGCAGCGCATCGTTGGTGGCGTGCAGCGATACCGCCAGGCTGACCGGCATGACCTCGCGCAGACGATCGAGTGCCGGCACCACGCCGGCGGTGCTGAGCGTCACCCGCCGCTTGGACAGGCCATAGGCGTGATCGTCGAGCATCAGGCTGATGGCGCGGGTCACGTTGTCGAAATTGAGCAGCGGCTCGCCCATGCCCATGAGCACGATATTGGTGATCGGTCGCTCGCCGAGTCCGCGCGCCATCAGATCGCGGCGCGCGACGAACACCTGGGAGATGATCTCCGCCGTGCTCAGATTGCGGTTGTAACCCTGACGCGCGGTGGAACAGAAGCTGCAATTGAGCGAGCAGCCGACCTGCGAGGAAATGCACAGCGTGCCGCGCCCCTCCTCGGGGATGAACACGGTCTCGATGCCGTTGCCGTCCGCCAGGCGCAGCAGCCACTTCACCGTACCGTCGCGCGAGGCCTGGGCCAGCGCCACCTGCGGCAGCGCCAGTTCGCCGGCCTCTTCCAGTCGCGTACGCAGCGGCTTGCTGAGATTGCTCATGGCGGCGAAATCGACGACGCCGCGCTGATGCATCCACTGCATCAGCTGCGAGGCACGCCACGGCTTCTCGCCCTGCGCGGCAAGGAAATCCTCCATGCCACGCCTGTCGAGATCGAACAGATTGATCTTTACAGAGCGATCGGCGAAATCAGCGGGTACGAGGACAGATCTCATCGGCTGAAAAGAAGAATTCGATCTCCGCGGCCGCCGTCTCCGGTGCATCGGATCCGTGCACGGCGTTCTCTTCCATGTTGCCGGCGAAATCGGCGCGGATGGTGCCGGGCGCGGCGTTGCTGGGGTTGGTCGCACCCATGATCTCGCGGTTGAGCAACACGGCGTTCTCGCCTTCGAGCACCTGCACCAGCACC
>CAYLYS010000066.1:0-13084 GCA_964388175.1 uncultured Chromatiales bacterium | reverse complement strand
GAGCAGCCTGGTAGCTCGTCGGGCTCATAACCCGAAGGTCGTAGGTTCAAATCCTGCCCCCGCTACCACATCTATCTGACAGAAGGTGGAAAGGTCGCCGGTCATCTTGGCGACCAAGCCATCCCGCTTAAAAATACCCTGATTTTCCCCGTGATCGCTCGTACCGCTTCCCTGGCGGAATCAACGTCTCCCATGTATTGCAGCCGTTCCAGCGATCCTTTCCAGCTTCCGCGCGCGTGATGATCTGGGCTGCCAATCCTCTGTCTCTGTCGGTCGCTGCTCTTGTGACGATCTTCGGCCGATTCCAATGCTGTGACGCATCGTCGGAGTGACGATTCCCTGGAATGGCGTCCAGCAGGTTCTGGATTTTGATCTCACTGATTTCGCGCTTGGCTCTCTGGCCGGGTCGTCTGGCGTCTGCTGTTTCAGCGCCTCGCGCGCAGCGGGGGTACTGCTTATCTGAATTCAATGAATGCTGGTGGAACTGATGGTCCAGGTGCATCGTCAGGGCACACGCCCGTCGCTGGCTTGCCCGAGCCAACGGTCCAGCTGGCTGGCGAACGCCTGCCGATCCCGTGCATGGAACACCGCCGGGCCGCCGGTCTGTACGCCGGCGCCGCGCAGTTCGTCCATGAAGTTCCGCATCGACAGTCGTTCAGCGATGTTGTCGGCGGTGTAGCGCTCGCCGCGCGGATTGAGAGCGGCGGCACCGCGTTCCAGCACGCGTGCGGCCAGCGGAATGTCCTGGGTGACGACCAGGTCGCCCGCTCGGGTTCGCTCGACGATGGCATCATCGGCCACGTCGTAGCCGCCTTGCACTTGCAAGGCGCGCACATGGCGCGAAGGCGGGGTGCGTAGCCATTGGTTGGCGACCAGGGTGACCTGGATCTGAGCACGTTCGGCGGCGCGGAACAGGATTTCCTTGATTACCGCGGGACAGGCATCGGCGTCGACCCAGATCTGCGGGCCGTTCGATGCGGTGTCGTTCACCCCGGCTTGTCCTGTGCCGGCGGGGTATCGGCCTTGGCCGCTTCGCGTTCGGCGCGCTTCTTTGCGTCCTTCTCGTCCTGTTTCTTCTTCTTGGCGAGCTCGCGCTGGCGTTTTTCGAATGAATAGTTGGGTTTGGCCATGGGTCACCGGCAAGGGATAGAATGTACAGTATACAGAAACATCTGATACTTCGACTCGGTGCACGATCTTGCCGAACGCCGAGCCGCGTCGAGCGAGATCATCGGCGCGCGGCAATCCGGGCGAGTGTCATGGTCGGGGATCGGCGTGCCGTCGTAGAGGTCGCCATGTTCTTCGGATTACGCCGACCCGTTGCCGATGTTCTTCCCGCCTTGACGCGCCCATTTCGCCGGACCGGCCCAAGAACCCGTGATTGCGGCGGTGGAAAGCGGATGTGCGTCGTCGCCTAGTCGATCTTGATGACGGAGAGAATCAGCCGCCTGTTGGTGCCACGATCATCGATGAAGGCAAAACCGGCATGGTCGCCGTTGTTGCTCGCTTCGGTGCATGAGGCGATGTTCAGCTCAATGTCGTAGATGTTGATGGCGGGATCGATGACCGTGGCGACGCCGTTATAGATACAGCTGGCGCTGTCGGAACCGCTGATCGTGCCGTTGTCGTCGATGGACAGGCCCAGTCCACCACTGCCTGTATTGACGATTCCCCAGTTGTCGGCGATCAACTCCAGCGATGAGCCCCGATCGGTGATGGGGTCGTAAGTGAGCGTGATCGTGCCACGTGTACCGTCGTCGGATGTATAGGAGCCGCGGATATTGCGAATGCCGGCTACCGTGCGCAGATTGGCGCTGATCTCATAAGACGAAACGATAGGCGAACCCATGCCTTCATCCGCTATACGGTTGTCCGTAGCAGCATGGAGATTCTGGCCGCTCGCTGCCACGATGCCCTGATATATCAGGCCAGAAGCATCGCCATCGGCGATCAGGTGTACCTGGCTGCGGAATATGAAGCCGAAGACATCGGTTTGGCCGCCGCCGGTTTCAGTAAATGAGCCGATCCATATGCCGGTCGGGTCGACATTGCCGCCATTGCCTCTGCCGCTACCACCGCATGCGGTGAGCAACACACAGAACATGATCGGAATCAATTTTTTCATGGCGCTATTCCATCGCAGCAATGTTTATACAAGTACAGGCGATCAGCACGATAGGCATCGCTTTGATATTCCGGCCTGCCTGAATAATTCGGGTCCCTGCCTGCTGCGGATGTTCCGTTCAGAGGTTTGGATGAGCGTATGCGATTCCGTGCTCGATCCATTCCTGCTAGCCTGAAAAATTATAGCTGTCGCTCTATGTTCCAGCAATGAACCATTGCCGGACAGGTACGTGACAAGCACCGATAGGTGCGGATGTGTGATGCAATCGACGAATTCAGCCGATAGAGTGAGAGCGAGTATCGTTTAGGGTCGGATCGAATCAAATCGAATCCGGATCGGACGCGTCGATGACGGTCGGGACGACCGGGTTTCTTGACAGATCGGATTTTCCGGTTTTCGTGCCGACCATGAAGCAGGCGGCACAGTCGCTGCTGTTCGTGTCGGAGAGATACCGAGCGGGGATTGTAAATCTGTGTAAAGCCGATTGATCGATGCGCTGACGCTGCCGTAGAGTGACGCTATCGTGATCCATGCGGGAAAAAAAGTGATGGGACGCCCGAAGTTTGCTGCGCTGATCGTAGTCATTGCCCTGGCGGCGGGGAGTGCATTCTGGTTCTGGCCGGAGAAGAGCGGCGGGGAATGGATGACCGCGGTGGTGGAGCGCGCCGACATAGAAGATGTGGTTACCGCCAGCGGTACTTTGCAGCCGCGTGATTACGTCGACGTTGGCACGCAGGTTTCCGGGCAGTTGATGAAACTGCACGTGGATGTGGGCGCGCGGGTCGAGGCAGGCGATCTGCTGGCGGAGATAGACCCCGCGGTTTATCTTTCGCGGGTGGAGGCGAGCCGTGCGCAGCTGCGCAATCAGCGTGCGCAGCTTCAGGACCGGCGCGCGCAGCTCACGCTCGCCGAGTATCAATACGAGCGGCAGCAGAATCTGACGCGCGAGGATGCGACGACGATCGAGGCACTGCAATCCGCCGAAGCGAACCTGATGTCCGTTCAGGCACAGATCGAAGCCTTGACCGCACAGATCGAACAGACCGAATCCACGCTGCGCGGTGACGATGCCAATCTCGGTTATACCAAGATCTACGCACCGATGAGCGGAACGGTGGTGTCGCTGAGTACGCGGCAAGGTCAAACGCTGAACGCCAATCAGCAGGCGCCGATCGTGCTGCGCATCGCCGATCTGTCGGTCATGACCGTGCAGACCCAGGTTTCCGAGGCCGACGTGAGCAAGCTGACGCTGGGCATGGACGTCTATTTCACCACGCTCGGCAATCGCAACGAGCGCTTCTACGGCAAGGTGCGACAGATTCTGCCGACGCCTGAAGTGCTCAACAACGTCGTGCTCTTCAATGCGCTGTTCGATGTGCCCAACTCCCGGCAGACCCTGATGACGCAGATGACCGCGCAGGTGTTCTTCGTTCTGGCAGCGGCGGATGACGCGCTGATCGTGCCGATCACCGCGGTGACAGCGGCGGCGCGGCAGGGGGCGCAGCCGCGCCCGGCCGGCGGTGCCGGCCCACGGGCCGATGGGCCGAGACCGGCCGGATCAGAATCCGCAGGACCGCGGCCGGCTGGGCTGGGAGGACCGGGTATGCGTAATGGCGCATCGTCCGAACAGCGCTCCATGCAGCGTCCCATGCAGCGCGAGGAAAGACAGGAACAGCAAGGTCAGGAGCAACGGGATGCGCCGCGCTCGTTCGCAACCGTGCAGGTCGTCGATGAACGTGGCCGCATCGAGGAACGGCGCGTCGAGCTCGGTGTGAGCAATCGCGTTTCGATGCAGGTGTTGAGCGGCGTCGAAGTCGGTGAGCGGGTGATCATCGGATCGCAGCGCAGCGGTGATGCGGCCCGCGCTGCCGCGCCGCAGCGCTTCCAGCCCCAGCCGCGCCTATGAGTGTGCCTGCCTTGACCGCGCAGCAGCAGCGGGCGTCGTCGCCGGATGTTCTGCCGCTCATCGAGCTCACCGATGTCACCAAGGTCTACCGCAACGGTGAACTCGCGGTGCCGGTGCTGCACGGCCTGTCGCTGAAGATCTATCCCGGCGAGTTCGTCGCCCTGATGGGGGCATCGGGTTCAGGCAAGTCGACGCTGATGAACATCCTCGGCTGTCTCGACCGTCCGAGCACGGGCCGTTACCTGTTCATGGGCGAAGACGTTTCGACGATGTTGCCGGACGAACTCGCACGCCTGCGCCGCGAGGCCTTCGGTTTCGTATTCCAGAGCTACAATCTGATTGCGACGGCGACGGCGGTGGAGAATGTGGAAATGCCCGCGGTTTATCTCGGGCTGTCGGTGCACGAGCGGCGCGCGCGCGCGGAATCCCTGCTGAGCACGCTCGGTCTGGGCGAACGGCTCGATCATCGCCCGAACCAGCTCTCGGGTGGTCAGCAGCAGCGCGTGTCGATCGCGCGCGCACTGATGAACGGCGGCAGAATCATCCTCGCCGATGAGCCGACCGGCGCCCTCGATAGCCGCAGCGGCCGTGAAGTGCTAGCGCTGCTCAAGGATCTGTCCGCCCAGGGCCATACCGTCATTCTGATCACCCACGACAAGGAAGTCGCGCGTCATGCGCGGCGCGTGATCGAAATCAGGGACGGCCTCATCGTCGATGATGCCGGTTCCGAAGAGGAATCGCCGGCGGTGAACGGCCCGCCGGCCGTGCATCAGGGCGGCACGGTTTCCGTGATCGCCGATGCACGCGAAGCGGCGAAGACGGCGGTCCGCGCGCTGCGGGCGAATTTCTTCCGCACCGTGCTCACCCTGCTCGGCATCGTCATCGGCGTCGGCTCGGTGATCGTCATGCTGGCGGTGGGTAACGGCGCCAAACAGGTGGTATTGGATCGCATCAGCGCCATGGGCACCAATCTGCTGATCGTGCGCGCGGGCGCGCCCAATGTGCGCGGGCGTGGCGATGAGATCGCGACCTTGTCGCCGGAGGATGCCGCTGCGATCAGTGACATGCCCAATGTGCTTGCCGCCGTGCCCGAACTCGAGGGCAGGGTGACCGTGCGCTTCGGCAATGCCGATGTGCAGACGCAGATGACGGGGACAGGCGCGGGTTTCACGCGTGCGCGCAACTGGCAGGTGAATGTCGGCACCTTTTTTGCGACTGAGGACGTCGATGACTACGCCACGGTAATCGTGCTCGGCCGCACCGTTGCCGATAATCTGTTTCCGGACAGTAACCCGATCGGACAGTACGTGCTGGTGAACACCCTGCTGTTCCAGGTCATCGGCATCATGGATGTGCGCGGCGCCGCGCCGTGGGGCGCGGACCAGGATGACGTCGTCTTCGTGCCGTACACGACCGGCGGCCTGCGCCTGCTCGGGCAACGCTATCTGCGCAACATCACGGTGGCGGTGGAAGATGTCGGCGCCATCGATGAAACCCAGGAGCGTTTGACGGCGCTGCTCAAGGCGCGCCATGGCACCATCGATTTCAACATCCGCAACATGGCTTCCCTGATCGAGACCGCTTCCGAGACCCAGAACACGCTGACCGTGCTGCTCGGCTCGATCGCGGCGATCTCGCTGCTCGTCGGCGGCATCGGCGTCATGAACATCATGCTGGTCAATGTCACTGAACGCACCCGCGAGATCGGCATCCGCATGGCGACCGGCGCGCGCCAGCGCAACATTATGCAGCAGTTTCTCACCGAAGCGATGGTGGTGTCGGCGCTCGGCGGTGTCATCGGTGTCATCGGCGGGGTGGCCGTGGCCGCCGCGCTGTCCGCGTTCGGCACCTCGATCGCATTCACGCCGGGGCCGATCCTCCTTGCCTTCGGTTGCGCCTTCGCCACCGGTCTGGTGTTCGGATACATGCCGGCGCGCAAGGCGGCAAGACTCGATCCCGTCGTTGCTTTGGCCAGTGAATGAGAATGACATGATGCGATATCGCTTTGCGTTTTCGAACCACCGCACGGTTCGTCTTGCCATCGTCGCCGGAACCGCGTTCGCGCTGTCGGCCTGCGCGAGCGTCGAGCTGCAGCCGCCGCAGAGCGGGCTGGAGTCGCCTGCCGCCTGGACCGATTCGACTGCGGCTGCGGCCGCGCAGTGGCCGTCGACGGACTGGTGGCGGTCCTTCGGCAGCGAGGAGTTGCTGGCGTTGATCGCCGAAGCCCATGCCAACAGCCCCGATCTGACGGCCGCCTACAGCCGTATCCTGCAGGCGGAGGCGCAGGCGCGCATTGCCGGCGCCGCGTTGCTGCCGACGCTCGATTTCGGCGCCGATGCCAGCCGCCAGGGGCAGGTCGGCAATGGCGCCAGCAACGCCTTCGGCCTGTCGGCGGGTGCGTCTTACGAGGTGGATCTGTGGGGGCGCAACCGCATGAACGATGCCGCGGCGCAGGCGCAGATCCGCGCCAGTGCCTACGATCGTCAAACCGTGGCCCTGACCTTGACGGCGAGTGTCGCGTCGAGCTATCTGCAGGTGTTGTCCCTGCGCGAGCGCCTGCGGATCGCGCGGCTCAATCTCGCGCTGGCCGAAGAGGTGCTGTCCCTGGTCGAGGCGCGTGCGCGCTTCGGTTCAGCTTCCGCGCTCGAACTGGCGCAGCAGCGCGCCGCCGTCGCGTCCCAGCGCACGGGCATACCGGCGCTGGAGCAGCAGGAGCGGGCGGCGCGTGCCGCGCTGGCACTGCTGCTCGGGCGCATGCCGCAGGGTTTCGACGTACGCGGCCAGGATCTCGATCTGGCCGTGCCCGAGGTCGCGCCGGGTTTGCCCGCCGAACTGCTGCAGCGGCGGCCGGATATCCGGCGGACGGAAATGCAGCTCGCCATCGCCGAGGCCGATATCGCGATCGCGCGCGCGGCGCTCTTCCCCAGTCTGCGTCTGACCGGTTCCACGGGGCTGCGCAGCGGCAGTCTGTCCGGATTGTTCAGCCAGGATCCGGTGTACAGCATGGCGGCGGCGCTGGCCATGCCGATCTTCAACGGCGGCCGCCTGCGTGCCGCCCATGAGCTGGCGCAGGAGCGTTACGAAGAACTGCTGCAGGGATATCGCGGCGCGATTCTCGCCGCATTCGCCGATGTCGACATCAGCCTTTCCGAGATCGATGCCTTGCGTGAACAGGCTGAATACCAGGATGCCTCGCTCGAACAGGCCGCTCTTTCCCTGCGGCTGGCCGAAGCGCGCTATCGCGCCGGCGCGGAAGGACTGCTGACGGTCATCGATGCCCAGCGCACGCTGTATCAGGCCCGAGATCAGCAGGCGCAGCTACGCTTGCAGCGCCTGCAGGCCGCGATCACGCTGTTCCGGGCGCTGGGCGGTGGTTGGGAAGATAATCCCGAGGCCGGTCAGGCGCAGGCGTCGTAACCTCGTCCGGACGAGGCGCATCGTGTCCGATCGCAGCCGGGCGAAAAAAAACCGCTCCTTTCGCGAGAAAGGAGCGGTTGAACACAGCGAGTATCTTCTCTAGATCAGAAGCTGAGATCGGCAGTCACGAACGCACTCCGGCCGGCTCCCGGTATGAAATGACCTCCGCCCACGTTCGCTATATAGGCTTCGTCCGTCACGTTGTTGACGTTCAGTCTGAGCGTGATGGCTTCGCTGAAAGCGTAGGAGGCGATCAGATCGACCAGGGTATAGCTCGGCGCCTCGGTGGTGTTGGTCGCGTTGCGGTAGACGTTGTCCACGTACTGCACGCCGCCGCCCACGGTCAGCCCGATCGGCAGACGATAGGTCGTCCACAGGTTATAGGCCTTCTCCGGCGTCAGCGCGAGATCGCTGCCGGTTTCGCCCGTGGCGGCCGATGCCTCGATACGGCTCCGCATGCGTGCGATACCCGCGAATACCTGCCAGGCCTCGGTGATATTGCCAGTCAGCCCCAGCTCGATGCCTTCGACCCGCTGCTCGCCTTCGAGCACGAAAGGCACATCGGCGGCATTGCGTGTGCGGGCATTGGTCTTCTCGGTGCGGAAGATGGCCGCGGTCAGCGCCAGGCGATCATCGAGCAGATCCCACTTGGTGCCGAGTTCGATGTTGCGGCTTTCCTCCGGATCGAGATTCGTGCTGTTGGCGGACGTTCCGTCGTCACTCAGCAAGACACCGGTGCCGGAAGCATCGAAGGACGGATCCACGGAGGTGGAATAACCGAGATAGATGCTGCCGTTCGACCGCGGCTTGTAGGCGATGCCCGCCTGCCAGGTGAAGGTGTCCTCGGAATGGTCGAGATCGGTTATCACATTTCCCGTGGTGGCATTGGTCAGCTTGTACGAAACGTCGTAGCTGTCGATGCGGACGCCGCCGTTGACTCGCCACGCTTCACTGATCGTGATGGTGTCGAAGGCATAGACCGAAATCAGATCCACGGTCGCTTCGCTCGGATTGCCGGTGATCGCGGGCATCGGGCCGAGCGGCGCCTGATTGGGGTTGGGATTCAGCGGATCGGTGATTTGCGGCTGATTCGCGGTCTGGGCGCTGTTGCGATTGTCGGTTTTTTCGCGCGAGAGCTCGATGCCTGTCACCAGATCGTGCTGCAGGCTGCCGGTGTCGAATGCAAAGGTCAGGCTGGTGTTGCTGGCCAGCACTTCATTGCCCATTTCCCGGCGCTGCAACTGGCGATTCGGCGGCCTGGGTGCGGTGATGGCCGAGTTGCGCTCGGTATTGACGTAGCGCAGCACGCTTTGCAGCGCCAGCCAATTGCTGAAGTCGTGCTCCAGCTGTATCGTGCCGACGTCGGTGTCGATGTCTTCGAAGTCGTAGTTCTTCAGGCCGTAGAAATTGCTGCGGGTATTGTCGTTGTCGAGCAGCGTCAGGCCGCCGTTCGTGTCGTTGATGCCGTCGCCGTCGATGTCGACGTTGAAGGGCAGACCGTAGTCCGGCACATTGTCCTGTTTTATTTTCATATAGCTCAGGGTCAGCCGCGTCGGCGTATCGAGTCCGATGGCGAAGGAGGGCGCGATGCCCCAGCGGCTGTTTTCGACCACGTCGCGGTCTGCGACACCCGCATCGTGGTACATCAGATTCAGACGGGCCGCCATATGATCGCCGACCGGCCTGTTCAGGTCCGCCGTGGCGCGCATGTAATCGTCGGTGCCCGCGCCGATCGACGCGCGGTTGAAGCTGGAGAGCTGCGGCGTTTTGCTCGACTGGTTGATGAAGCCGCCGGTCGTGCTGCGTCCGGCGACGGTGGAGGCCGGCCCCCTGGCGACATCGATCTGTTCCAGGTTGAACGTGTCGCGGGCATAGGTGCCGGTATCGCGCACGCCATCGATGAGTATGCTGTTGCGGGCGCTGAAACCGCGCATGGTGAAGTTCTGATCGCCGGGCAAGCCGCCGCCGCCTTCACCCGCCTGGAAAGTGATGCCGGGGATATTGCGCAAGGCGTCCTGCAAGGTAACCGCGCCCTGATCGCGCATCAGGTCGGAAGAGATAACGGTAATGGTCTGGGTGGTGTCGAGGAGGGGTTGGGTAAACTTTGGACCGGAGGCCTGATCGGCTTTATAGCCGTCGGTGGCGGCGGTTACCTTGATATCTGGTAAGTGCTCGGACGTGTCCGCTTCCTGCGCCTGTGTCATGCATGGCACGGCGCACATGAGGATCATGGCGGCGGTTAATGGGCGACGTTTGAATTGCGGCATTTGAGGCACTCTCTCTCTGAAATATTTCGGGTGATGAGGCGGCCGAATGCGCTGTTCGGTCGATGCGCTTCCATTCTCGACAGGATATTGACAATGGTAGCGAACGCGGATATTAATGATAATGATTTTCATTTGTCAATTAGGGGGGCGGCACCCCGCCATTCCTTGAGCAGGGTTTCGTCTGAACGGGATTTTCAACGGATGCGCCCGGTCGCATGCCACGATTCTTTGGAAACCCGCCAAACACTTGCCGAATACTTACCAAACACTTACCAGAGCCGAGATTTGATATGAAACATAAGGTTATTGCCGTTGGTATCGCGTGTGTCGCGTACTTTGCCGGGTTGCCGGGCGCCGCGCTGGCGCATGACGCCGGTCCACCGCCGGCCTATCTGGATGCGCAGGCGGATAAGGCTGTGCTGGAGCAGATCGACAACCTGATTCTGTGGGCGGAAGGCGAACTGGCGGAGCACGAGGGCGAAGGACTGTACGAAGGCCATGCCGAGGAACGCGATCTGGTGTTGACCATGATCCAGCGCGCGCGGGCGCTGCGCAGCGCCGGTGACGATGCCGGTCGCGCCGGTCGCAAGGTCGAGGCGCTGTCGTACTACTTCGCTGCCGAAGCCACCGCGCGCTATGCCGCGCAGATGCCCCATCTGCTGGAAGATCGCCTCGAGGCGGCGGGTGGTCACGCGCATTAATCTCTGATCCCGCACCGCACCGGATCGTCCCGGTCCGGTGCTTTTTTTTATCCTGCTTTTCCCGATCGCGGGTCGTGCGGCGTCGTGCGCGCGCACGATGCGGATGTGTCCGGCAATCTGTGGTGAAGGATGCTTGAATGGTAAAGAATGTGTTGTTTCAGCTGCACTGGCTGCTCGGTATCACCGCCGGCCTGGTGATAGCGGTGGTGGGCGTAACCGGCGGGCTGCTGTCGTTTCAGTCCGATATTCAGCGTGCGATCAATTCCGGCCTGATGACGGTCGTGCCCGGCGAACGGCAGGCGCTGTCGCCGGCGGCACTGTATCGTCGAGTGCAGGAAGCGGCGCCCGACAGCAGCATCACCGCACTGTCCTTGTCGACCGATCCGCGCGATGCCGCGCGCGTGACGTTCGCGCCGCCCCCGCCGCCAGCGGGTGAGCAGCCGCGGCGGCGCGGAGAAACGCGCTATGTCGATCCTTACAGTGGCGAACTGCTGGCAGGGCAGGTGCGTGGCCAGGCTTTTTTCCGCTTCACCGAGGATCTGCATCGGCGCCTGGTCAGCGGGGACGTCGGCAAGCAGATCGTCGGTGCCTGCACCATCATTCTCATCTTCTTCGCGCTTTCCGGTCTCTATCTGCGCTGGCCGCGTCGGCTGCTGAGCTGGCGGAGCTGGTTCAAGGTCGATTTTTCGCGCAGCGGCCGCAGCTTTCTCTGGAATCTGCATTCGGTGATCGGCACCTGGGTGCTGCCGGTCTATCTGCTGGCATCGCTCACGGGCCTCTTCTGGTCGTATGAATGGTATCGCGACGGACTGTACCGCCTGAGTGGAGTCGAGCGACCCAATCTGGGGCCGCCGCGCGGCGGCGCGGCGCCAGCGACCGCGGCGGTGCCGGCTCGTGAGCGCGGGATGACGGCTGAACGCGGTGGCGCCGGACGCGGTGAGGCCGGCGGCGGCCGCGGAGGCGCTGAGCCTGGCGCGGCTGAACGCGGTGACGCAATCGGTGCAGAGGCGCGCCGGGCGACTGCCGCTCGGCAGGAACCGCTGCTGCCCGATCTCGACCGGATGTGGGCGATCTTTCTCGCTGAGATCCCCGCCTACAGCACCGCTACCTTGCGCTTGCCCGAGCGTGCGGGACAGGCGGTCCAGATCACCTATCTGGATATCGATCCGCCACATGAGCGCGCCAGCAACCGCCTCGATATCAATCCTGACAGCGGCGCGATCGGGCAGCATGCGCGCTATGGTGACAAGGCCTTGCCCGAGAAGCTGATGGGCAGCATGTTGCCGCTGCATTCCGGCAGCTTCTTCGGTCTGCCCGGCCTGATCATCGTCATGGTCGCGAGCCTGCTCATGCCGCTGTTCTTCATTACCGGCTGGATGCTGTATCTGGACCGACGGGCGAAGAAACGCGCCACGCGCGCACTGCGTTCGTCCGTTGTGGGCGAGCCTGCATCCGGCGCCGATCCTTTCCTCATCGGCTTCGCCAGTCAGAGCGGTTTCGCCGAACGGCTGGCCTGGCAGACTGCCGGGATGCTGCGGATGGCCGGTGTGCCGACGGCGGTGCAGCCGCTGAGCGAGATCGACGGCAAACGCCTCGGTGGTTTCCGCAAGGCCCTGTTCGTCGTCAGCACCTTCGGTGACGGTGAGCCGCCGGACAGCGCGCGCGTTTTCGCGCGCCAGCTGATGCGCACACCGCTGGCGCTCGGCGGCATGAGTTTCGGTCTGCTCGCGCTCGGCGATCGCCACTATGAGACGTTCTGCGGTTTCGGCCGCGCGCTGGACGAATGGCTGCGCGGTCAGGGTGCGCGGCCTTTGTTCGATCGCGTCGAAGTGGACAATGGCGATCCCGATGCGCTGCGCACCTGGCAGCAGCAGGTGGGCGTGCTCGCCGGCGTCGATCCGGCGGCCATGGAGTGGAGCGCCGAGGAATACGGACACTGGCGTCTGGCCGAGCGGCGTCTGCTCAACCCCGGCAGCGCCGGTGATCCGGTGTTTCATCTGGCGCTGGCGTCCGTCGATGAAGCGCCGGTGCGCTGGGTATCGGGCGATCTGATCGAAATGATTCCACGCAATCCGCCGGCGCGCGTCGAGCAATTGCTCGCGGACTGCGGCCTGGATGGCGGCGCGCCGATCACCGGACCGGGCGGGGCGCAGACGAGCCTGCGCGAAGTGCTGGCGCGCAGCGTGCTGCCCGCGCCCGATACGCTGCGCGGCGCAAGCCCCGAAAGCGCGGTGCGCGATCTGCGCACGCTGTCGATGCGTCGTTATTCCATTGCGTCGGTGCCGGAGGACGGCGAGATCCGCTTGGTCGTACGCCAGGTGCGTCTGCCGGACGGGTTGGGCCTGGGTTCGGGCTGGTTGACCGAATACGCGCCGATCGACGGGCTGATCGAAATGCGCGTGCATGCGCATCCGGCCTTTCATCTGGTGCCCGGCGATTGCCCGCTGATCCTGATCGGCAACGGCACCGGGATCGCCGGCCTGCGTGCGCATCTGCGTGCGCGCGTGCTCGCCGGACACCGTCGCAACTGGCTGATCTTCGGCGAGCGCAATGCGCACTGTGATTATCACTGTCGCGACGAGATCGAGGCATGGCATGCCCAGGGCCTGCTGTCCGCACTCGATCTCGCCTTCTCGCGTGATCAGGCGCAGCGCATCTATGTCCAGGA
>CAYLYS010000065.1:0-13821 GCA_964388175.1 uncultured Chromatiales bacterium | reverse complement strand
AGAGCGGCCGCGCCATCGTGGGGGTAGACCCGTTCCGCCCCGGCCATTGGGGCGACATGAGGGAGCGAGCGACGGATTCATGGCGCCGCCGGAACGCCAAAGTGAACAATATCACCAATCCGGGCAATCACTTGTCAATTTTTTGACAGAGTTCCGTTTTCATGCGATACTGCCGTTCGTCTAGCTTGCACAGGGGCGCTCGATCCAGGCCCCATATAGATTTCAGACCACGAGGCAGGAAACATGAACAAGAAGCTGATATCTTTCGGTTTTATTCTTGGCTTGCTGCCTCTGGGCGCAAGCGCTGGCATCATCATCAACGATCACTCCTACTCCAGCATCAACTACGGCAGCTCCTGGGACAATCCCTCGCTGAATTTGAATCAGGTGTTGTCGGGCCTCGATTCGGATGGCGATGGCAATGTCCATCTGACCCTGATCAACGGCTTTGCCGGTGAAACGGAAAGCTGGCTCGGTATCGGCGCCTTTACCGCCATCATTCAGGAAATCGCGGGCTACTCCAGCAACACGGCGTTCGGCTGGTACAACGTGGCGAATCCGGCCGAATACGGTCAGATCTTCTCCGGCCCCGACAGCGCCGGCGCAACCGCCTCCGTGAGCTTCGACGACATCGTTCACTTCGGTTTTTACATCGACCCGAACGGCGTCGCGAGCGATCGTCTGTACACCCAAAATGCGCTCAACGACAACGCCAGCTACCAGGCTGCCATTTTCGCCATCGATGAACTGCCCGGCGAATACATCATCGGCTGGGAAGATCTGGTGCTGACCGGCAACAGCGACCGCGATTATCAGGATCTGATCATCCGCTTCAGCCTGGTGCAGGCGCCGCCGACCACGACCCAGCAGGTATCCGAACCCGGCACCTTGTTGCTCATGACGCTCGGGCTCGCCGGCATAGCAGGCTGGTCGATGCGCCGCCGCCCGCAGCAGGACCACGAGTTCGCCGCGACGAGCATGGCCTGAAAAACGCACATACGCCGTTCTCTGCCGTTGCTGTTGTAGTATTGTCTCCCTGCACGACAGTCCCTGTGACCGGACCCTCCGGGTCCGGCACAGGCGACTGACCCTAGCGCCGCCCACTCAGCCATCCCCCCTTCCCTGCGCTATCCCGCTCGTCCGCCGCGCAGCACCGATGTCCCACATGAGATAGAATCGATTCTCGAAGGATCCGTTCGCGCACCATGGCAGAGATTTGATGAACATCAATTCACGCATGCCAGCGGTCTTCATCGGCCACGGCAATCCGATGAACGCCCTGCAGGACAATGCCTGGACACGCGGCTGGGTGACTATCGGCGCCACACTGCCGCGGCCGCGCGCCATTCTCTGCATCTCCGCCCACTGGTACATCCCCGGCACCGCCGTCACCGCCGCCGCGCAGCCGCGCACCATACACGACTTCGGCGGTTTCCCCGCCCCGCTCTACGAAGTGCAATACCCGGCGCCGGGCGCGCCCGCACTGGCGGAGCGCGTCGCTGAACTGCTGTCACCGCTCCCGGTCGCCGCCGATCAGCACTGGGGGTTGGACCACGGCACCTGGTCGGTACTGACGCACGTCTACCCCGAGGCCGACATCCCGGTCGTGCAGCTGAGCATCGACAATCGTCAGCCGGCGAGCTGGCACTACGCCACGGCCAGGCAGCTGCGCCCGCTGCGCGAAGCAGGCATTCTCATCATGGGCAGCGGCAATCTCGTGCACAATCTGCACGCCTATTCCTGGGGACGCCATCCCGTTGCCGCCTATGACTGGGCTCTGCGCTTCGAGGAGCGGGCGCGCGCGCTGATGAGCGCTGCCGACTTCACCGAGCTGGTGGGTTACGAAACGCTCGGCGCCGACGCCAGACTGTCGGCGCCGACGCCCGACCACTACCTGCCGCTGCTCTACGTGCTGGCGCAACATCACGCGGACGAGCCCGTGAGCTTTCCCGTCGAAGGGTTCGACGGGGGTTC
Organism: uncultured Chromatiales bacterium; assembly: GCA_964388175.1. Lineage (GTDB taxonomy): Bacteria > Pseudomonadota > Gammaproteobacteria > SZUA-140 > SZUA-140 > JAITWN01. Next base: position 11,847 of record CAYLYS010000065.1, on the reverse strand, counting down.
GATCTCCATGCTCACCGTGCAGATCGGCGACTGACAGACTCGCCGGCATCACGACGCCCAATATCACGATAGATACATCGATCGATAGATACGTAAGGGGCAGCACGCTCGGCAGCCAATCCGCAAGATCGGCATAGGGCACACTCGGAACAGACAGATGCCTTTCCGCCTCCCGCCATTGGACGACCGCACCGAATCATCGGCCATCACCGGCACCGGCGACACCCGCCTCGGACGCGGTATCGCGCCGGTCGCCGCCGCCCATCCCGGCCTGTCCGGCATCTACCCCCTGCTCGACGCCCAGGATGCCTTTGCCGCCCGCATCCTGCTCACACGCGCCGCCGATCGTAGCCTGGATATTCAGTACTACATCTGGCATGCGGACCTGTCGGGCACCTTGCTGTTCGAGGCCATCCGCGAAGCGGCCGACCGCGGCGTGCGCGTGCGTCTGCTGCTCGACGACAACAACACCACCGGGCTCGATCCCGTGCTCGCCGCGCTCGACGCCCATCCGCAGATCGAGGTCAGGCTCTTCAATCCCTTCGTGCTGCGCACACCGCGGCTGCTCGGTTATCTGACCAATCCCCTGCGCCTCAACCGGCGCATGCACAACAAGTCCTTCACCGCCGACAATCAGGCCACCCTCATCGGCGGCCGCAATATCGGCGATGAATACTTCGCCGCACACGACGGCTCCCTGTTCATCGATCTCGACGTGCTGGCGGTAGGGCCGGTGGTGCGGGATGTGTCGGACGACTTCGACCGCTACTGGGCCTGCGCCTCGTCCTATCCCATCGATCGCCTCCTGCCCGCCGCCAGCGACGCGCATCCCGCCACCATCGCCTCGCGCGCCTCACTGGCCGAACGCGACCCGAAAGCGCGGGAATACATCGATGCCATCCATCACTCCCCTTTCGTCACCCAGCTGCTGCACAGCGAACTGCCTTTCGAATGGGTACCGGTGCAGATGCTGAGCGACGATCCGGCCAAGGGCCTGGGGCTGGTACCCAAGGAAAAGCTGCTGATGAACAAACTGCAGCAGGCGCTCGGAGAACCGCAACGGGAACTGGGCCTGGTCTCGGGTTACTTCGTCCCGACGCTCGCGGGCGTGCAGGCCTTCACCGAACTGGCGCAGCGCGGCGTGCACATTCACATCATGACCAACGCGCTCACCGCCACCGACATCGGCATCGTGCATGCGGGCTACGCCAAACGGCGCAAACCGCTGCTGCAAGCCGGCATCGCGCTCTATGAAATGCGCCGCCCGTCACAGGACAAACGGCCACCACGCAGGCAACGCCGCCGCATCCGCGGCGCCGGTTCGGCCGCGCTGCTGCGCCGCAGCGGCTCCACCCTGCACGCCAAGACCTTCAGCGTCGACAGCGAGCGGGTCTTCGTCGGCTCATTCAATTTCGATCCGCGCTCCTTCCATCTCAACACCGAACTCGGCTTTCTCATCCACAGCCCGGCGCTGGCCCGACGCATACAACGGGCTTTCGAAGACCTCATTCCGGAAAACGCCTATGAAGTGCGGCTCTCCGAACAAGGGCGGCTGTACTGGCTGGAACTCGACGGCGACATCACCATCCGCCACGACAGCGAACCCGGCGTCAGCCGCCTGCGCCGCGCCGGCGTCGCCATGCTGTCGTGGCTGCCCATCGAATGGCTGCTATGAAGCGGTATGCCAAGCGTGCGCTCAACGCACGAGATGAGACTGAATCAGCGCTTCGAACCAATCGATGAAAACATTGAGGCGGCGCGCAGGATGGCGCCGGTGCGGATACAGCGCCGATATCTCCATCGGCGCGGCGCGGAAAACGGGCAGGATCTCCACCAGTTCACCGCTGTCGAGCAGGTGCTGCACGTCGAAACGCGGCACCTGGATTACACCGAGCCCGGCGCGGCAGCAGGCGATATACGATTCGGCGTTGTCGACGAGCACGCGGCTGCGCACCGCAATGCGTTGTTCACGTCCCTCCTCCAGCCACTCCCAATCCTGTCCGCGGCCACGACCGGGAGCGGCGTACGCCACCGCCCAATGTCCATCGGCCAGCGCTCGTGGGTGTTCGGGCACGCCGGCTTCCTGCAGATAAGCGGCACTTGCGCAATTGACCAGTTCGATCCGCCCCAGCGGCCGCGCCACCAGGCTGCTGTCGCCGAGCGTTCCGACCCGGATCGCACAATCCACACCCTCCTGCACCAGATCGATGAGGCGGTCGCTCGAACCCAACACAATCTGCAGATGGGGATAGCGGCGCAGCAGCGCCGGCAAAGCCGGTGCGGCCAGGCGGCGCGCGATGCGGCTGGGCATATCGACCTTCAGCCGTCCCGACACCTCGCGCTGACGGCTGCGGAACAGACCGTCGAGCGCATCGGCATCGGCCAGCAGCGTGCGCGCCCGTTCCAGCAGCAGCACACCATCCGCGGTCAGTTGCACACGCCGCGTGGTACGGTGCAGCAGACGCACGCCCAGCGCCGTTTCCAGTTGCTGCACGGCAGCGGACACCGAAGCCGGCGGCAGATCGAGGGCGTGCGACGCTTTGACGAAGCTGCCCATCTCGGCGACGCGGATGAAAACACGCAGACAGTCCAGCCTATCCATGGCGCCCCGATCCGCGACCGCTCAGGTACACGGCAAGGCGATGACGAATCTCATTTCGTCGTATAGCCGCCATTGATGAGCAAGGTCTGACCCGTGATCCACCAGCCGTCGGTCACCAGATGACGGATCAGCGGCACGACGTCCTTGATATCGGTCAACCCGGTTTTGCTGAACGGCGACAATGCCGCCGCAGTGCGATGATAGGCCACCGCATTCTCCGCTTCCTGACCATAGAAGAACGGCGTATCCATCGGCCCCGGACCGACGGCATTGACCGAGATCCCGCGCGCACCGAACTCCTTGGCTGCCGCACGCGTGAAGTGCTCGACCGGCGCCTTGCCGCCGGCGTATGCAGCATAGAACGGTGTGAAAGCGCCGAGCAGCGAAGTTACCAGCGTCAGCACACTGCCGTGGTCTTCCAGTTGCTTTCCCGCCTCCTGGATGAAAAAGAAAGCACTCTTGGCATTGATCGCGGACATCTCGTCGTATTCCTGCTCCGAGACTTCGAGGATCGGCTTCTTGAGCACCTTGCCGACGGTATTGATGGCGATGTCGATCCGGCCGAAACGCGCCTTGGTATCGGAGAACAACTGTGCCGAGGCCGCGGCCCGTGTCAGATCACCCTGAAATGCCGCGGCGTCCGCGCCCGCCGCCCTGACCGCGGCTACGGTTTCCTCCGCCGCCGCGCGGCTCGCCGCGCTGTGATAATGCACCGCGACCGCATGTGCGCCATGCTGCGCCAGATCGCGGGCGATGAGCCCGCCGAGATTCTTCGCGCCACCCGCGATGAGCACGACCTTGCCATCGAGCGTATGTTTCGACATGGAATACTCCCTGATGTTGGACGATGATCGTCCCGACTCTAGGGAGAATGCGGCGCACGATAAACCCGCGCGCACCGGATGAATTATACAGAAAAACCGCATAATCCCGGCACGGACATCCGCGCCGCGGACACACTCAGCCCGGCAAATGAGCGGAAGACCGCGGCGACGGCGCCGCAGCGGGCACCATGGACAGCAGGCTCCGCTCCCGCCTTGCCTGCGCACGCGCGAGCAGGCCACCAGTGGCAGCCCAACCGAGCGCGATACCGGCGCCGATGAACATCGCCAGCGCCGGATGCTCGCCAACCAGATCGAGCCCGCGCTTGACCCAGCCGCTCACCGCGTCGCCGCCGCGATAGACCACGGTATCGATGAAGTTCTTCGCCTTGTACTTCTCCTCCGGCAGCACCACCGTATAGAGCATCTCCCGCCCCGGCCGCACCAGCGCATATTCACCGGCGCGGCGCACCACCATCACCACGACGAATACGGCGAATACCGGCGCCAGCGCCAGCCACAGAAAACCGGCCGCCACCACCAGCGGGACAGCCACCAGCAGCACACCGATACCGAGCCGCTGCGCGATGCGCCCGGTGAGGAAGATCTGCGTGAGAATCGCCAGCGTCTGCACCACCATATCGATCATGCCGAAAACCTGAGTCTGACGGGTACGATCAGGAAAAATCTCGGCCACCAGCCGCGCCTGTTCGAAATAGAGAAAAGTGCTGACGCTGGCGAGCAGAACCACAAACAGTGCGATACCGATCAGATAGGGTGAGCGGAACACTTCGGCGGCACCGGCGAACGGATTGCCGCCGAGCGGACGCCGACGGTCCTCGCTCGCGACGACAGCGACGGCCTGCGGATGACGGTCACGCCAGCGATGCAACCATACCGCGGCTGCGGCACTGCCCATCAGCAGCAGCGCCGACAGCGCAAGCAGGCCGGCATGACCGATGGGGGCAACCAGCACAGCACCGAGTGCGGGACCGGTGAGACCGCCGAGACTCGCACCGCCGGCGATGAGCGCGAACAGCCGCTTGGCCTCCTCGCTGGCGAACACATCGGCAAGCACGCTCCAGGCCAGCGAAATCGCCATCAGATTGAACACCGACAGCCAGATATAGAATGCGCGCCCCGCCCATACGCCCTCGGGCTGCGCCTGCATGAGCCCGGCGAAAATCAGCAGATTGGAAACGAAGAAGCCGTAAAGCCAGGGCACGATGCGTCGCCGCGACACCCGCGAAGCGATCCAGCCGAACAGCGGCAGCGCGGCGAGCGTGGCGATGAAGGTGCCGGTGAACAGCCATTGCAGATTGTGCACACCGCCGGCGATGCCCATGGTCTCGCGCACCGGCCGCAGCATGAAATAGCCGGTGAAGAGCAGAAAGAACATCAGCATGCCGGCGAGTATCGCCGGCAGCTCGGCGGGGTTGACGTTGAGCAGGCGGGACAGACGTCCGGCCACCCCGGTGCGGGATGTGGAAGGCATGAGGTCCGGCGCCTAGGAAAATAACGCCGTCAGCTCTTTCTTCTGCGCCTCATTCAGCACAGGACCGCGGCCGGCCTGGAGATTGTCCACCTGCCGGTCCGGGCGACTGGTGGCGGGAATCACGCAGGTCACGGCGGGATGACTGATGGCGAACTTCAGGAACATCTGCGCCCATGAAGTAACGCCGGCCTCCCCCGCCCAGCCGGGCAGGGCACGATCCTGCACCCCGGCGAACAGACGTCCATCGTCGAAAGCGCGGTTGATCATCACCGCGATGCCCTTCTCCTGCGCCAGCGGCAGGATGCGTTCGGCGGCCTGCGGGACATTGACCGAATAGTTGATCTGGATGAAATCGAGCGGTTCGCTGCGCATGATGCGCTCCATCTCGGCCAGCCCGTCGGGACGGAAATGGGTGATGCCGATGTATCGGGTCTTTCCCTGCTCCTTGAGCTCGCGTGCGTACGGCAACTGGAGCCGCCAGGCGCGCATATTGTGCACCAGCAGCAGCTCGACCTTGTCGGTGTGCAGAGAGCGCAGCGAACCGGCCCACTGCGCCTCGGCATCGGCGCGGTTGTCGGCAGCGATCTTGGTGGCGAGAAAACAGCGCGCGCGCCAGCCGCCTTCATGCAGCAACCGGCCGAGCACGGCATCGGCGCCGGCGTAGTTCGGTGAGGTGTCGAACACGGTGCCGCCGCCGTCGAAGAACACCCGTACCGTTTCCTTGAGCATCTCGTATTTCTCCGAGCCGAACTCGGCTTCGTAGCTGCCCGAGGTGCCTGCCCCGATCACCGGCAGATGCTCACCGCTGGCGGGAATCGTACGCGTCAGCAGCGCCGCGCTCACCGGCGCAGCGGCAAAGGCAAGGGGAAAACGACCTGCAAGGGTAAGGGCAGCGGCGCACAGGCCAGTCTGCAGGAAATTCCGGCGTGTCAGCATGCGGCAATCCTCCTGATCAGCCCGCCGGCGCAGCCGAACTCGTAGATGTGGCCGGCCCCCGACCGTCGCGGGCAATGTGAAGCAGTGAAGCGGATACGCCATGGAACAGCGTGGACCGCTCAATCATACCCACAATCACCTTGCCTGTGCCACAGCGCGGCCGGGATCAGGCGAAGCCGGCACGGACACCCTTGCTGATGCCTGTCGCCATGCTGCGACACGAACAGAATGCCGCAGCAGGCGCTCTCAGCGGATACCGAAAACCAGCGTGGTATCGTAACGGCGATCGTCACAGATCTCGGGATCGGGATAAGTCTCGACCGCCGCGGCCTTGATCATCCAGGTGCCCGGATGCGTGATCCGGATCGAAGCCCTGCCCTGATTAGTTCGCCCCTGAAATCCACACTGACAGGTGTGACGGAAAAACTACGCGACCACTGCGCCTCAAACCTCTACGATCAGGCCTGCACGATCAGGTAACCGCCCGCCGCCATCATCAGCATGCCGGCCGATACGCGCAGGGCACGCATCCGCCCGGCGGCGGAAAACGGCGCAATCGTCACCAGCTTCGCCGCGCTCCAGGCATAGGCCAGCTTGACGCCTGCCACGCTCAGCAGCGTGATGATGAAAACCGCCGCGACATCACCGCCATCGAGCATGTTCATATCGACGAAAACAGGGAACAGACTGGCGTAGAAAAAGATCGCTTTCACATCGCCCAGCGTGAGCAGGAAACCGGCGATGAAACTGCTCCCCAGACCCGCTGCGCCCGGCCGTATCCCCGGCCCGGGTGCGGCCACACGGACCGATCGCAACAGGCTCAATCCCAGCCAGAGCAGATAGGCGCCGCCGGCATATTTCACCGCGATGAACAGGGTACCCAGGGTATCGGCCAGTGCGCTCAGGCCGATCATGGCGAGCGATACGAACAGCAGATCGGCGCTGGCGATGCCGAAGGCCGCGGCCGCGCCGCTGGCGAAGCCGTACGTTGCGGAGCGGATCACCACCAGCGCGACACTGACACTCGGCACCGCGGCCAGCGTCAGCATGAGCGCGCACAGCGCCAGACCATCGAGCGCAGTCAAGGTTGACGCAATCTGCGCAGCAGCAGATAACCGACAGCGAGAGGCAGACCGGCGATGAGCAGAAAAATGGGCAATTCTTCGAAGAAGGAATAGCCCGCGCGGCTCATGCCGACCCACATGTTCACCGCCGCGAGCGGAATCCACAGCAATGCGAACACGACCAGCGCGGCGGCGTGCGCGGGCGGATAGCGTCCCGCCATTGCCCGGCTGGCGAGGAAAAACACCGCGAGCAACGCAAGACCCGCGAGCACGATCAGCACGGTGCGCATCGGCTTCCTTCTCCTTGGCGCGATTCGGGGACGGCGCCGCCGGTCTTCCGCCGGAGCCGCCCCCCTAGCGCACTAGCTGCGTTCGTTGGCGATGTAGCGATAGACCGCCGCCCCGATCACGGCGCCGACGATCGGCGCCAGCCAGAACAGCCACAGCTGCGACACCGCCCAGTCACCCACGAACACGCCGACACCGGTGCTGCGCGCCGGGTTCACCGAGGTATTGGTCACCGGAATGGTGATGAGATGGATCAGCGTCAGGCACAGACCGATGGCGATCGGCGCAAAACCCTGCGGCGCACGCTTGTCGGTGGCGCCGAGGATCACCAGCAGGAACATCATGGTCATGACGACTTCGGCGACCAGCGCGGCGAGCAGACTGTAACCGCCCGGCGAATGCTCACCGTAGCCGTTGGCGGCGAAACCGGCGGCAACATCGAAGCCCGCCTTGCCGCTGGCGATCAGATACAGCACGCCGCCGGCGACGATGCCGCCCAGCACCTGCGCAACGATATAAGGCAGCAGCTGATTGGCCGGGAAGCGTCCGCCCGCCCACAGACCGATCGAGACCGCCGGATTGAGATGGCAGCCGGAAATGTGGCCGATGGCATAGGCCATGGTCAGCACGGTCAGGCCGAACGCGAACGACACGCCAAGCAGGCCGATACCGACTTCCGGAAAAGCAGCAGCCAGCACGGCGCTGCCGCAGCCGCCCAGTACCAGCCAGAAGGTTCCAAAGAACTCTGCACCATACTTCCTCATGCCTTTCTCCTTACTATTTTTCGCGGTTGATGCGCTCGACGCGGGAGCTCGATGGACAGCAGAAACGCCGCAAACACGATCGGGCGGAAACGGCGCCCCGCCTATCCGGCCGACTGGCCGAGCGCTCACTTTATCACAGCCCCGCCGGATCGAAGAGGGTCGAAGAGGACGGCAATGCCGCGATGAATACGGCGCTGTGTGGGATCCGTTTCAGGAAGATGACAGCTTGAGTCCGATGATGCCGGCAATGATGAGCGCGACGCTGATCATGCGCGCCGCATTGGTCGGCTCACCGAGCAGAATGATACCGAGGATGACAGTACCCACCGCGCCCACGCCCACCCAGATGGCATAGGCAGTGCCCACCGGCAGCGACTTCATCGCCACGCCGAGCAGGTAAAGACTGACGATCATCGCCAGCACTGTCCATACCGTGGGCCACAGGCGCGTAAAGCCTTCGGTGTATTTCAAACCGATCGCCCAACCAACCTCGAACAAACCCGCCAGCACCAGAATTCCCCAGGCCATGATCTTTCTTCCAGACAGTCCGGGGTCGTCCCCGATGAATGATGCAGCGGTGAGGTCGTCCTCGCCGTCGTTTGATGGCGTGCCGGAAAAACGTGCACTCGGCGGCCGCGGATGCCCATGCGTTCACCAGCCGGCATGTCCGGACTCATCCGGCCAACGATCGTAACAGGGGCGATTGTAACAGGGGAAAGAGGAGCGAATCATCTCCCGCACCGGCAAGCCGCGCCCGGACGGCAGCCGACTGATATCACCGGAGCCGGCGTCAACACCCGCCATCAATCCGCGATCCGCGGGCAGACTCCGCCGCTGCGCATATAGTCGCTGGACATAGCGGCTGGACATAGCAGCTGGGCATATCAAACCAAAGGCGGATCCGTCTCCCGCTGCGGATGCCGGTGCCGTGCCAGCGCATCGACGAAAGCCTGTATTTTCGTTTTTTCAGCCTGCTCGGCAAGGATCATTCCCGGATCGTCATCGGCAACCGGAATCCCCGCCTGCTGCAGCAGCGTGCTCCCGGCGCCGATGGCGAGCAATGTCTTGCCATGGCGGAACTGCTCGCGCACGAACTCCAGCGCCAGGCCGTTGCGGCACAAGGCCTCGATAGCGGCATCGCCGGCGGCGATCACCGCGCCGTCGAAGAGCGGCGCTGGACTGTTTTCCAGAGACGCATCTGCATCCAGTGAATCACCCTGGGCGCTGGTGAATATGCCGACATGCGGCGCCACCAGACGCACCACCGCTCCCTGGGCGATCAGGATATCCGCCGCCGTCTTCACCGCCTCCGCATCGGCGCCATCGGCGACGAGCAGCGCCACCTTGCGGGTGCGGATACCGCCCTCGCCGGGCCGCGCAAGCAAAGAGAGTGCCGGTGAACGCGTCACCTCAGGACGCGGAACCTTTTCCATGGCTTTCGGCAAGGGATCGGGCAGGCTGGCCATGCCCAGGCGGCGCGCCACATTCTGCGCCAGCTCATCGGAAACATTGCGCAGCATGGCGACAGTGCGCCGGCGTATGCCGGGCACGGTGACCTTGCTGAGCTCGAAGGAAAAGGCCTCGATGATATGACGCTGCTCATGCGGCGCCTGGCTTTCGTAGAACAGCGTGGCCTGCTGGTAATGCTCGGCGAACTTGTCGGACTTGCCACGCAGCTCATCGGCCTTGACCGGCTCGGGAAACGAGGTGAAACCCGCCGCGCCGGCCTGAAACGGACAGCCGCCGGCCAGCGAATTGGGTTCGTACGACACCCGCCCGCGGTGTATCGCCTGGCGGTGCATGCCGTCGCGCTGATTGTTGTGCACCGAAGCCAGCGGCGCATTGATCGGCAATTCGTGGAAATTCGGACCGCCGAGACGCGAGATCTGCGTATCGGCATAGGAATGGATGCGCCCGGCCAGCAAAGGATCGTTGGTGAAATCGATACCGGGCACCACGTGCGCGGCGCAGAACGCCACCTGCTCGGTCTCGGCGAAGAAATTGTCGGGGTTGCGGTTCAGCACCATGCGCCCGATCGGTCTGACCGGCACCAGTTCCTCGGGAATGATCTTGGTGGCATCCAGCACATCGAAGCTGAACTTGTCCGCTTCGGCGTCGGTAAACACCTGCACGCCGAGCTCCCATTCCGGATACTCGCCGGCCTCGATGGCTTCCCACAGATCGCGACGGTGATAATCGGGATCGGCGCCAGAGATCTTCACCGCCTCCTCCCAGACATGCGAATGCGTGCCGAGCTTCGGATTCCAGTGAAACTTCACCAGGTGCGATTCGCCGTCGGCATTGACGAAACGGAAAGTGTGCACGCCGAAGCCCTGCATCATGCGATAGCTTCTCGGAATGCCGCGATCGGACATCACCCACATCAGCATATGGGTGGACTCGGGCATCAGCGACACGAAATCCCAGAAGGTATCGTGCGCCGAAGCCGCCTGCGGCATGCCGTGATGGGGTTCGGGCTTGACCGCATGGACCAGATCGGGAAACTTCATCGCATCCTGGATGAAGAACACCGGGATGTTGTTGCCGACCAGATCCCAGTTGCCCTGGTCGGTGTAGAACTTGACGGCAAAGCCGCGCGCATCGCGCGCCGTATCCTTCGACCCGCGCTCACCGGCCACGGTGGAGAAGCGCACGAACACCGGCGTGCGCTTGCCCGCCTCCGCGAACAGCGAAGCGGCGGTCAACTCTTCCAGCGCTTCGTAGCATTCGAAATAGCCGTGCGCCGCGGAACCCCGTGCGTGCACGATGCGCTCGGGTATGCGCTCATGATCGAAATGGGTGATCTTCTCGCGCAGGATGAAATCCTTGAGCAGCGCCGGACCGCGCAGCCCCGCCTTGAGCGAACTCTGATTGTCCGCCACCGGCACGCCCTGATTGGTGGTCAGCGCCTGACCGCTGCCGTCGGCGCGCACGCGCGGCAGCTCCCCACCGGCGGCATTCACACCCGCGGCCGCGCGCGGCCCGGTCTTGCCCGATTTGTTCTTCTCCGACAGCGTACTCGCCGCCACCGCCTCGCTCACCGGCTCGGCCGTCGCGCCGACGGGCGGTTTGCGGGCGGACGCACCATACTCGGCCGCCTTGTTCGGATTGTGCGCCATGGCGTCCACGGTCTCGCCGACGGCGCGCGCTTTTTTCAGGGCGGGATGGCTGGCCGTCGCCGCCGGCGCCGTGGCCGGCCCGCTGTCGCTATTGAGATAAGCCGTATCGACCGCCGACTGCGTCGTGCCATCGGAAGACTGCTTGCCGCGCTTGCGTGTCGCCATGGTTTCCTCCTGGTTGAATTTCGCATCGACGCCGTCGAACCGGCACCGCAGATGAGTGCCTGCACCGGGCATACGCTTGCTGACGGCGGATCACCGTACGAGCCCGGGAAATGCTGCCAGCCTGCCGCATAGGCATAACACGGCGTATGGAGCCGAACCCTGAGATTTCTCAGACGGAGCGAGGAATACGGGAGGAATGACGGTTACGTACGTTCTGTTGCGTAGCGCCTGGCCTTCAGGACAAGCGACGCCATGAAATGTCGCACCAACTGCCGGATGATCCCTCGACTTCAGGCCGGACGATGGCGCTCATACCAGCCGCGCGTGCGATTGACCACACGCACCACCAGCAGCATCACCGGCACTTCGATCAGCACACCGACCACAGTGGCGAGCGCCGCGCCGGAATGAAAACCAAACAGCGCGATGGCGGCGGCCACGGCCAGCTCGAAGAAGTTGGAAGCACCGATCAGTGCCGAGGGACAGGCGATGTCGTGCCGCTCGCCGAGCCGGCGATTGAGCCAGTAGGCCAGACCGGAATTGAAGAACACCTGAAGCAGGATCGGCACCGCCAGCATGGCGATCACCAGCGG
>CAYLYS010000064.1:0-13869 GCA_964388175.1 uncultured Chromatiales bacterium | reverse complement strand
TGCTGCGCACCCTGGCCGCGAGCGATGCCTGGGCATCGGTGCGCGCGGCAGGGCGCCACTATGTCGAGAGCGAGCGTAACTGGACGGTGAGCGTCGCGCGTTACCGTGATGTCTACGGGGTGCCGTATGCCGGGGCGGAGGTGGCCGATGCCGGCTGAACGGCGCCCGCGCCTGCTCGTATACACGCGCGTCTATCCCAACGTCGCGCAGCCGAATTACGGCCTGTTCGTGCGTGAGCGCATGCGCCGGGTCGCGCGCGAGCTGGATGTGGTGGTAGTGGCGCCGGCGCCCTGGTTTCCTTTTCAGCGTCTGCTCGGACGCTGGCGCAGCGGCTTTCGCCCGGCGTTGCCGGCGGTGGAAGTGCAGGACGGTATCACGGTCCATCATCCACGCTTCTTCTGCTTTCCCGGCTTCCTCAAATGGACCGATGGCTGGTTCCAGGCGATCGGCAGCCTGCGCTTGCTGCGCCGCCTGCGCCGCGAATTCGATTTCGATATCATCGACGCCCACTTCGCCTATCCCGACGGCGTCGCGGCGCGTCTGCTCGGGCGCTGGCTGAAGCGCCCCTATGCCGTGACCCTGCGCGGCAGTCTGGTGCGTTTCGAAAGCAGTGGCGTGCACCAGCGCCAGATCCGGCGCGCGCTGACGGAAGCGGCGCGGGTGTTTTCGGTCGCCGATTCGCTGCGCCGCGATGCCATCGCCTGGGGCATCGATCCCGATCACGTGCAGGTAGTGGGCAACGGCGTGGACCTGGAGCGCTTCTTCCCGGAAGACCGCGACGCCTGCCGCCGCCGTCTGGGTCTGCCCGCGGACGCGCGCATCATGGTGTCCGTCGGCGGACTGACCGAACGCAAGGGTTTTCACCGCGTCATCGACGTCATGCCGCAGTTGCTGCAGGCTTATCCCGATCTGCATTTCGTCATCGCCGGCGGCGCCACACCGGAAGGCAACAATGAAGGCGAGCTGAGAGCGCAGATCGCGCGCCTGGGGCTTGCGGGACGCGTGCATCTGCTCGGCCCGGTATCGCCCGACGAGCTGCGCTACGTGTATTCGGCCGGCGATCTGTTCGTGCTCGCCACGCGCTTCGAGGGCTGGGCCAATGTGTTTCTCGAAGCCTCGGCCTGCGGTCTGCCGATCGTGACCACGCGCGTCGGCGGCAACGACGAAGTCGTTGCTTCCGATGCTGTCGGCCTGCTCGTTCCGTATGGCGATGCGCGCGCACTGTACGATGCCATTCACGTCGCACTGGCGCAGGGATGGGATCGGCAGGCGATCATCGATCATGCCCGCGCCAACGCCTGGCAGACGCGCATCCCGCAACTGGTCGATGCCTTCCGGCGCATCGCTCGCGATACCGCCGGGCACGGCGGTGCTGCGCAGCTTCGGGACGAGTCGTGAGCCTCTATACGCGCTTCGCCGCCGGCGTGCTGTTTCCTTTGCACGAACGTCTCAAGCGGCACGATACCGTGCGTTTGCTGCGCGAGCTGGAGCAGAGCCAATGGTGGTCGCCGCAGCGTCTGCGCGAGCTGCAAATGGAGCGTCTGCGCGCGCTGCTGTCCGCGGTGTCGAGCCGGGTGCCGTTCTATCGCGAACTGTTCCGCACTCGTGCACTGTCGGCGGAGATGTTCCGCCGCCATGAGGATCTCGCACTGCTGCCGGTGACCGACAAGGCGCTCATCCGCGCGGAAGGCGCGCGCTGGCGCAGCGAGGGTGCGCGCGATCTGATCGAGCAGACCACCAGCGGTTCTTCGGGCGAGCCGCTGCGGTTCTGTCTCGGCCGCGGCCGCGTCAGCATGGATATCGCCGCCAAGTGGCGCGCGACGCGCTGGTGGGACGTCGACATCGGCGACCGGGAACTGGTGCTGTGGGCCTCGGCCATCGAAACCGGCGCGCAGGACCGCGTTCGCCGCTGGCGCGATCGCCTGCTGCGTTCGCGCCTGGTACCGGTCGGCTCTCTCGACGATGCGCGTATCGATCGCATCCTGGACGAGATCGTCGCCTTCCGGCCGCGCATGTTGTTCGGCTATCCCTCCGCGCTCGCGCGCATCGCCTGGCGTGCGCGTGCGCGCGGTCTGCCGATGGGCGAGATCGGCGTGCGCGTCGCCTTCACCACTTCCGAGGTGTTGCAGCCGGAATGGCGCGCCGTGATCGGCGAGGTCTTCGCCTGCGGCGTGGCCGATGAATACGGGGCGCGCGACGCCGGCTTCATCGCCCGGCAGTGCCCGGAAGGCGGCTGGCACATCACCGCCGAAGAGATGATCGTGGAAATCCTCGATGAAGCCGGATCGCCGCTGCCGCCGGGGGAAACCGGCGAGATCGCCATCACCAATCTCGTCGGCGCGGAGTTCCCTTTCATCCGCTACCGCACCGGCGATCGCGGTGCGCTCGATGTGTCGCCCTGCGCCTGCGGGCGCGGCTTGCCGCGATTGAGCGCCGTGGCCGGACGCGCCAACGATGCGCTGCTGGCGCTCGACGGCACGCGCGTGCACGGTAGCGCCTTCAATTACCTGTTGCGGGAACTGAGCGGCCTGCGCGCTTACAAGATCGTGCAGGATGCGCGCGACCGGATCGAGGTGCTGGTCGCGCTCGACGGCGAGATCCCGTCCGCGTTCGCGCGCCGGCTGGAACAGGTGACACGCACGCGTCTGGGCGAAGGCGTGCGCCTCGACCTGCGCCGCGTCGACGCCATCGCGCCCGAGGCCAACGGCAAGTATCGCCATGTGGTCTGTCGTATCGACCAGGCGGCGCCGGCGCTGATGCAGGAGAGCGGCGCATGATCGCGTCGCTCGCGCTCGGTCCGCTGCTGTCCCTGCTGTCGCCGGCCGGGCGGCGGGCGCGGCTCAGCATCCTCATCTATCACCGCGTGCTGCCGCAGCCGGATGCCTTGCTGCCGGGCGATCCCGACGCCGCGCTGTTCCGCGCGCAGATGCAGTTGCTGCGCCGGCATTTCAACCCGCTGCCCTTGAGCGAAGCGGTGGCGCGCCTGCGTGCCGGAACGCTGCCGGCGCGCGCGGCCTGCGTCACTTTCGACGACGGTTATGCGGACAATTACACGGTGGCGCTGCCGATCCTGCAGGAAACCGGCGTGCCCGCCACGTTCTTCATCGCCACCGGCTATCTGAACGGCGGGCGCATGTTCAACGATACGGTGACCGAAGCCGTGCGGCGTCTGCCGGCGGGCGAACATGATCTGCGCGCGCAGGGATTGGGCGTGCGCACCATCGACGGCGCCGATAGCCGGATGACCTTGATCCGCGATGCGGTCCTGCAGATCAAGTATCTCGGTATCGATGAACGCCGCGATCGCGCCGAGGCGTTTGCCGCCGCGCTGAGAGTGAGATTGAATGTGGCGCTGCCCGACGATCTGATGATGAACACCGAGCAGTTGCGCGCACTGGCGCGCAGCGGCATGGGCATCGGCGGGCACACCGTGAACCATCCCATCCTGGCGAGTCTCGACCCGGAAGACGCCCGGCGCGAAATGCGCGAAGGCAAGGAAACGCTCGAAGCGCTGCTGGCGCAGCCGGTGACGCTGTTCGCCTATCCCAATGGCCGCCCGGGCAAGGACTATCTGCCCGAACACGCCGCGATGGCGCGCGAACTCGGCTTCGAGGCGGCGGTATCGACCGCCTGGGGAGCGGCACGCCGCGGCAGCGATTTTCATCAGCTGCCGCGCTTCACGCCCTGGGACCGCGCGCCGACGGGTTTCGGGCTGCGGCTCGCGCGCAATCTGATGGGGCGGCGCTAGGTCAACCTGGGCCAACCTAGGTCAACCGTCCGCGCGCCGCCAAAGCGATCGGTGCCGGCATGGTGAAGGCCGGCGGCGATCACCGCTGCGAGTGTGCCTGCAGCCACAGGTTGAACATCATCAGGATCCAGATCATCTCGCCGTAGTAGGCGGCATGGCCACCGCGGTGCAGCTCGATCAGCCGGTCGATGAAGGCGGCGTTGAGGTAGGGCTGGTTCTTCAGTTGCAACAGGCTGTCGTAGGCCAGTTCCTGCAGCGGGCGGTGATTGCGCATCCACACGCCGAAGGGCAATCCGAAACCGTGCTTCTTCTTGTCGATGATCGCGCGCGGCAGGAAATCCGCTGTGGCTTCCTTGTAGAAATGGCGCAGACGACCGCCGGTGATTTTCAGATCGGAGGGAACGTCGCAGGAGAATTCGATCAAGGCATCGTCGAGCATGGGGAAGACGACGTCGAGATCGGCCAGCCAGCACATGCGGCTGACCTTGCGCAGGTCGTTGTCCGCCAGCGTCTGCTGCCAGTCGAGGTACATCATGCGGTTCAGCGCCGAGGCTTCGTCCGGTCGCCGATAGATCTCGCGCATCAGGGCGAGCGGCGCGTCGGTGTCGATCTGTGCGAGGAAATCGCCGGAGAATATTTCACCGACCGGGATGCGGTGGAGGAAGTTGTAGCTCTGCAGGCGATCCGGCAGCGGCGTGTCGGCCTGTGCGATATAGCTCTGCGCCGATCCGGCGCGCGGGAACGCCGCGGGCAGAGAGCGGATCAGCGGCCTCAATGCGCCGCGGATCGCGGCCGGCAATCGCGTCCAGTGCTCGAACACACGCTGCTTGACGTAGCGTTCGTTCCCCGCGAACAGCTCATCGCCGCCGTCTCCGGCCAGCAGGCGCGTCATGCCGGCATCGGCGGCCATGCGCGCGCAGAAATAGGCGGGCAGGGCGGAGGAGTTGCCGAAGGGTTCGTCATAGCTGGCGGCGATCAGCGGTACCGCTGCCACCACGTCCTGTGGCGTAACGTAGTATTCGTGGGTGCGCGTGGAGAAATGCCGGGCCGCGATACGCGCATAGGCCATTTCATCGTAGCCCTCGGCGTCGAAGCCGATGCTGAAGGTGTCGGTTTCGCCGGCGGGGCGTTGTCGCGCCATCACGCCGGCGACGGTGGAACTGTCGAGACCGCCGCTGAGGAAGGCGCCGGTGGCGGCGCCGTCGCGCAGCAAGCGCCGCACCGATTCGTCCAGCAGCGCGCGCATCGTCCTGCCCAGCGCGGTGATGTCGGTCTGCGCGGATTCGCGGAAGGCGGGACGCCAGTATGGCGCCACACGTACCTTGTCGCCTTCGGCGCTCAGGTAATGGCTGCCCTGGAGTTTCTCGATGCCGGCGTACAGACTCACCGGCGCGGGCACCATGTGGTAGTAGAAGTAGTGGTGGATGCCGGTGGGCGTGAGTGTGCGCGGGATGCCGGGGTGTGCCAGCACCGAATCCGCGGTGCTGCCGAAGACGACGCCGCCGGGTATGCGGGCGAAGTGCAGCGCATGCTGGCCGATGCGGTCGATGCCGGCGATCAGCCGGTTCGCCTGCGGATCGATCACCGCCAGCGCGAAGTCGCCGCTCAGCAGGGTAAAGAGCTGCTCGCCGTGATGCAGCCAGGCTTGCAGCAGGGCATGCGCATGGCTGCGTCCGTCGGCCAGTTGCTGCAGATCGTGGTGGCGCCAGTGCGGATGGCCGGCGATCGCCGCGATCCGGCCCTGCCCGTCATCGGCCGCCCAGCCGCCGCGCACCAGGCAGGCGCCGCCGTTGGTGCTGCGCGCCGCTTCGGCAGTGCCTGCCGGCGCCGGAATGGTGCCGGCACGCGCGGCGAGTGGGATTTGCCCGGTGTTGCCGGGGCGGAACCAGCCGCACAGACCTGTCATGACCCTCTCCTGTTAATACGCTGTCCGCATGACGGCCCTGTGCGCCTCGTTCGGGCGCCGATGCCATCGTTTTGCTGTCTCATCCGATTCGCTCGGGGCGAGCACTCGCGCGCCACGCATGGCCTGCAGATGCGCTTGCACGAGTTCGCCGGTATGGGCGCCGGTGTGAGTCCGGGGCATGCGTGCTGTGGCGCGGCGGATCTGCTCCCAAGTCCTGAACCCGGGATTCCACGTTTGGGATGCTGAGCTTGGTGATATAATTATCGGAATTTTTTGCCCGTCCGATACTATAGCACGGGGTGTTTCGCCGGATATTTGCCCGGAATATTTCCCAGTGCATTTTTCTGGGCACATGTTTCCGGGGGCTGGAGAAGCATGCCAGGAGCGGACGGTGCTTCACACTGAAGGAACCGCAATGTCACATATCGAACAGCTCAAATCCATCCTCGACAAAACGCTGAATCTCGGCGGACGTGCGGGAGAATTCACTCGCGGTACCGCCTTGCTCGGCAATATTCCGGAACTCGATTCGATGGCTGTGGTGATGGTGCTCACCAGCATCGAAGAGCAGTTCGGCATCGTGGTCGAGGACGACGAGGTCAGCGCCGAGACTTTCGAGACGCTGGGTACGCTGGTCGATTTCCTCGACGCCAAACTCCGGGACGCCTGAATACATGCTGCAGGCGGGCTACCTGGAGGGAGCGCGCGGCCCGTTTTTCTACGTTCTGCATCCTCCGGCGACCGCTCCTGTCCGCGGCGCTGTTCTGTACGCCCATCCCTTCGCGGAAGAACTCAACAAAGCGCGCCGCATGGCGGCGCTGCAGGCGCGGCGTTTCGCCGCCGCCGGTTATGCCGTGCTGTTGCCGGACCATTACGGCTGCGGTGACAGCGGCGGGGATTTCGGCGATGCGCGCTGGGAAACCTGGGTCGATGATCTCGCCCGCTGCGCCGCATGGCTGGATGCGCAATATCGAGCGCCGCTGATCCTGTGGGGGCTGCGTACCGGTTGTCTGCTGCTCGATGCGCTGCTGCGCGCGGGGCGGGCGGATCCGGCGGCGCTGCTGTTCTGGCAGCCGGTGACCAACGGTGAACAGTATCTGACCCAGTTCCTGCGCCTGCGCGTGGCGGCGGCCATGATGGGCGGCGAGAAAGAGACAACGGCGCAACTGCGCCAGCGCCTCGGCGCCGGCGAGGCGCTGGAAGTCGCGGGTTATACGCTGCATCCGGCGTTGGCCGATGCGCTGGCCGATGCGCGCCTGGCGGGGCCCTATGCCGCGCCGCTGTGCTGGCTGGAAGTCGCGCTCGACGGCGGCACTGAAATCAGTGCCGGCAGCCGTCGCACCGTCGATGCCTGGATCGGGCGGGGGATCAGCCAGGAGATCAACCAGAGCGGTGTGGTGCAGGCGCGCGGCGTCGCCGGCGAACCGTTCTGGGCGACGCAGGAAATCAGCGAGGTCGCGCCGCTGCTGGACGCGAGCATGCACTGGCTGGCGGAGCGGCCATGATGGAACGGGCAATGGAGCAGGCACTGGTCTTTCAGGTCGCGGGTGAAGATCTGCTCGGCATCCTGCACCACGGCGCCGCCGATGCCGAGCGCGGCGTGCTGGTCGTCGTCGGCGGTCCGCAGTATCGCGTCGGCAGTCATCGCCAGTTTCTGCTGCTGGCGCGCCATCTGGCGGCGGCGGGGATACCGGTGCTGCGCTTCGATTATCGCGGCATGGGCGACGCGGACGGCGCGCAGCGCGATTTCGAACGGGTGGCGGAGGATCTGCGCGCCGCCATCGATGCGTTCATGGCCGAGTTGCCGCAACTGCGCGGGGTCGTCATCTGGGGTTTGTGCGATGCCGCCTCTGCGGCGCTGATGTATGCCGGCAACGATGCGCGCGTGAACGGCCTGGTGCTGCTCAATCCCTGGGTGCGCACCGAAGAAGGCTTGGCCAAGGCGTATCTCAGACACTACTATCTGTCGCGTATCGCCAGCCGCGATTTCTGGACCGGTCTGCTGCGCGGCAAGCTGAATCCGCTCGTCGCCGCGCGCGGGCTGTGGCAGGTGCTGGGCAAGGCGATCGGCCGCGGCACTGCGCCGGTAGCCGAATCGGCTCGGGATCAGAGTGCGCCGGCGGAGGCGGTGCGGACACACAGTCTGCCCGTGCGCATGGCGGATGGCTGGCAGGCATTCAGCGGCGGGATACTGCTCATTCTCAGCGGCGAGGATCTCACCGCCGCCGAATTTCGCGATGCCGCCGCGAGCCTGCCCGAGTGGCAGGGTTTGCTGACGCAGACGCGGGTCAGCCGCTGCGATCTGGCGGGGGCCAATCATACCTTCTCGCGCCGTGCATGGCGCGACCAGGTGGCGGAATGGACGCGGGAGTGGGTCGAGCGCCAACCCCGCAATGGATCCGGTAACCGATAATGAACGGCGTATCCTCATGACATCCGGTTTCGAGGACGGTTGGCGCAGACGCTTCATCGAGCGTGGTCAACGCTTCGACGACGATGCCGCCATCGCGGGCTGGACCAGTGCCGGTCTGGGCGCCCGTCTGCGCAATTTCCAGCGCGTGTGGCCCGGCGACGCGGCGCGGGCGCTGTGGCTCGATGCCGGCTGCGGCGCCGGCAGCTATACCCGCTATCTCGCCGAGCGCGGCATGATCCCCTTCGGCCTCGATTATTCCCTGCCTTCGGTACAGAAGGCGCAGGAGCGCAGCGCCGCCGGCATCGACTGGATGGTGGGCAACGTCAAGCAGCTCCCGCTGCAGCGCGGCCGGCTCGACGGCGCGATCTGCTTCGGTGTGCTGCAGGCGCTGGACAAGCCGGACGAGGCGGTCGCGGAACTGATGAGCGTGGTCCGGCCGGGAGGACAGGTATGGGTCGATGTGCTCAACAGTCGTTGTCTGCCCACGCTGCTGCAGCGTATCCGGGCGAAGCGGTCGGGCCGGCCCTTGCCGCTGCGTTATCACAGCGCCGGGCAGATGAAGGAACTGATGCGCCGCCACGGCGCCGATGAAGTGCATATCTATCGGGTGCCCATTCTGCCGGCGCGTCTGGCGCGCTTTCAGCGCTGGCTGGAAAGCCGCTGGCTGCGCGGCCTGTTCCGCGGGCTCGGTCCGCTGGTCTCGCCTTTTTCCCATGCGGTACTGCTGATGGCGCGCCGTGCAGGCGCACCGGATGCCCGGCTTTCCGCCCGGCCTGCCGCCGCCGCGCAGCGCGATTCCTGACGAGAGAACCTCATGCGTCGTATCCGGGACAGTTTCAAGGCGACGGTGAAAACCCTGGGCTGGATCAACGGCCCGCTCTATCTGCTCACGCGCGGCCTGGACCGGATCAGCGGCGGCCGCGTGCGCATCGTCAAGTACGATCTGGCGGTACAGCCCCTGGGTGAAGGTTTTCCCCTGCCGTATCGCCGCAGCGCGAAGATGGAATTGCGCGAACTGCGGGAAGGCGATCCGCTGCTTGAACACATCGGGCATCCGGCCGCGGTAATCGCCGCGCGCTTCCGGCAGGGCGGGCGTTGCCTGGCTGCGGTGTGCGGGGATGAACTGGCGGGTTTCCTGTGGTGGGTCGAAGGCGCTTATGAGGAGGACGAAGTGCGTTGTCGCTTCGTGCCCGCGCCGGCGGAAGTATCGGTGTGGGATTTCGACGTCTATGTGGCGCCTTCATATCGCGGCGGCATGGTGTTCGCCCGCCTCTGGGGCGCGGCCAATCACGATCTGTCCGCGCGCGGCTTCCGTCAGAGTTGCAGCCGCATATCGGCGTTCAAGCCGGAATCGCTCGCGGCGCACGGCCGTCTCGGTGCGCGCGTGGTGAGCAAGGCGCTGTTCTTCTGTGTGGGTGGCGTGGAGCTGATGTTCGCCACCCGGTATCCATGGATGCATCTGTCGCTGAGCAGGGCTTCGCGGCCGGCGCTCAGGGTCGGTTCCTGACGACTGTGTCGTTGTGTGACGCGGATGCTGCCGGTTCGCGATGGCGCGCGGACCGGCGTGATGCGTCGTGCCGGCGCCGCCTTGTCTATACCAGCACTTCGAGCGGTTCGGGATGGCTCAGGAAACGGGTCGGACTCGCCGTGTAGCCGTAGGCGCCGGACTGGAAGACGACGACCAGATCGCCGACGTCCGCGCGCGGCAGCTCCATCTGCTGGGCGAGCACGTCGAGCGGCGTGCACAGCGGGCCGACGACGTTGACGAGTTCGCGCGCGCCCTGCATGCGGTTGCCGATGGCGACCGGATAGTTCTTGCGGATCACCTGCCCGAAATTGCCCGATGCGGCGAGATGGTGATGCAGGCCGCCGTTGGTGATGAGGAAGATCTGGCCGCGCGATTCCTTGCGGTCCAGCACTTCGGCGACATAGATGCCGGACTCTCCCACCAGATAGCGCCCCAGCTCGATGACGATTTCCGCCGCCGGCAGGCGTTCGCGCACCGCCGGCAGGCGGGCGGCGAGATGATCGGCGATGGGCACGAGATCGAGAGGCTGTTCGCCGGGGAAATAGGGGATGCCGAAACCGCCGCCGATGTTGAGCAGTTCGAGCGGACCGGGCGCGACCTCCGCCAGGCGCAGCGCCAGCTCGAAGGCGAGGCCCTGTGCTTCGATGATCGCTTCCGGGCGCAGATTCTGCGAGCCGGAAAAGATATGGAAACCGCGGAAATGCAGGCCCAACTCGCCGATGCGGGCGAGCACGGCGGGCACGCGCTCGGCATCGATGCCGAAGGCCTTGGGGCCGCCGCTCATCTTCATGCCGGAGGTCTTGAGCTCGAAGTCCGGATTGACGCGCACGGCGACGTGCGGCAGCGTACCGCTGCGCGCGGCGACGGCGGCGATGCGCTCCAGCTCGGTCGGCGATTCCAGGTTGATGGTGATGCCGGCGGCGATGGCGGCTTCGAGTTCGGCCACTGACTTGCCGGGGCCGGCGAAGCTGATGTCGCCGGGGTTCATGCCGCTGTCGAGCGCCACGCGCAGTTCGCCGCCGGAAGCGACGTCGAGCCCATCGACCAGGGTCGCCATATGCTGCACCAGCGCCGGCATCGGGTTGGCCTTCATGGCGTAGTGGATGGAGATCTCCGCCGGCAGCGTGGCGCGCAGCAACTCGACCTTGCGCCGCATCACCTGGCGGTCATAGGCGTAGAAGGGCGTGTGGCCGACGCGCTCGGCGAGGCGGGTCAGCGGCATGCCGCCGATGCGCAGGCAATCGCCCTGCGTTTCGAACTGGGTCATGGGGGCATGACCGGGGCGCGTTTCCGTCATGGCGCCTGGTTCTCCTGGAACAGTTGCTGGAAAGCGCCGGCGAGCGCCTTGCGGTCGATCTTGCCGTTGGCGTTGCGCGGCAGCGCCTGCTCGTGCACCTCGACGTGGGCGGGCACCATGTAGGCGGGCAGGCGCGGACGCAGGGTGTCCATCAGCGCCACGGCCGTCAGGCCCGGTGTCTTGGGCGTCACCACCAGCACGATGCCGTGGCCGAGCGTCGGATGCGGGATGCCCATGGCAGCCGCCTCGGCTGCCAGTCCGGTGCCGTATACGACTTCTTCCACTTCGTTGGGGCTGACGCGATAGCCCGAGGTTTTGATCATCTCGTCGCGCCGACCGATGAAGTAGAGATAGCCGTCCGCGTCGCGGCGCACGGTGTCGCCCGACCAGACCGCTATTTCGCTCAGCGGGATGCCGGCTTCCTGCCCCGGCGCCGGCCGGAAACGTTCAGCGGTGCGCGCCGGATCGTTCCAGTAGCCGAGCGAAACCAGTGCGCCGCGGTGTACCAGTTCGCCGGGTTCGTCCGCCGCGCAGGGCGTGCCGTCCTCGCGCACCACCATGATTTCCGCGTTGGGGATGGCCTTGCCCATGGAATCGGGCCGGCGGTCGATTTCCTCCGGCGGCAGATAGGTGGAGCGGAACGCTTCGGTGAGCCCGTACATGAGGAAAAACCGCGTGCGCGGCAGGCGGGCGCGCAGGGCGTCGAGTGTCTTGCGCGGCATGGCGCCGCCGGAGTTGGTGGCATAGCGCAGGCTGCCGACGGCTTCCTCGGGCCAGTCGAGCTGGGCGAGCTGAATCCACAGCGGCGGCACCGCCGCGAGTCCGGTGATACCTTCGCGCGCCACCGCTCTGATGACATCACGCGGCATCAGGTAATTGAGCAGCACCACGCTGGCGCCGGTGTGGAAGGCCGTGGTCAGCTGGCTGAGGCCGTAATCGAAGCTGAGCGGCAGCACCGACAGGATGCGGTCCTGCGGCGTGTTTTCCAGATACTGCGCCACGCTCTGCGCACCGGCGAGCATGTTGCGGTGCGACAGCACCACGCCCTTGGGGCGGCCGGTGCTGCCCGAGGTGTAGAGGATCGCGGCCATGTCGGCATCGATGCCGCGTCGCAGCGGCTGCGGCAGCGCGCCGCTGCCGGTTTCGTTCCAGCCGAGCACGCGAAAATGCGATTGCGCCTGCTCGCCGCTGCCGCTGACGAGAAATACCGTATGCAGATCGGTGCAGAGGGCGAGACTGTCGCGCAGCAGGGCGAGGCGGTCGGCCGAGGTCACCAGGATGCGGACATTGCAGTCCTGGAGGATGTAGGCCACCTGCTCGGCCTTGAGCAGCGGATTGATGGGGACGGCCACGCCGCCGGCCAGCGAAGCGCCGAACAGGGTGTGCACGGTTTCCAGGCTCTTGTCGAGATAGACGGCGACGCGCTGGCTGCCGAGCAGATCGGCCTGCAGCAGGCGGGCGGCGGCACGCTCGGTATCCTGGGCCAGCGCTGCGTAATCCTGGACGCTGCCGCGATAACTCAGCGCGGGCGCCGCCGGCGACAGCAGCGCGCGGGTGAAGACGAGATCGTGGAGCTGGGTGACGGCGGGCATATATTTTCGGGTGCAGGAGCTGGGTTTCGTTGCGGGGCTAATCATACCCTACAAGGGGGCAAGGTGATAACATGGCCCGCGGCGGCTAAGGCTCGTTTCGCGGATGCCGACATCATTCATATAGCGACCCACAGGCGTCCATCATGAGGATGCGGCCAGCATCCCGTCCCGCTTTCTTGCGCGGCCGGCTGAACGAAAATGCGTGATTATTTCCTCCTTGTCATCGTCATAGGCCTGGTGCCCGTCATCCTGAAGCGGCCCTGGATCGGCGTGCTGGCCTGGTTCTGGGTCGGCCTCATGGCGCCGCACGGCCTGACCTGGGGTTTCATGCGGACTTTCCCGCTCGCCATGATTTTCGGTCTGGCGACGCTGGTCGCGCTGTTTTTCGCCAAGGAACGCCGCCCGCTGCCGAGCACCAGCGAAATCGTCCTCATGTTCGTTTTCGTCGCCTACGTGACGATGACCAGCGCGCTTGCCATCAATCCCGATGCCTGGGGTTTCTGGTGGCATTTCATGAAGATTCTGCTCATCACCTTCGTCACGCCGGTGCTGATTTTCGGTCAGCGGCGCATTCTGCTGCTGCTGCTGGTGATCACGCTGTCGCTGGCGTTCTACGGTTTCAAGGGCGGGCTGTTCGCCATCAGCACCGGCGGAAATTATATGGTGCTGGGGCCGCCGGGCTCCTATCTCGCCGGCAATACCTACATCGGTCTGGCGATGATCATGGTGCTGCCGCTGGTGCTGGTCAGCGCGCGCCTGTTTTATAACCGCTGGGCCGAAATCGGCGTACCGCTGCTGGAGCGTTTTTCCCGACCCATCGGCTGGGCGCTGTACGCCACGTTCTGGCTCAGCTGCCTGGCCATCCTGGCGACGCAATCGCGCGGTGCGCTGCTCGGGCTGCTGGCGATCGTGCCGTTCCTGTACCTGCGCATGCGCGGCAAGCTGGTGATGGCGGGGCTGGCGTTCCTGGCCGTCGTGGTCGTCGGCGTCACCGCGCCCGATCGCCTGGTCGAGCGCTGGAAAACCATTGAAAACTACGAGCAGGACACCTCGGCCATGCAGCGCATCCAGTCCTGGGGAGCGAACTGGAACATGGCGCTGGAGCGGCCGCTCACCGGCATGGGGTTCAGGAACGCCGGTATGGGATACGACTGGTGGATCGGCTATGCCGAGTTCGAAGGTACATGGGATCACGTGCTGTCTCCGCACAGCATTTATTTCGGGCTGCTGGGGCAGCACGGTTTCGGCGGTCTGCTGGTGTTTCTGCTGCTGATCGGCTCTACCTTGCTGACCTTGAACCGCATACGCAAGACCGCGAAGCAGCGTCCCGGCCAGATCTGGCTGTCGGAATATGCCTGGGCGCTGCAGGTGGCGATATTCGGCTA
>CAYLYS010000063.1:1356-14129 GCA_964388175.1 uncultured Chromatiales bacterium | reverse complement strand
CGCAGGGCGACGGCGAAATCACCTTCTGCGGCGCCATCGAGATGGCCGGCTGGATCCACATCCGCGTCAACATCATCAAGGACGGCATCGCCAAGTACGCGGTGAAAAATCCCATCTTCCAGCCGAGCCCGCTCAAGCCGGAATACAAGAAGCACCTCATCTTCGAAGGTATCTCGGTCGACGAGTCCGGCAAGCAGCACTATCTGGACGCCCACGTCTCCTATCGCCAGGCCTGCCTCAACGCCATCGAGTATCTGAAGAAATTCGGCTACAGCGGCGCCCAGGCCTACTCCATCCTCGGCACGGCGCCGGTGCAAGGGCATATCAGCGGCATCGTCGACATCCCCAACGTCTGCGCCACCGTGTTCCTGCCGACGGAGATCTTCGACTTCGACATCACGCCCAACGCCAACGGACCGGTCAAAGCCGTCAAGAGCGGCATCGACATCCCGGTGTCCTACTGGTCCGACCGCTGACGCGCCGATGAAATAAAGGAGAACGCAGACCATGCCCCTGTACGAGTATTTCTGTGACAGTTGCGATCACGTGTTCGCGGAACTGCGCCCGATGGCAGAGCATCGGGCGCCGCAGCCCTGTCCACACTGCGCCGCGCAGGCCCGGCGCATCGTCGGCACGCCGCCGCGGCTCAACGACATGCCGCAGGCGCAGCGCCACGCCCACGAAACCAATGAGCGCAGCGCCCACGAACCGCGCGTACGGCAGGGGCACCAGTGCGGCGCCGGCTGCAACCATCATGGCGGGACGGCCAAACGCCTGCAGCCGGCGCGCCGCGGCGCCCGTCCCTGGATGCTCGGGCACTGAAACAACGAGGATCGTCCGCCCCGGATGGGTCCATACGGCTCCGTCCGGGGCGGGCCGCTCCCCGTCCCCTCCCCATCGCCTCCCTTTCTTTCGCTTCCGGTCTTTCGCGCCTTCTTTCATGTCCGGGCGCTAAACCAAAAACGATTTCGACCGATTACTAGACCGGGGCGCCAGCGCGCGGCAGGCTATGCCGTGCCCGCCCGGCCGGGATCGGGAAACCATGACGCAGCGCGACAGTGCACAGACCTGGAGACAGCTCCGCTTTCTCAACTATTACCGCCTGATCCTGGCCGGCCTGCTTGCCGGATTGTGCCTGAACGGACACCTGCCGGTACCGCTCGGGCAGTTCGATGCCGCGCTGTTCTGGCGCGTGAGCTTTCTCTATCTCGCCGCCTGCGTGCTGGCGGCGCTCGCCATCCGCTGGCGCCGCCCCGCCCTCGCCTGGCAGGCACCGGCCCACGTTTTCATCGATATCCTCGCCATCACGCTGCTGATGCACGCCAGCGGCGGGGTGAGCAGCGGGCTCGGCATGCTGCTGATCATCAGCGTCGCCGGCGGCAGCCTGCTGATGGAAGGACGCACCGCGCGCCTGTTCGCCGCCGTCGCGGCGCTGGCCGTGCTCGCCGAGCAGGCGTGGTCCTGGCTGCACGATGGACCGCCCACCAGCTACACCCATGCCGGACTCCTCGGCGCCAGCTTCTTCGCCACCGCCATCCTCGCCCACTCGCTGGCCGAACGCCTGCGCGAGAGCGAGGCGCTCGCCGAACGGCGCGGCCTCGATCTCGCCAATATGGCGCAGCTCACCGAGTACGTGATCCAGCGCATGCAGACCGGCATCCTCGTGCTCGACCGCAGTTTCGGCATACGCCTGGTCAACGAATCCGCGCGGCGCCTGCTCGACATGCACGTCGCCGAAGGGCAATCGATCGCCCGCATCTGCCCGGCGCTGGCCGCACAACTGCAGGACTGGTGGGACGGGCGCATCGCCGAACCGGGCATGTTCCGCGGCACCGACACCGGCCCCGAGATCCTGCCGCGTTTCGCCCGCCTCGGCAGCGCGCGCGATGCCGGCACCCTGGTCTTTCTCGAAGACACCGCCGCCATGGCGCAGCAGGCGCAACAGCTCAAGCTGGCCGCACTCGGACGACTCACCGCCAGCATCGCGCACGAAGTGCGCAACCCCCTCGGCGCCATCAGCCACGCCGGTCAACTGCTCGCCGAATCGCCGCAGCTCGATGCCGGCGACCGCCGCCTGACCGAAATCATCCACGAGCACACCGAGCGCGTGAACACCATCATCGAGAACATCATGCAGCTCAGCCGCGGCCAGCCCGCACGCCCCGAGGAGCTGGCGCTGCGTCCCTGGCTCGAACGCTTCATCCATGAATTCACCGCCAACGAGGGACTGGCTCCGGACCGCGTGCGCCTGGCGGTGCAACCACCCTCGCTGCGCGTACAGGCCGATCCCAGCCAGTTGCACCAGGTGCTGTGGAATCTCTGCCACAACGGCCTCAAACACGGCGGCCGCACGCTGCTGCTGCGCGCCGGCATGGCGCCGGACAGTCATACGCCCTTTCTCGACATCGTCGATGACGGCCCCGGCATCGACGCCGTCACCGCCCAGCACATCTTCGAACCCTTCTTCACCACCTCGCCGCACGGTACCGGCATGGGGCTCTACATCGCGCGCGAGCTGTGCATGAGCAATCAGGCGCGGCTCAATTACCTGCACGAGCAAAGAGGCGGCTGCTTCCGCATCACCTTCGCCGATCCGCGCCGCAGACAGGTGGCCTGAGATGAATCCTCTGGAGATGAACCGTCCGCTCGCCCTGCTCGTCGACGACGAACCCGACATCCGCGAACTGCTCGCTCTCACGCTCGCGCGCATGGACATCGACAGCCGCACCGCGGCCGACCTCGGCGCCGCCCGCACCGCGCTGGCGCACGAGCACTTCGATCTGTGCCTGACCGATATGCGCCTGCCCGACGGCAACGGTCTCGAACTGGTGGATCACATCCAGGCACACTGCCCGGAAACCCCGGTCGCGGTGATCACCGCGCACGGCAATATGGAATCGGCGGTGCAGGCGCTGAAATCGGGCGCCTTCGACTTCGTCTCCAAGCCGGTGGATCTGCATCTGCTGCGCCGGCTGGTCACCGCCGCGATGCGCCTGCGCGAATTGCACCAGCCCGCCGGCGCCGCCCGCGGCGCCGGCCGCACCCTGCTCGGCCAGTCGCCGCTGATGCAAACGACGCGCGCCACCATCGCCAAGCTCGCGCGCAGCCAGGCGCCGGTGCACATCAGCGGCGAGTCCGGCACCGGCAAGGAGCTCGCCGCACGCCTGATCCACGAACAGGGACCGCGCGCCGACGGCCCCTTCGTGCCGGTGAACTGCGGCGCCATTCCCGAAGCACTGATGGAAAGCGAATTCTTCGGCCACCGCAAAGGCAGCTTCACCGGCGCGGCGAACAACAAGGAAGGCCTGTTCCAGGCCGCCGCCGGCGGCACGCTGTTTCTCGACGAAGTCGCCGACCTGCCGCTGCACATGCAGGTCAAGCTGCTGCGCGCGCTGCAGGAAAAGGCCATCCGCCCGATCGGCGAAGCGAAGGAACTCCCCATCGACGTGCGCGTGCTGAGCGCCACGCACAAGGATCTGCAGGCACTGGTCAAGGCCGGCAGTTTCCGCCAGGACCTGTTCTATCGCATCAATGTCATCGAGCTGTGCCTGCCGGCGCTGCGCGAACGCACGCAGGACATCCCGCTGCTGACGCAGCATCTGCTCGACAAGATTGCCGCGCAGAATGGCCTGCGTACACCGACGGTCGCGCCCGACGCGATGACGGCACTGTGCGCCTACGACTTTCCCGGCAACGTGCGCGAGTTGGAGAACATCCTCGAACGCGCCACCACCCTGTGCGAGGACGGGCAGATCCGCACCCGGGATCTGCGGCTCGCCGAAACCGCGCAGCAGCATCAGGCCATCGATGCCGCGGGCGGCAAGCTGCCGCTCGAGCCGTACCTCGGCAACATCGAGCGCGAAACCATCCTGCGCGCGCTCGACCAGACCGACCACAACAAGACCGCCGCCGCGCGCCTGCTCGGCATCTCCTTCGGTGCGCTGCGCTACCGGCTGAAGAAGCTGGGGCTGGAATAGCGCCGGAATAGCGGTGGCTGCGGCCGGATATTCCGGGGTCCATATAAGCTGTTTGCCGATAGTCTGCCGACGCTGCATGCGCTTCAATCCGGATGTCATCATCCGGAGCGCAGCAATGAATATTGACATACCGAATATATATCGATACGATTTCCGTCATACCAACATCGAATCGATAGAACCCATGGAAACGGTCACCGTCTCGCCCAAATTCCAGGTCGTCATCCCCCGGGACATCCGCGACCGCCTGGGCCTCACGCCCGGGCAGAAACTGCAGGCGATCGCCTACGAGAACCGCGTCGAACTGATCCCGCTGCGCCCCGCTGCCGAGATGCGCGGCTTCCTCGCCGGCATCGATACCGAGGTAGCGCGGGAAAACGACCGCGCATGAACGTCGTCGATTCCAGCGCCTGGCTGGAATACTTCGCCGATGGCGCCAACGCCGCTTATTTCGCCGCCCCCATCGAAGACACGGCGCACCTGATCGTTCCCGTGCTGTGCATCTACGAGGTATTCAAGCGCGTACTGCAGCAGCGCGACGAAAGCGACGCCCTACAGGCGATCGCACTGATGCAGCAAGGCACCGTGGTCGCCCTCGACGCCACGCTCGCCATCGAGGCGGCGCGGATCGGAACGGTATGGAAGCTGCCCATGGCCGACAGCGTGATCCTCGCCACGGCAAAAATGCACAAGGCAACGCTGTGGACGCAGGATGCGGATTTCGCGGGGATGGAGCGGGTGAATTACCGGGAGAGGGGCCGCTAACAGTTTCAGCCGATGGCAAGCTTCACCGGCTTGCCGATGCGGCTCAGCATCACCACCAAGGCATCGATGGTGAACTTGGCGGTCTTCCCGTTCACCACGTCCGACACCCGCGGACGCGACACCATCAGGATGCCCGCGGCCTGTTCCTGCGTCAGACGATGCTGCTCGATCCATTCGGCCAACACCGCCATGAGCTGCTCCTTGAGCTGACGGATGTCATTGATCTGTCTGCGGGATGCCGCAGCCAGGCGCTTCGCTTCGGTCGGGGAAAAGCCCAACTCCCGGAAGATATTCGCTCCCGGCTTCGTCACATGACGGATTTCCGCATCGATCTTCATTTTGCCCCTCTTCTCGCATTAACCATGGTCCAATAACGCGCCGCCGTCATGTCCTTGTCGTGGCGGCTCGTGGCCTGAGTCTGCTTCTGGAAGCAATGCAGGACATAGATCGCTTCCTCGAACCTGACGACATACATCACGCGATAGATGCCGTCGGCCTCCCTGATACGAATCTCCCGTATCCCGCTTCCCACACCGCCGAACGGTTTCCAGTCCTCCGGATCCAGGCCGGCCTGCACCTTCGCCAACTGGAAACCGGCCTGCCGGCGCGCTCCGGACGGGAACGCGAGGAGATCCTTGTAGGAAGATCCCAGCCAGCGAATCTCTTTGTCTTCCTCATCTTCGTCCATCGGCGGACTTGTATAAAATTTTATACCGATCGGAAAATAATACAAGCGGGATATCACCCCACACCCGGATCGATCAGCCGCCCCTCTGCGCACTGGCAGCCGGGCAACAAGACGAACCCTCTCCGGCACCATGGATTCTGGCCCAATGCCCCGGCATCGGACATCAGCGCCTGGCTGAATGAGCCGTGGAGAAATACCGTATAGACACAGTCGAAACGGATCGGTCCCGACGCACAAGGGAACATCAGGAACACGATCGAATGTCACGGGAATGCAGGCCGCCCGGCGGCTTGCCGATACGGGAGAATAGTGCTAAAAGATACTAAAAATCTCTATAAGTGCTATATTGCACTAACGAACGCATTCATCCGGAGAGAGCGCGATGACCAGCACCGCCCCGATCCAGCCCCAACAGCCCGCCGCCCCCGCACGCACGGCGGCCGCGGCACTGCGAACCTTTTTCAACATCGCCGAGCGCTGGCAGCTCAGCGCCGAGCAGGCGATGACCCTGCTCGGTTTCGACCACCGCACGCGCAGCACCTTCTTCAAATGGAAGCGCGCCCCCGAAAGCGCGCGCCTGAGCCAGGAAAAGCTCGAACGCCTGTCCTACATCTTCGGCATTTACAAAGACCTGCAGGTATTGCTGCCACGAGCGGAAGCGGCCGACCAGTGGCTGCATCGCCCCAACGACGCACCGCTCTTCGGCGGGCAGCCGGCGCTGGAACGCATGCTGTCCGGCCGCGTCGCCGATCTCTACGTGGTGCGGCAATATCTGGATGCCCAGCGCGGCTGGTAATGACGCCCCGACTCAGCCTCATCCACTACCGGCCCTCCTGGCGTCTGGTACCGAGCCGCTTCCCGACTGCCGGCCTGTTCGACCGCGTCGCCGCCACCGAGGATGAGGACATCGTCAGCGCGATCGAGGGCTATACCAACGACAGGCTGCGTGTACAAAGCGGCGAGCTCGCGCTGCTCGCCAAGGAAGACCGCCTCGCTGGCCCGGGCACCTCGCCGGTCATGGCCGCCTTCACCCATCTCAACCCGGAAGGCAGCCGCTTCAGCGACGGCAGCTACGGCGTCTATTACGCCGCCAAAACGATCCGCACCGCGGTGGAAGAAACCAAATATCACCGCGCGCGTTTTCTCGCCGCCACCCGGCAGCCGCCGATCGAGATCGACATGCGCAGCTACACCGTCGATATCCGTACCCGCCTGCACGATATCCGCAAACAACAGGACGAGCTGGGCGCCATCTACGACCCGGACCACTACGACGCAGCCCAGGGTTTCGCCAAGCGCCTGCATCAGGAAGGATCGAACGGCATCGCCTACAGCAGCGTGCGCGACCCCGGCGGAGAATGCATCGCCGTCTTCAAACCGCGCCTCGTCGGCCCGGTGACACAGGGGGAGCACTACAGCTATGTGTGGGACGGCGAGCACATCACCCACGTCTACGTGAAAAAAGAATTCGTTTGATCGGCACCGGGGACAGAACCCATTCGCCCATTCATCTCATCAGCCGAATGGGACGGGACTTGACCCTCTCGTCCGCTAGATCAGATAACGCCGGAACCAGGCGATCGTCCGCTCCCAGGCGAGTTCGGCCGCTGCCGCGTCGTAGCGCGGGGTCGAGTCATTGTGAAAGCCGTGATTGGTGCCCGGATAGAAGTAAGCCTCGTAAGCCTTGCCCGCCGCCTTCAGCGCCGCCTCGTAAGCCGGCCAGCCCTCGTTGATGCGGGCGTCATTCTCGGCGAAATGGATCAGCAGCGGCGCGCGGATGCGCGGCACATCCTCAGGTCGCGCCTGCCGTCCATAAAAAGGAACGGCGGCGGCGAGCTCGGGATAGGCCACGGCAGCGGCATGCGCAACACCACCGCCATAGCAGAAGCCGGTGATGCCGACCTTGCCGGTCGTCGTTTCCTGCCCGATGAGAAATTCGATGGCGGCGAAAAAATCGTTCATCAACTTCTCGGGATTCACCCGCTGCTGCAGCTCCCGTCCCTGGTCGTCGTTGCCGGGATAACCGCCGACCGAGCTCAGGCCGTCGGGCGCGAGCGCGACGAAACCCGCCTTGGCCACGCGCCGCGCCACGTCTTCTATATAGGGATTAAGCCCGCGGTTCTCGTGCACGACCACCACACCGGGCACCCGGCCCTGCGCCCTGGCCGGACGCACCAGATAGCCGCGCACTTCGCCATGACCGTTCGGCGAGGGGTAGCGGATGTATTCCGGCACGATATCGGGATCGGTGAAGTCCACCTGCCGGGCAAGCGCATAGTTCGGGCTCAGCGCGGCGAGCACGGCGGCCGCCGTCGTCGTGCCGACGACGAACGCACCGGCGCGGTCGAGGAACTGCCGCCGGCTGATTTTGCCGTGGACGTAGTAGTCGTAAAGCTCGAGCAGTTCGGGGCGGAAATCCCTGGCGGTGAGACGAGTCATTCGCTGGCTCCTTCCATCGTTGCGCATCGGCGGCGTTCCCGGCGCCCTGAAAGGCCGTCACGGGAAACCATCACGGAAAGACCATCATGGCACTGCGGGACACCGCTGCACCAGTCTCGGGGATGGCCAATACGAGCTTAGCGAACCAGACTTAGCAAACCGGGCTTATCGAACAGAAATCACCGAACCGAACTTACCGAACCAACTTACCGAACAGGAGGCCGCCGCATCCGCACGGAGACCGATCCGGCAAGCGGCGGCAGCGTTCAGAGCCGCATCCTGCCGGGGCACCGGTCCGCCACTCGCGGCGGCGGACCGGTCCCGCTCACATTGACACCGCGCTCAGGCGCCGCGCGCCGCCCGCAGTGCCTGCTCGATATCGGCGAGGATATCGTCGACGTGCTCGATGCCGATCGACAGCCGCACCATCTCCGGACGCACGCCCGCGCGCGCGAGCTCTTCGGGGTTGAGCTGGCGGTGCGTAGTGGAAGCCGGATGACAAGCGAGCGATTTCGCATCGCCGATGTTCACCAGACGCAGGATCATCTGCAGGGCATCGATGAAACGCGCACCGGCCGCTTCGCCGCCCTTGATACCGAAACTGAGAATGCCCGAGGCACGGCCGCCGAGGATCTTCTCGCACAGCGCGCGATACGGGCTTCCCGGCAATGCCGCATAGCTGATCCACTCGACCTGCTCGTGCGCCTCCAGATACTGCGCAACGCGCAGCGCGTTGTCGCAATGACGCTCCATGCGCAGGCCCAGCGTCTCCAGCCCCTGCATGATGTTGAAAGCATTCATCGGCGACAGCGCCGCGCCCATGTTGCGCAGCGGCACCACGCGGCAGCGACCGATGTAGGCGGCGGCACCGAGCGCCTCGGTGTACACCACACCGTGATAGGACGGATCGGGCTCATTGAACATCGGGAAGCGCTCCTTGTGCGCCGCCCAGTCGAAGCGTCCGGAATCGACGATGGCACCGCCGATCGAAGTGCCGTGGCCACCGATGTACTTGGTGAGCGAATGGATGGAGACATCGGCGCCGTAATCGAACACCCGGCACAGAAACGGGGTCGCCACCGTGTTGTCGACGATGAGTGGAATGCCATGACGATGGGCGATGGCGGCCAGCGCCTCGATGTCCACCACGTTGCCAGCGGGGTTGCCGATCGACTCGCAGAACAGTGCCCGCGTACGCCCGTCGATCAGCGCCTCCAGGCCGCGATGATCGTCGAAGGACGCGAAGCGCACGG
The DNA here is from genome assembly GCA_964388175.1 of uncultured Chromatiales bacterium. GTDB lineage: Bacteria > Pseudomonadota > Gammaproteobacteria > SZUA-140 > SZUA-140 > JAITWN01. Next base: position 5,007 of record CAYLYS010000063.1, on the reverse strand, counting down.
TCACGCCCTGGGCCGGGAAGGTATGCGCGAACAGATTGTAAGTGCCGCCATAGAGCTGGCTGGTACTGACGATGTTGTCGCCGGCGCGGACGATGCACTGGATCGCCGCGGTAATGGCCGCCATGCCCGACGCCATGGTGAGCGCGCCCACGCCGCCTTCCATCTGCGTCAGCCGCGCTTCGAGCACGGCGTTGGTCGGGTTCATGATCCGGCTGTAGATATTGCCGGGCACGACGAGGTTGAACAGATCCGCGCCATGCTGGGTATTGTCGAAGGTATAGGAAGTGGTCTGATAAATAGGCGTGGTGGCCGCATGCGTCGCGGGATCGCCGTCGTAACCCGCATGCAGCGCCAGGGTTTCCAGTTTCATGCGCTGTCCTGCCTTATGATCGTCATTGGTTCATTCTTGCCGCCGAATGCCGACGCGCCGTTATGGCCATCATCGGAACCCGACGCTACCCCGCTCTGCGCAGCGACGAGCGCTCAGGCACTCTGCCACACAAAGCGGACCATGACACAGCGGACCATGCTTGTAAACGGGAGGAAATGCAGCAGAAAAATAACGCGACAGAGTGCAACCCTGACTGCGACATTTACCTGCCAAGTACTCAAGCGGCATCGAGCTTGAGCCGTTTGACTTCGCTCAGGTCGACATACTGCCTGGCCTGCCACAAATCGTAGGTGCGCTGCATGGCCAGCCAGCTCTCGGCCGTGCGACCGAGGCACTTCGACAGACGCAGGGCCATTTCCGGGCTGACGCCGCTCCTACCGGTGAGAATGCGATTCAACGTCGACGCTGCAACCCCGAGCCTGGAAGCCAGCTCCCGGCCTGTAATACCATACGGATCGAGATATACGGAAACGATGAACTCGCCCGGATGCGGTGGATTATGCATGGCCATCAGTGATAGTCCTCGTAATCGATCAAATATGCATGTCCGTCGCGAAACTCGAAAGTCAGGCGCCAGTTTCCATTGACCCAAACCGACCAACGCCCCTTTCCCTCGCCTTTCAATGGATGCAACCTGAAACCCGGCACATCCATATCGCCGGCCGTCTGCGCGGAATCCAGCGCAGCCAACAACATCCGCAAGCGCCCGGCATGGTCGGGCTGGATTCCGGCGGCAGTGCCGGATTCGTAAAAACGACGCAGCCCCTTGTGTCGGAATGACAGAATCACGAACATTGTACCTCGTTGCGCAACGCGCAACAAATGCAGATCGACATCAAGCCGCCAGTCTCACCGCTCGCACGAGGCTCTCGCCCATACACGGGCCTCTCAAGAGAGGACCAATCGACCCTGCGCCAGAAATCGTGGAAACCCTAGCCAAACCATATCGATCCTGCCAAGACCGCAATGGCCTTTCCATCAGACGACGTCCGATTCAGGCGCTGCCTCATATACCTAAAGAATAAAAATCAACCCTCTTTGCAATGCGGTGGTTATCTCGCCTGAAACCGGACGACTGCCGATGCACTGCTGCCGCGCACCTGCTGAAAATCAGCAGGTGCTGCTGAAGTTGCGCAGGTTTTGGCCGTTACAGGCGGACGGATGGGCGCGGGTGAGGCGCCCGGACGGGCACTTCGGGCCCTGGAATGAGCGGTTTTTTGTGACGGTGTTCACAGTTCCGGAGCCCATCGGCGCCTGTCGCCTGCTTTGTGCGGCGGTGGCTAATGTTTGGCACGTGCCGTGCAGATACAGTGGCAAGGCAGGCGGCTCTTTCCGGGTGGCACGGCCGTACAAGCCGATAGTGGCGGACATTATTCGAGTACTCAAAGGAGAGTTTTCCATGAAGAAAATGCAGCAAGGTTTTACCCTGATCGAACTCATGATCGTGGTGGCCATCATCGGTATCCTGGCCGCCGTCGCGATCCCGGCTTATCAGGATTACACGGTGCGTGCGAAGGTGACGGAAGGTCTGAATTTGGCGGCCGCAGCGAAGACGACTGTTGCTGAAAATGCCTCTAACGGTTCGGCATTCACAGCTGGCTGGACAGCCCCGGGCGCCACCCCCAATGTTGCCAGTGTCGAAATTGCTGTTGGTACCGGCGCGATCACTGTGACCTACGGCGCAGCGATTGATGGTGGCGGCAAGACCATCATCATGGTGCCCACCGCCGACTCTGGCGCGCTCAGTGGCACAGCCGCCAGCAGCGTCATCCCGGAAGGCCGTATTTCCTGGGTGTGCACGACTGGCACCCTGCAGGACAAATATCGTCCGAGCAACTGCCGCACCTAAGAATTACAGTCTCAGTTAAGAAGTTTTCAAGAGGCGCCCATAGGCGCCTCTTTTTTTTATTTTAAAATACAGACAAAAAGTACCTGCCAACTCAATCACAAGAAACACATCAACCTCAATTTCCCACCATTAATTGCCGATACCCCAAGAGCATCCATTCCACACCGGACCGCAAGACAAGCGCATGAATATGCCCGCGACCAACCCGCCGCCTCCCAGCGCGCTGAACGGCCTCGCCCGCCGTTTGGTGGAAGACGGCCATATCGAGGTGGAACACGCCGCCGCCGCGGTGCGCCAGGCGGCCAAGAACAAGATCTCGCTGATCCGCCATCTGGTCGACGACAAGATCCTCGACAGCCGCACCATCGCCACCACGGCCTCGCACGCCTTCGGCATTCCGCTGTTCGATCTGGACGCCATGGACCTCGAGGTCTGCGCCTTCAAGCAGGTCGACCAGAAGCTGATTCATCAGCATCATGTGCTGCCGCTGTACCGGCGCGGCAGCCGGCTGTTCGTGGCGCTGTCGGACCCAAGCAATCTGCAGGCGCTGGACGAGATCAAGTTCCACGTCGGCGCCGCCGCCGAGCCGATCCTGGTCGAGGAGGACAAGCTCGCCCGCATCCTCGCCCAGTTGCTGGAAGCGCACGATACCAGCATGGAGGGGCTGCAGGATTCCGATCTCGACGATCTCGACATCGGCGCAGGTGAATCCGAACCCGATCCGCGCGCCGGCGAAGCAGAGGTCGACGAGACGCCGATCGTGCGCTTCGTCAACAAGGTGCTGCTCGACGCCATCAATCGCGGCGCCTCCGATCTGCACTTCGAACCCTACGAGAAGCACTACCGCGTGCGCTTCCGCATGGACGGCATCCTCAAGGAGGTGACGGCGCCGCCGATCGCGCTCGCCACCCGCATCGCCGCGCGCATCAAGGTGATGTCGCAGCTCGACATCTCCGAGCGCCGCGTGCCGCAGGACGGGCGCATGAAGATGAAGCTGTCGAAGAACCGCGCCATCGACTTCCGCGTCAGCACTTGTCCGACGCTATTTGGAGAAAAAATCGTCATGCGTATCCTCGATCCGAGCAGCGCCAAGCTCGGCATCGATGCACTAGGCTACGAGGCGGACCAGAAGCAGCTCTATATGGACGCGCTGGCCAAGCCCTACGGCATGATCCTGGTCACCGGCCCGACCGGCAGCGGTAAGACGGTATCGCTGTATACCGGCTTGAACATCCTCAACACGGAGGATCGCAACATCTCCACCGCGGAAGATCCGGCGGAAATAAACATGCCGGGCGTGAATCAGGTCAACGTCAATCCCAAGGCCGGGCTGACCTTCGCCAGTGCGCTGAAGGCCTTCCTGCGCCAGGATCCGGACGTGATCATGGTCGGTGAAATCCGCGACAAGGAG
>CAYLYS010000063.1:0-1346 GCA_964388175.1 uncultured Chromatiales bacterium | reverse complement strand
CGCCATCAAGGCGGCGCAGACCGGCCATCTGGTGCTCTCCACCCTGCACACCAACGACGCGCCGCAGACGCTGACGCGTCTGGTCAATATGGGCATCGCGCCCTTCAACATCGCCTCGGCGGTGTCGTTGATCATCGCCCAGCGTCTCGGCCGCCGCTTGTGTTCGCACTGCAAGGCACCAGCCAATCTGCCACGTGAAGCCCTGCTGAAAGAGGGCTTCGCCGAGCACGAGCTCGACAGCGTCACCGTCCACAAGGCGGTCGGCTGCGATCAGTGCAACGACGGCTACAAGGGCCGCGTCGGCATCTACCAGGTGATGCCGATCTCCGAGGAGATCGGCCGCTTGATCATGGCCGGCGGCAACTCGATCGAAGTCGCCGACCAGGCTCGGCGCGAAGGCATCGCCGACCTCTATACCTCCGGCCTGAAGAAGGTCAAGGCCGGCGTCCTCAGTCTCGAAGAACTGCACCGCGTCATCACGGAGTAGCAAACATGTCAGCCACTGCACAAAAGAAAATCCTCTACACCTGGGAAGGCACCAACAAGAACGGCGCCAAGGTACGCGGCGAAACGCGCAGCATCAGCCTGTCCATGGCCAAGGCCGAGCTGCGCCGCCAGGGCATCAATCCGAAGAAGGTGAACAAAAAAGCGCAGGCGCTGTTCGGCCCACGCAAGAAGAAGATCACTGCCGGCGATATCGCCATCTTCAGCCGCCAGATTGCGACGATGATGTCCTCGGGCGTGCCGCTGGTGCAGTCCTTCGAAATCATCGGCCGCGGCCACGAAAACCCGGCGATGGCCAAGCTCATCCTCGACATCAAGAACGATGTGGAATCGGGCAATCCGCTCGCCCAGGCGCTCGGCAAGCATCCGCTCTATTTCGACGACCTCTATTGCAACCTGGTCAACGCCGGCGAGAGCGCGGGTATTCTCGACACCCTGCTCGACAAGATCGCCACCTACAAGGAAAAGACCGAGGCGCTGAAGAGCAAGATCAAGAAGGCGATGTTCTACCCGATCGCGGTGGTCGTGGTCGCCTTCATCGTCACTACCATCCTGCTGCTGTTCGTGATTCCGCAGTTCCAGGAGATGTTCAACGGCTTCGGCGCCGACCTGCCGGCGATGACGCTGTTCGTGGTGGCCCTCTCCAAGTTCTTTCAGAATTACTGGTGGATGATCTTCGGCGGCATCGGTGCAGGCCTCTGGAGCTTCACTCAGGCCAAGCGGCGCTCGGCGAAGTTCCGTGATTTTCTCGACCGCGTGTCACTGAAGGTCCCCGTCTTCGGCGACCTTCTCAACAAGGCCGCGGTGGCGCGCTTCGCGCGCACGCTGGCGACCATGTTCGC
>CAYLYS010000062.1:0-14173 GCA_964388175.1 uncultured Chromatiales bacterium | reverse complement strand
ATCAACGCCAGCTCCGGCGGCGGCGCACTCTCCCCCGCGCTGCTGTTGCTGCTGATGCTGACGGGAATGGCGCGGCATGCGGCACAGACGCCGCGGCGGCAGCGGGCCTGAGAGCAGGTTCGTGGCAAGGGTGGGCGGCGGAGCAATCCGCCGCCTGTCTTCCGCTTTTCAGACAGATTCATAAGCTTCCCGATCGCGTTCGAGTAAAGCGCCGATTCGTTCAAGACGCCTGGAGCACCCGCCAGAAACAATCCGGCCCCGCCCTGTAGCGTCCGGTATCCGCCCACTCGGCTTTTCGATCCCCAGGCGCCGAAAGTGCTAACCGTCCCTGTCGTCCCGGCAGGCGTGGATTGCATCGCTGCCACCGCTTCCCTATCATCATCCCTCCATCGAGATAATGATTATCATTTGATTCGCTTGATTCGCTGAAGAATGCCTCCCTTAAGCCGGCAAAGCGCGCGTCCAATGGCAAGTCCGCCGGTCCTCACGACGGGCCGCGCCTGCAGCCCATCGCGGCCGCACCATCCCGCTTTCTCCAGGCATCGCACCGTGGCCCGCATTGGATAAGATCTCGCTGTTGCAAGCCTTCGTTACGCATCGGTCGGCGCTGCTCCAGTATGCGGCGTCGATCCTGGGCTCAGCCGAGCGTGCGGAAGACATCCTGCAGGAAGCCTGGCTGCGCTTCGCGGAGGAGCCGCGCGGGGAGATGACGCAGCCCGTGCACTATCTCTACCGTATCGTGCGCAATCTGTCGCTCGACCTGCTGCGCCGCCAGGCGCTGGAAAATCGCCACAGCGCACCGTTCGAGGACGCCGCCGGGATCGGCGGCCCCGGTCCCGATCCCGAGCGCCAGGCCATTTCGCGGGACGAGCTGCGGCGCGTGACCGAAGCCCTGGAAGAACTCCCCGAGCGTACGCGCGAAGCGTTCCGCCTCGTACGGCTGCACGGTCTGACCCTGCAACAGGCCGCCGAGCAGCTCGGTATCTCGGTCGGCCTGGCACACGGCCTGGTGCGCGGCGCGATGGTTCATCTGGCCACGCGGCTGGAAGCGGGCGACGGCCACGGACTCCGCGCACCTGAAAAAAAACCCGCATCATCCGTCATTTCACCAGACGATAAAAAAGGAAAGCGCCGCGGCTCCTAGCCGTGACCGGCACCATGAGCGATCCCGCCACCATCCCCGATGACGACAGGCTGCTGGAACAGGCCCTGGACTGGCTGCTCGCCTTACAGGAAACGCCGGACCCGAACGAAGCCGAGTTGCGCGCAGCTTACGCGCAGTGGCGCGCTGCCACCCCGCGCCATACCGACGCCGCTGCGCGCGCCGAACGGCTGTGGCGAGTGAGCGCCGCGCTGGAGCCCGTTTCCACCCCGACATCGGCGGTGGCAATGCCTCAGCGCCGGCGCTGGCGCCATCGCTACGCGTTCGCCGCCTGTGCGGCCATACTGCTGGCGTTCGTGGCGCTGCCCGAGTTATGGCGCATCGGCCAGGCTGATTACCGTACCCACACCGGTGAACGGCTCGAAATCGTGTTGCCCGACGGCAGCCAGCTCCATCTCGATTCACGCAGTGCCGTCGCGCTGGACTACTCCGCCGAGCGGCGCCGCATCCGCGTCCTCGACGGGCACGCCTGGTTCGAAGTGGCGGACGATGCCGCACGACCCTTCAGCGTCGAAGCCGGTCCCGTGCGCGCCACTGACATCGGCACCGCCTTCGAAGTCGGACGCGATGGCGACCGCGTGCTGATTGCCGTGGAAAACGGCCTGGTACGGGTGGAGACTGGCGGCGAGTTGCTTGCCGAACTGCCCGCCGGCAAGCAACTCGCCATCGATGAACAGGCGCGTCCTGCCGTAATACGCGATATCGCACCGCAACTGGTCGCGAGCTGGCGCCACGGCCAGTTGGTGGTGGACGATGAAAGCGTCGCCGCCGTGGTCGAGCGCCTGCGCGCCTATGCACCCGGCCTGATCGTCATCACCGACGGCGGTCTCGCGCAGCAACGCGTCAGCGGCAGTTATTCCCTGAAGGATCCCGCAGCGGCGCTCGAAGCAGTGGTACAACCGCATGGCGGTCGCGTACAGCGCGTCACACCCTTCCTCCTGATCGTCTCTTCGTCCTGAAACCGCCGTACCCGGCTACCGCGCCGGTCTGGTCTTAATTCGGTTCCCGGCGCCGGCGAACCGCCCCGCCTCCCAAGCTTCCTGAAAAAATCCCCGTCCCGCTCGTCTTTGATGTAAATGGGACGCAATATCGTTTATATCCGGTCAACGATCGGGTCCATATAGGTCACAGAGAACGGCATGAAACCATCCGCCCCAACCTCCCGGCGGTATATCGTCGCGGCAACCTGCTGCTGGCTGAGTCTGCTTGCGGCATGGCCACTCGCTGCCGCGCAGTCCGCCGGTAACGACATCGAACGATCGGTCGTAACCGCGCGCTACGACATCCCGACACTACCGCTGGCACAGGCGCTGGCCGTATTCGGCCAGCAATCCGGCGTCCAGGTCACCGCCGATGCCAGCTTCACCCGCGACCGCCACTCCGCCCCGCTTGCCGGGGAATACGCGATCGAAGAAGCTCTGCGGCAACTCCTGAACGGCTCGGGCCTGGAGGCACAACAGATCGCACCTGCCACGTTCAAGGTAGTGGCGCAGACACGCGGCGCGAGCACCATACCCGCACCGATCACGGCAATGCCCGCGACCCGGCCGCCAACCACCGTACTGTCGCCGCTGCTGGTGCAGGCCGAACGGCCCGAGGACGAAATCTACCGCCAGCCGCTGTCGATCAGCCGCATCACGCGCGAAGACATCGAACGCACCGGTCCGCGCCATCTCAGCGAAATCCTGCAGGCGACCCCTGGCGTCTTCACCGTCACCAACGAGCAGATCCCCAGCGTCTCGATCAATCTGCGCGGCCTCAAGGATTTCGGCCGCGTCAATATGAACATCGACGGTATCCGCCAGAACTACCAGCGCAGCGGCCACGGCCAGCGCAACGGCGAAATGTTCTTCGACGCTGAATTCCTGCGCGAAGTGGAGATCGTCAAGGGCGCCTATACCGGCGCCGGCGGTGCAGCGGCGAATGCCGGCGTCGCCACCTTCCGCACCATCGAAGCCGCCGACGTGCTCGTGGACCAGGACGACCGTCTTGGCGGCAAGCTGCGGCTGACTTCCGGCATCGGCGAATACAAGAACGCCCAGGAACTCTCCGGTTCGCTGGCGCTCGCCGCGCGGCCGACGCGTAACACCGATGTGCTGCTGGCCTACAGCAGAAAGGACACCGGCGCCTACCGGGCGGGCCGACGTGGCGAGGCTTTCTATTGGGATAACGAGCGCGCTTTTTTCGATAACAACTTTAGCTCCAACCCGGTCCATTTCGATCTGCCCGTCACCGTCGTCAGCGGCACCGGCCAGCAGATGGAATCCCTGTTGTTCAAGAGCAACTGGTTTCTCACCGAGGCGTCGGCGCTCAAGCTCACCGCCCTCAGCACGGACGCGGAATACGGCGAAAGCATGCAGATCAACGAGGATCAGGCATGGATACTGGCGGAGTATCAGCGCGCCTGTGGACTGGAAGAAAACCAGGGTATCGGCTTCTGCGAGACCTTCGAATACGACCTCGACGACGTCCACCCGATCCGTTTCGTCAACCGCACCCGCAGCCACAGCGCGGCGCTCGACTACGCCTTCAATCCGGCCAGCGACTGGATCGACTTCAGCGCCAAGGCCTATTTCGTCACCACTCGCAACGACAGCGAGCGCACCGAGAGCGATTTCACGCTGACCACGCGCACCGACACCCTGGGTTTCGCCGCTGCCAATACCTCGGTTTTCTTCACCGGCAACAGCCGCACGGCGGTAAGCTACGGCGTGGAGGTCTTTCGCGACCAGAACCGGCCCGACGCCGACTCGCGCGATGTCACCGGCCTCGCGCTCACGCTCGCCAACGGCGCCACGCCGGAGGGCCGGCGGCAGATCAGCAGCGTGTGGCTGAGGACAGACTGGACTTACCGCGAGCGCCTCAGCATCAGCCCCGGCCTGCGCTGGGATCACTACCGCCTCTGGGGCAGCACAGGCTTCAACCCGCCCATCTTCGATTGGCGGCCGGACAGCCCTACCTTCCGCCAGTTCCTGTGGCAATTCCAGAACATCCACGTCGATCACGCCGAATCGCAGCTGCTGCCCACGCTCGGCCTGGCCTACAAGCTGTGGGACCAGCCGCGCAGCAGTCTTCAACTCTACGCCAATGCCGGCCTCGGCTGGCGGCCGCCGGCGATCACCGAAACCCTCACCGCGGGCAGCATCCCCTTTCACCAGCCGCCCATCAACACCTATCCCAACTGGTTCTTGGTGCCGGAAAAGACCCGCAACTGGGAAGCCGGTGTTAACTGGTTGCGCAACGGTCTACTGACGCGCGCGGACAGCCTGAGAGTGAAAGCCACCTATTTCCACAACACCACGGAAAGCTACATCTTCTACAACCAGGGTCTGGGCCTGCCGGCTTCGGTGCAGCCTTCGCTGTTTCGCGGCATCTACGCCAACGCCACCAACGAAATCAGCTTCTACGGCGGAGAACTCGATTTCAGCTATCGCGCGCCCCGCTTCTACACCGCGCTCACCCTCACCCATACCCTGCGCAGCGCCACCGGCACCCTCAGCGACGGGCGCAGTATCCCCAATCCTTACGATCGTCTGATCAGGGAAGGCTGGGTGCTCGGCGATGTGGACGCCAACGGCAATGCCACCGGCCCCGGTACCTATTGTCCGGAAGCGTGGAACAACCCGGAGAGAAATTTCTGCCATAACGGAGGCAGCCTGTACGACCCGATGATTCCCGAATGGAGCGGCCGGCTGACACAGGGCTTCCATTTTTTCGATCAGACCCTGGATCTCGGTGCCACGCTCACCTGCGCCAGCCCCACCGGCTATCACCTCGAGGGCGGCGGCAATCAGACCACCAATGAATTCCGCAGCGAGCGCCGCGTCGGCCAGCGCTCCTTCTGCGTGCTCGATCTCTATGGCAGCTACCGGCTCAACCGTCATCTGAGCCTGGGCTACAACCTGAAGAACCTGACCGACCGCCAGTACGCGCAGGCCATGGGTGATGCCATGGTGAAGACCTATGCGCCCGGTCGCACCTTGACGGCTTATATGAGCGTGAGTTTCTGAAGCTTTATCGGTCGCTCCGGGCAAGCGTCCTGTAAACGTTCCGTTTTCCCGTCCCCCCTGGAAACGGAATGCAAGGACGGGGGTGTTATCAACCATGTGCAACGGCATCGACGATGCCACAACCAGGAGAGGTTATACACATGAGCATCACCATCACTTACAACGCCGGCATCGAAAGCAACTTCGGCAGCAAGGTAGGTCTCGTGGCCTATATGGATCACTATACCAGCGAATATTACAGCCCCAGCCATGCAGCCGATATGGCCTTCACCACCAATCCGGTCGGCAACATTGAAATCGGCGATCAGGAATACACACCGACCTATCCCGGCATCACTCCACCCACTGCAATCATCGGCAAATACCTGAGCAACGTCTCGACCGCAGATTACGTCGACTTCCTGATCACCGCCGCCAACGTCAAGATCGAAGGTGATAACGATGGTCAGAAAACCATCGACTATATCTTCTACACCGGTCCGCATGGTCCCAGCCACACGCTGTTCGGTAATATCGATTCGCTGGTGTTCGGCGGCAACGGCTTCAACTCCGGCACCAACAAGCTGAACACCGAGCTGTTCACCATCAGTGGCACCGGTTCAGCCACGCTCGGCGACATCATCGGCTACGGCCTGCTGGATAACAATTCCAACGGTTGGTACGACGAGGTTCTCAGCCGCACCAGCAGCAGTCCAGACCCCGTAAACCAGGTTCATGAACTGGTACTGGACCTGATGGGCGGCGGCATCAGCCATCCCAACGGTCCCTACGGCCCCGGCAGCACCAGCACGCTGGAGAACATCCTGCACCAGAACAGCCTGGTCTATCAGGGCACCGGTTCCAACGAGATCTTCGACAGCTTCGCCGGCGACGATCTGATCCAGACTGGCGGCGGCATCGATCGCGTCAATTTCTACGAGCACGGCGGTGCTTACTTCGGTACCGATGCGGTCTATGGATTCGTGCGGAATTCAGGCGACAAGCTGGCGTTCGAGAACACCATCTTTGCCAGCGCGTCGGCTGCCGCAGCGGCAACGAGCTACAACGCCCTCATCAACGCATCCGTTACGCAATACACCGACTCCAGCAGCGTTGTTCATACAGTTTACGTCATGGCCGCAGGTGGAGCACTGACTACAAGCGATTTCGATATTTTCACACTTTAGATCTTTATTCGGGAGCGGCGACACGCCGCTCCCGATTTTTCTCATCCACCGCTGGAGCCGATCATGAAGTCGAATACAAAACCGTTTCTCGTTCTCGCCGGCCTGCTGGCCGGTCTGTCCATGACCGCGGGGACGCAGGCCGCCATGGACGTATCCGAATTGCGCACCTTTGCCCCCGGCATCATTTCCATTACCGTTCCCGTGCTGCATGAGAACAGGCTGTATGGCATCAATTACGCAGGCGGCGGCGAGGGCAACTACAGCACCGATACGGCGGGACAGGACTACCAGCTCTACGCGCCGCCCTCGCTCATTCATAACGCCGACGCCGGTCGTCTGCTGCTCGCCAACGGCCGCTTCTATCAGGCCATTGCCGGCGACCCCTCGCAGGCTGACGTACTGGGCGGACTGCTGTGCGCTACGAGCTATACTCTCTGCTACGGCGGCGTTCTGGCTTTCACCCCCGGCCAGACGGAAAACCCATTGCCCCTGCCGGCGGGCGACAACCGCATCTATCAGCCAAGCGGCGCGATCACGGCCGATGCCGAAGGCAACATCTATTTCACCGACACCGGCAATGGCAGTGGCGCGGCGGGCAACGGCACGCTATGGAAGCTGAACCTGGACGACACCCTCGATGCGGTCAGCACGTTCGCCACCGTCAACAAGACCGCCGATCTGCTGGTGGACGGCGATTATATTTATGGCCTCAACGCCCTCGGCGGCGACAACGGCCTCGGCACTCTCTACCGCGTCCGCCCCGACGGCACGGATTTCTCCGTACTGCACCACTTCACCGCTGCCCAGGGCCAGCCGGGCGGCGATCTCTACGCCCGCTCGGCACTGCTGAAAGCGGACGACTTCATCTACGGCACCACCACCGACTGGCAGGCTTCCGGCACCTACGGCGCCTTTTTCCGCATCCGCCCCGACGGCAGCGAGTTCGAGTTGCTCCATGTCTTCACCGCCGGCAACGAAGGCGCCAACCCGGCCGGCGCGCTGGCGCTCGACGGCCAGGGAGATATCTACGGCACCACGCTCACCGGCGGCACGGAAAACGCCGGCACGGTCTACCGTATCCGGCCGGCCAATGCCGGCACCGCCGAACCGGTGTTCGAACTGCAGGCTTCCTTCAATGGCAGCACCACCAAAAGACCGCTGGGCCTGATCCACGACGCCGCCGGCGATGCACTCTACGGCACCACCAAGGGCGATGCCGCCGGCGGCGCCCAGCTCTTCACCCTGGCCGAGATCATTCCCTTCCGCGTCACCCTCACCCGCCAGATCATGACTCCCTCCGGCGATCCGAGCAGCCTGAGCAGTGTCGGCATCGGTTCGGGCTTCTACGCTGTCCTGAACTGGACCGCCCAAGGCGCCGCGGAAGATGCGAGCTGCGAAGCGAAGGGCTATCTGGACGGCGCCTGGACCGACAGCACGGCAGTCGCCGGTTCGGCCGAGCTGCACTTCGTGCGCGGCGATGAGGGCACGCATACCTTCTGGCTCGAATGCCTCAGCGACGGCGAGCTGTTCGTTACCGAGGAAGTTGAAATGGAAGTCAGGCCTCAGTCCCAGGTGGGTATCGCCAGTTTCCAGGCCTCTGCGTCGACGCTGGCCGAAACCTTCACCGTCTCATGGGCGGTGAGCAACCGCCGGAGCGAGACAGTTTGCACCGGTTCTTCCACCAATAATCTGGGCTGGGAAGGTGTCATGCCTCTCGGCAGCAGCCCGATGACCGTGCCGGTTCCGAACAACACCGGCACGGTGACCTACGAGCTGACCATCACCTGCACCACGCCCGACGACGACGATCCCCGTGCCACCGGGACAGCGAGCACCATGCTGACCATCATCCACGGCGCGCCCGATGGCGCGCCCAACGAAACCTCGTCCAGCTCCGGCGGTGGCGCCATCTCCCCGGCGCTGCTGTTGCTGCTGATGCTGACCGGAATGGCGCGGTATGCGGCACGGACGCCGCGGCGGCAGCGGGGCTGATCGGGTCCGCGGAAACGGCAGGTGGCGGAACAGTCCGCTGCCTGCCGTCCGCTTTTCCGGGCGCGCGCAGTGAACGCCGGACATCCGGCGAACGGGATCCTGCTGCAACTTCCAGAACCTCCTGCAAAAAAATTCCATGTTTAAGCCGTGCGGACATCCCGTTTTGCCACGCTCGACCGTCTATGCCAATGAGAACCGCTGTTATCCATACGCTTCCAGGAAAAATCCGATGCGTGTAACGAGAAGGCCCCCACCCCGGCATGCCGGCACCGTCCTGCCGTACCTCCGGCTGCGCCATCCCGCCGGCCCGGCGATCGCGGTTCCACGCCGTTTGCTGCTGGCGACCGCACCGCTCGTGACATCGCTGCCGTACTGCCGGCGGCCATCGTCCGGCGACACATTCAGGAGACGTCCATGATCCCCGCCGCCCTGCGCCGCGGCGAGATCGCCCGCGCTCTGCGTGCCTGCCGCCAGGCGTTTCTTTCGGTCGGCGTATTCACCGCCGGCATCAATCTGCTCATGCTGGCACCGGCGATCTATATGCTGCAGATCTACGACCGCGTGCTCGCTTCGGGCAGCGTCACCACGCTCGCCATGCTCACCGTGCTCATCCTCGGCCTGTTCGCGCTCATGGCCGCGCTCGATCATGTGCGCAATCACATCGTCATCCGCGCCGGCGTGCGCCTGGATGAAAGACTCGGCGCGCGCGTCTTCGATGCCGCCTTCGCCGCCAATCTCGGCAGCGGCCGCCTCAGTGCCGGCCGCGCCCTCGACGATCTCAACGCGCTGCGCCAGTTCGTCAGCGGCGGCGCCGTACCGGCGTTTTTCGATGCGCCGTGGTTTCCGGTCTATCTCGCCGTGATCGCCCTCTTCGATGTGCGCCTCGGCCTGTTCGCCCTCTTCGGCACGCTGATCCTGGTGCTGCTCGCCTGGCGCAATGAACGCGTGTCGCTGCAGCCGTTGGCCGAGGCCAACCGCTACGCCATCCGCTCACAGCAGCTCGCCACCGCGCAATTGCACAATGCCGAGGCGATCGCCGCCATGGGCATGCTGCCCGATCTGCGCCGGCGCTGGGCAACGCTGCACCGCGGCATGCTCGGCCAGCAGCAGCTCGCCAGCGAGCGGACCGCCCGCATCGGCGCGGTCTCGCGCGCCGCGCGCATCGCGCTGCAGTCGCTGGTGCTCGGCCTCGGCGCACTGCTGGCGGTGGAAGGCAGCATCACCCCCGGCATGATGATCGCCGCATCCATCCTGATGGGCCGCGCGCTCGCGCCGATCGAGGCGCTGATCGGCGTGTGGAAGCAGTGGAGCGGCGCGCGCCTCGCCTGGCAGCGTCTCGACGCCCTGCTCGCCGCCCATCCCGAACAAGCACCGGCGATGTCGTTGCCGCGTCCGCAGGGCCGGCTCAGTGTGGAGAACGTTTCGGCCGCCCCGCCCGGCGGACGCGATGCGGTGCTGCAGCAGGTGAGCTTCGCCATCGGCCCCGGCGATGTGCTCGCCATCCTCGGTCCCTCGGCTTCCGGCAAATCGACGCTGGCGCGGCTGCTGGTCGGCGTATGGCCGGCGCGCGGCGGCAACGTGCGTCTCGACGGCGCCGACATCCATCGCTGGAACCGCACCGAGCTCGACGCCATCGGCTATCTGCCGCAGGGCGTCGAGCTCTTCCCCGGCACCATTGCCGAGAACATCGCGCGCTTCGGCGCGCCCGACGCCGAAGCCGTGGTCGCCGCCGCGCAGCAGGCCGTCGTGCACGACATGATCCTGCGTTTTCCCCAGGGCTACGACACCGTCATCGGCGAGGACGGCGCGGGCCTGTCCGGCGGGCAGAAGCAGCGCATCGCCCTCGCCCGGGCGCTGTACGGCGATCCGGCGCTGCTGGTGCTCGACGAGCCCAACGCCAATCTCGACGAAGCGGGCGATGCGGCGCTGCTGCGCGCCCTCGCCGGCCTGCGCGAGCGCGGCCGTACCGTGGTGCTGATCACGCACCGCCCCGGCGTGCTGGCGGTGACGACGAAACTGCTGCTGATGAACGCCGGCCGCGCTCAGGCCTTCGGGCCGACGGGGCAGGTGCTGGAAGCGATAAAGCAGCAGGCCGAGGCGATGGCCGAGCGCGCTCGCCCCGCATCCGCGCCGAGCCAGCCCCCGATAGAGAGCGAGGCGCAGACGCGGCAGCCGGCCAAGGCGGGTGCGGCATGAAGACGCTGCGTCTGCCGCATTTCATCACCGGCGCTTTCACCGGCCGCACGATGCAGACCGGATCTGCGCGTGGCGAAGCCGGATCGAAGCCATCCGGCGCTGCCGATGCGAATGGCGATACCGCCGATGACGATGCGGCGAACGGCACCGGCGAACCGCGCACCGCGCCCGGCGATAAGGCGACATCCCTTGTTGAAATCGCGCCGAGCGGTGAAGACCGCTCTTACGTGCGCGCCGGCTGGCTGCTGATCGTGTTCGGCGTCTGCGGTTTTCTGCTGTGGGCGGCGCTGGCCCCGCTCGACAAGGGCGTACCGGTGCCGGGCACGGTAACGGTGGCCGGCAAGCGCCAGGCGGTGCAGCATCCCGGCGGCGGCGTGGTCGATGAGATCCTGGTGCGCGACGGCGACATCGTCACCGCCGGCCAGGTGCTGCTGCGCATGAACGAAACCGAAGCCCGCGCACAGGCCGAATCGCTGCGCATCCAGTACTGGACGGCGCTCGCCGCCGAGGCGCGGCTGATCGCCGAACGCGACGGCGCGGGAGAGCTCGTCTTCCCTGCCCCGCTGCGCGAGGCCGCCGACGATCCGCAGGCGGCGGCGCCGATGGATCTGCAACGCCAGCTCTTCCGCTCGCGCCGCGCCGTCGTCGCCGGCGAGCTCGCCAGCATGCGCGAAGTGCTCTCCGGCTACGAATCCCAGTTGCGCGGCCTCGAAGCCGCCAAGCTCAGCAAGGAAACGCAGCGCGCCATCCTCGCCGAACAGCTGGAAAAACTGCGCGGACTCGCCCGGCAGGGCCACTTCCCGCGCCATCAACTGCTCGAGCAGGAGCGCCTGCATGCCGAGGTCGACGGCGAAGTATCCGAGGACATCGCCCGTATCGCCCAGCTGCAGGGCCAGATGCTGGAGTTGCGCCAGCGCCTCATCACTCGTGAGCAGGAAGACCGGCGCCAGATCGGCACCGAGCTCAGCGACACGCAGATGCGCGCCGATGCGCTCAGCCACACCCTGCGCGCCGCACAGTTCACGCTCGATCACGCGCAGGTGAAGGCGCCGGCCGCCGGCACGGTGATGGGGCTGACGGTGTTCACGCCCGGCGGCACCGTCGCTGCCGGCGCGCTGCTGATGGAGATCGTACCCGAAGATGCGCCGCTCGAAATCGAGGCGCAGTTGCCGGTGCAATTGATCGATCAGGTATACGCCGGCCTGCCGGTCGAGCTGATGTTCACCGCCTTCAACCAGAACCGCACGCCGCGCATCCCCGCCACCGTCGAGCGCGTTTCCGCCGACCGCCATACCGATGCGCAGACCGGTCTTGCCTATTACCGCCTGCTGGCGCGCGTCACCGATGACGGCATGCATCGCCTCAAGGGACTGACGCTGCGCCCGGGCATGCCGGTGGAAGCCTTTGTGCTCACCGGCGAACGCACCTTGCTGTCGTACCTGTTCAAGCCGCTCACCGACCGTACCCGCGTCGCGCTGAGCGAGGACTGAACGGCACGCGCCACTGTCCGGGAAACGAGAACGAGCAGGATGAAAAAAATCAGCCCGTCTCCGTCTCATTCTTTTGACCGGAGCAAAAGGGTCGGCCCCTTTTACCGCGGTCAGAAGGATCTGCCCGCGCCGGGCATGACTGCCGAACGCCCGGATGCGCCGTCGGGGCATCCGGGCAGAAAACCGTTGGCGCGTAGCGGCTCCCGGTTTCGGAGAGAAGCCCCGGCGCTGCCGAGTCACTGCCGTCGGCTTGGCTGCCCCTTGCCGGAATGGCCGGTTTTTTATGCAACTGATAATTATTATCGCTTATGATTTATCCGTCTCCTCAGACGGTGTTCTCCGTTTCGTCCGTCAACCCCCAGCCCAAAAGCGAGAAACGCCATGAATGCTCCGACCCCTGCAACGATTGCCGCCTCGCGTCACAAGCGCCTGAGCGCCGCCACCGACGAGCTGCACGAGCACATGCATCTGCTCGTCGCCCGTGCGGCGCCGTTCACCGATCTCGATCGTTACCGCCGCTTCGCCACCGTGCAGTATCGCTTCCAGGCCGAGATCGACCCGCTCTACCGCCGCGCCAGCCTGCAATCGCTGATACCCGATCTCGCCACCCGCAGTCGGCGTGATGCCGCGGCCGCCGACCTGGAAGATCTCGGCGTGCCCGTGCCCGCCGTGACGAACACACCGGCGCTGAGCGATCACGAAGCACTGGGCTGGCTGTTCGTTTCGGAAGGCTCGCGTCTGGGCGCAGCCATCCTGTCGCGGCACGCCGAGGTGCTCGGCCTGTCGGCGACTTTCGGCGCACGCTATCTCGCCGCTGCCCCGGAAGGACGCGCCCGCTACTGGCAGTGCTTTACCGAAGCGCTGGATGCGCTCGATCTCGGCAGCATGCAGGAGGCACAGATCGAAGCCGGCGCCATCGCCGCTTTCGAGCGTTTCGCCACGCTGTTCAGCGAGGCTTATGATCTATGAAGCCAGCTTTTATCCGTCTGTCATGCGCCGCGCTGCTCCTCTGCGCCAATGCCACTCTGGCGGCGGCTCCGGCGGCGGCCCTGGCGGCAGACCTGGCGCAGGAAGCACCGCCGCTGCGGTTGATCTCGGTCGGCGGCGGCGTGACCGAGATCGTCTACGCGCTGGAAGCGCAGCATCTGCTGGTGGCGGTGGACACCAGCAGCCACTGGCCGCCGGTCGCGCGCACCCTGCCCAAGATCGGTTATCAGGGTACGCTCGCCGCCGAGGGCGTGCTGTCGCTCGACCCCGCCGTGCTGCTCGCCAGCCACGAGGCCGGACCACCGGCGGCGCTGCGTCAGATCGAGGATGCCGGCGTGCAGGTGGTGCGCGTGCGCAACGACTACAGCTTTCCCGGCCTGCTCGCGCGCGTGCGCCTGATCGCAGGCTCGATCGATCGCGAGGAAGCCGGCGAGGCGCTCGTCGCCCGCCTCGAAGCGCGCTGGGCACAGGTCCGCGACACGCTGCAGGCGCATCCCCCGCGCAGCGCGCACGGCGGTCCGATGCGCGTCGCCTTTCTCATGCTGCACGGTCCGGTGGTCGCCGCCGCCGGACGCGATACCGGCGCCGATGCGCTGCTCGGCCATCTCGGCGCGGTCAACGTCTTCGCGCAGGATTTCGCCAACTACAAGCCGCTATCGGTGGAAAGCCTGATCGCGGCCGATCCCGATTTCATCGTCGTCACCGTCGACAGCAGCGATCAGGACGGCGCGCTCGAGCGCCTGCACGCCATCCCCGGTGCACAGGTCAGCCGCGCGATCCGCGAAGGACGAGTCGCCGCCATCGACATCGTCTATGCGCTCGGCTTCGGTCCACGCCTGCCGGACGTGGTCACCGAGCTGCACCGGAGCCTGACGCAATGAGTGCCGTGGTCGCTGCGACCAGCGTTCGCCGTGGCGGACGCCTGCCGCCGGCGTTGCTGTTTCCGGGTCTCGTACTCACGCTCGCCGCCACAGTGCTGCTCGCTGCCGGACACGGCGCTTACCCGATCGACGGCACGGTCGTCATGGCGGTGCTGCTCGACGGCATCGGCCTGCACATCGGCGATTACGCGCCTCAGCAGGCGGCGGTGCTGTGGAACATCCGTCTGCCGCGCGTGGTGCTCGGCGTCTGCGTCGGCGCCGCCCTCGGTATCGCCGGCGCAGCAATGCA
>CAYLYS010000061.1:12737-14946 GCA_964388175.1 uncultured Chromatiales bacterium | reverse complement strand
CGCGCGCGCATCCAGCATGGCCTGATCGTTGTCCTTGGACGCAAAGCGCGCGTAATACCAGGACGACTCCATGAAGGTGTCGAAGGTATCGGTCTCGCGCTCGGCGGGGCCGCCGCAGACGGGACAGGCAACCTGGTAGAACGCCGGCATCTTCTTGATCGGCGAACCGACACCGTCGAATTCGACCTCTTCCGGCAGCACCACCGGCAGATCCTCGTCGGGCACCGGCACCGCGCCGCAGGAAGGACAGTTGATGATGGGAATCGGCGCGCCCCAGTAGCGCTGGCGCGATACGCCCCAGTCGCGCAGGCGGTAATTCACCTTGCGGCGGCCGCGTCCCTGCGCCTGCAGATCGGCTGCGATGGCGTCGAAGGCCTGCGCCGAATCGAGGCCGGTGAACGGCCCGGAGTCGATCAGCACACCCTTGTCGACGAAAGCGCCGGCGGCGAGATCGACCGCGGCGCCGTCGGCCGGCGCGATCACCTGATGCACGGACAGGCCATAGGCCTGGGCGAATTCCCAGTCGCGCTGATCGTGGGCGGGCACCGCCATCACCGCGCCGCTGCCGTAGCCCATGAGCACGAAGTTCGCCACCCATACCGGCAGCGACACGCCGGTGAGCGGATGGCGCACGCGCAGGCCGGTATCCATGCCGCGCTTTTCCATCGTTTCCAATGCCTGCTCGGCGGTGCCGACGCGGCCGCAGTCCTCGATGAAGGCCTGCAGCGCCGGCTGCTTCGCGGCCGCCGCACGCGCCAGCGGATGCTCCGCGGCGACGGCGACGTAGCTGACGCCGAACAGCGTATCGGGGCGCGTGGTGTAGACGGTCAGCGTCTCGTCGCCACCCTCGACCGGGAATTCGAGCTCCACGCCCTCGGAGCGGCCGATCCAGTTGCGCTGCATGGCGAGCACCTGCTCGGGCCAGCCGTCCAGGCGATCGAGCTCGGCGAGCAGTTCGTCGGCATAATCGGTGATCTTGAGAAACCACTGCGCGATCTCGCGGCGCTCGACCGGCGTATCGCAGCGCCAGCAGCAGCCGTCGATGACCTGCTCGTTGGCGAGCACGGTCATGTCGTGCGGGCACCAGTTGACCGGCGCCGTCTTCTTGTAGGCGAGCCCCTGGCGGAACAGGCGCGTGAACAGCCACTGCTCCCAGCGGTAGTAGTGCGGATCGCAGGTGGCGAGCTCGCGCGACCAGTCGTAGGCGAAACCGAGCCGCTTGAGCTGACCGCGCATGTAATCGATGTTCTCGCGCGTCCAGCGCGCCGGCGGCACCTTGTTCTGGATGGCGGCGTTCTCGGCCGGCAGGCCGAAGGCGTCCCAGCCCATGGGCTGCAGCACATTGCGCCCGCGCATGCGCTGATAGCGCGCCATGACGTCGCCGATGGTGTAGTTGCGCACGTGCCCCATGTGCAGACGCCCGCTCGGATACGGGAACATGGCCAGGCAATAGTACTTCTCGCGCGACGTATCCTCGACGGCGCGAAAAGCGTCGCGCGCCTCCCAGAGCCGCTGCACGCGCTCCTCGACGGCGCTGGGCCGATATTCTTCTTCGTAATTTTTTTCCATGACGGCAGTAACTTAGCTGGCAAAGCCAGGAGCGGGAAAGAGTGCTAGCATACCGTAGCGCGGCTGCGCTGGACAATACGACGGGTAAGCGGACATGAACGAACCGGAAGGATACGAATACCGGCTGATCGCGGCCTACGAGCGCATGATGGAGCGCATCCGCGCCGCGGCGGATGAAGCGGATCTGGAACTGCGCCCCAAACTGGCCTATCTGCTGGAAACGGCGCAGGACAAGGCGGTGGAACTCGGCGAACTCACGCGCGAAGAGGCGCAGCGGATCGGCGATTACCTGCGTCGCGACATCGAGGACGCCGCCGCCTTTCTCGCCAGGGGGGAAATCGGGGAAAAGGGCGGCGAGCTGATGGACTGGCTGCGGCTGGACATCGACATCGTGGAAAAACGCCTGCTCGAACTGTTCGCCGGCGTTGCCGACCGTACCCGCCTGGAATTACTGGCGCTGGAGCAGCGGGCGCGCGCCGCCGCGACCTACCACACCGGCGAGATCACCAGCCTCGGCGCGCTGCGCTGCCTCGGCTGCGGACACGAACTGCGCTTCCACGCCACGGCGCGGATTCCGGCCTGCCCGCATTGCAGCGGAACCGCCTTCACGCGCGGCGGCGACACCTGATCTCCGCCTGAT
>CAYLYS010000061.1:0-12637 GCA_964388175.1 uncultured Chromatiales bacterium | reverse complement strand
GCATTGCAGCGGAACCGCCTTCACGCGCGGCGGCGACACCTGATCTCCGCCTGATCACCGCCGGATCACACCGTTGGCGCCCGGCTCAGCCCGGCCGGCGCGCCGCAAAGCGCAGGCGCACGTAATCGGCGCGCCAGTCGCCCGCCTCGTCGCTGAGCGGTGCCCGCAGCGCCTCCACCAGTTCGGCGATCAGCGCCGGCCTGTCGCCGGCGGGGACGACGGCGAGGTGAGTCTGGGCGAAGGTTTCCAGCCAGGCGCCGACATCGCCCGGCAGCAGCGTCGGACGGGGAAAACACTCCAAGTGATCGATCGTGAACCCACGCGCTTCGAGCAATTGACGGTACGCCTCCGGTTCGGGAAAAAACCACGGCGAAACGGCCGCCAGACCGCGCGCGGCAAGCGCCCTCTCCAGCGCGGCGACGATGGTGGCGACATTGCCGGCGGCGCCGAACTCAGCAACGAAGCGCCCGCCCGGCCTGAGCGCACGCCAGACGCCGTCGATGACGCGCTCGGGCGCTTTCATCCAGTGCAGCGCCGCGTTGGAAAACACCGCATCGAACTCACCGTCGAAGCTCAGCGCCTGGCCGTCCATGCGCTGCACCTGCAGGCCGCGCGCCCGCGCCGCCGCGACCATGTCGGCGCCGGCGTCGATGCCGAGCACCACGCCACCGAGCGCCGCGATTTCCGCCGTCAGCGCACCGTCCCCGCAGCCCAGATCGAGGATGCGTTCGCCGCGACGCGGCGCAAGCAGCGCGAGCACGGGCACACCGAGCTCGGCGACGAAGCTGGCATTGGCGCGATACTGCGCGGCATCCCAGCGCTGCGTTTCCGTGCTCATGCCGAGCGCGCCTCCTCCGCATACATCGGACGGTTTTCGTTGAGGTAGAGCCAGCCCTTGATGATGCGGTAGAGGAACCAGACGAAATCGATGAACAGGATGAGCATGCCGATCAGCAGCACATAGGTCACGAAGCCGATCACCGCCCACAGCAGACCGTACCAGAAGGTGCGGATCTGCCAGCGGAAATGGCTCTCCAGATAGGTGCCGGCGACGTCGTCCTTCTTGATGTAGTTGATCACGATCGCCACCAGCGCCGTCATGCCGACCAGCAGCGAGGCGGCATAAAGTGCATAGATGACGACGGTCAGCGTGCGGTTCGATTGCAGCCTGCTCGCTTCGGTTGGCTTCGCTTCGATTTCCATGGCTTCGGCTCCGGATATTGCTGTTCGGAAGGAGGGGATGAGCGCAGCACGGGTCGCAGCCGCCATTCTAGCGCGACCGCCGGCCCGCGCCCATTCGCAATAAAAAACGGCGGGACGATGCCGATGCGCCGCCCCGCCGTTCGTCACGGCGGCATCAAATGCGGCGGCTGCAATTCCACGCAGCCATGGCCTTGCTCACCCTACGGCGCCATCTGCAGCGGCGTTCATTCCGGCAGAAAACGCCAGTCGAGCCTGACCTCGATACTGCCGTCGAATGTCGCGCCGGCGGTGGCAATACCCACCAGCGGCCGCGCCGGCGGACGCAGCACCGCGCTGCGCTCGCCCGCATCGGGCGCCTGGCGCAGCTGGGCATTCACCCATTCCAGCAGTTCGGCAAAGCCGCCGACCTCGATGTCCGCGCTGCGCACCCGTATCTGGCCGCGTTCGCTGCGCTGATAAAAACCGCGCGCCGCGGCCGGATTCAGGCCATACATGTAAATGCGGTCTTCCTTCAGATCGTAAACCAGCTGCTGGCTCTGGCACAGCACGTTGCGCTCGCCCGCATTGCCGGCATAGCGCGCTTCCGCTTTATCGATGACCGGGATCATGCCGCCAGCATCGGCGTAAGCGCCCTCGGACACATTATCGATGCGAATGTCGATTTCGGCGCTGCAACCCGGATAGCCGCTGTAATAAAGAAAGCGTTCCGCACCGTCGCCGCCATCACCGGCGACCACCGCCCCCGGATAGGCGATGGCGGCGGATTCCTGGGCATAGCGCACGGCCATCCGCGCATGGCAGGCCGTATCGCCGCCGCAACTCGCCTGCTGCTTCTGCATCTCGCCCGCCAGCGCCTCCTGGAGCGCCATGGCGACCTCGGGCGTCGCCGGAGACGGCGCCACGACGATGCCCTGACGCCTCATCGCATTGCGCTGCGCCTGTGCCGCGCGGCCGATCTGCGTGCCGGCATAACCCGGCACGATGGCATTCACCGAGGAAGGAACGCCATCCGAGCGCAGCGGAATGAGCAGATGATAACGTTCGACGATGCGGGCACGGCCATGATCACGCCCCGCATGCCAGGTCTGCGTCCCCTCCACCTCGATGTCCACCACCAGCCGGCCGTTCTTCTCGGCCGCGGGCAGCGTGATCGGTAGCGCGATCAGCGCCAGCAGGCAGGCCATCATCCCTATTTTCATGCTTGTCATGTTCCGCGGGGAATCGCCGCATAAGGCGCATAACCATAGTATTTGGGCCGTTCGTCCAGGCGCACATGCAGCCACGGCACCGCCGCCCCGGCCGTGCTGAGCCACAGCGGCCGCGCGCCGAGACGCGACGCCAGCGCCTGCGCCACCGCCTGCCACAGGGCATGCTGCTGCCATGCGGGCGCGGTGCGCAGAAAAGCCGCCAGATGCGCGTAATCCGCCTCCGCCGCCAAGGTAGAGCGCGGGGTAGAGAGCGGAGTACGGGGCGGGGGACAGGGCACGATCAGCAGCGCATCCGCGCCGAGATTGGCGAAACTCACCACGCCGCGCGCGCAGGCGCCAACGAAATGATCGGCGAAGGCGGCATGATCGGCGGACCGCTGCAGCCATGGACTGTCCAGCAGCACGCACTCGAAACCGTGCGCGAGTGTCGCCGTGGTGACGGCGGGCATTTCCCAGCGCAAGGCAAGATAGGGCGCTTCCGCCAGCACCGCGCTGAACAGCGTGCGCAGACCGGCATCGTCCTGCCAGCCGCGCAGCACCTCGGCGCAGGATGCCGGCCGCCCTTCCCGTTCGATGAAAACGCGCCGGCCGGCCATGTCCGCCAGCGGTTCACAGCGACTCGCCCACATGTGCCGCGCCCCCCCTGAGATCGGCAAAGCCTCGGCAAATCCCCGGCAAATCCACGGTCAGCGCCGGTCATGCGGAGCGGCAGACTCCGGCAAACCGAACACCCGATCAAACAGCCAGGTAAATGCGATGGTATACACGAAAAAGAATACGAGGACAGCCAGGTCGGCGAAAAATGCCTGGGCCAGGGAAATATCCAGCCACCACGCCATCATCGGCACCAGCATCAGGACCAGCCCGCCCTGAAACACCGTACCGTGAGCGAGACGGCGACGGAAGGAACGCCCTTTCACCGCCTGGCCGGCCTCCCAGCGCTCGAACAGGGCATTGAATACATAATTCCACGTCACCGCGGTGATCGACATCGCCAGCGCCAGCGGCAACACCCGCGACGGCGAGCGATCGAGCACGATGGCCAGGAAAGGCACCACCAGCGCGAGCGCGAAAGCCTCATACAGGAGCGCCTGCACCAGGCGGCGTCTCTTCGGTGTCATGATCGAGCATAGCGCCTGGAGGACGGGCGAATGCGGACGCCGGCATCCGCAGCCGGCTCAGGGCGCGGGGAGCGGTTCGAACGCGTCAATGCCGCCATGGATCTATCCATCTCCTGCTCTCCATTCCCTGAACCTTCATCTCCGAATCTCTGGTCTTTGAATCCGGGCCGGCATTGCGGCTGCCATGCCCGCACTCCGCGGCAAACGACGCCAGACGAGGCCGTCCCGCCGCCCCGCGCGGGCAGGGCACGGGATCAGGCCAGATACTGACGGATAGCGGGCAGCGCGCGCTCGGCGCAGGCACGTCCTTCGGCGATCGCCTCACGGCCACGATGGAACTCCATGAGACCGATGCCGGGCAAGCGCGGCATCAGCATGATGTGCGGCGGTTCACCGGCGAGCCGCGAACGCGTGATCTGGTCCTGCATGATGTGGATCGCCTTCGCCATGACGTCGAAATAGGCCGGCGCCTTGTGGTTCGCGCTAAGCAGTTTCGGCGCGATGAGCGTGGTCTGCTCACGCAGCGATTTCGGCACGCGCTTCATCACCCAGGCGAGCGCATCCGCCGACAGGCCGATACCGCCGGGGCTGATACCGGGTCCGGTATCGGCCTGGACATCGGCCTGGGTATCGGCTTGGCTATCGTCCGGCACGGCGGACAGTTCATCGGCACGCCGCTGCAGCAGATCGCCGTTGAGATTGACCGCGATGATGATCTCGGCGCCGAGCGCGCGACAGGCCGACACCGGCACGGGATTGACCAGACCGCCATCGAGCAGCCAGCGCCCCTCGTGCAATACCGGACTGAAAATACCCGGCAAGGCGATGGAGGCGCGCACCGCCTGATCGATGGCGCCGCGGCGCAGCCAGACCTCGCGACCGCTGGCCATATCGGTGGCCACCGCGGCATAAGGCCGGGCGCAGAATTCGATCTCGGCATCGATGCCGAGATCGCGCAGAAAAGCGCCGATTTTGGTCGTCTCGATCAAGCCACCGCTGGACAGGCTGACATCGACCAGGCCCGCGATATGGCGCCAGCCCGCGGTTTCGACCCAGGCGCGCAGCCGGTCGAGTCGGCCGGTGACCCAGGCCGCGCCGACCAGCGCGCCGATCGACGCCCCGCAGACGATATCCGGCTCGATCCCGGCGTCGGCAAGCGCCTCGATGACGCCGATGTGCGACCAGCCGCGCGCCGAACCGCTGCCGAGCGCCAGAGCGACCTTCGGCCGCGCCACTCAGCCCGCTCTCCTGTGCCAGAACCAGCCGATCAGCATCATCGCCGCCGCCAGCAGCAGAAAACCGCCGTTGCCGATCATCACATAGGGCGTCGCCCCCTGACGCGGTTCCACCTCGCCGCTCAGCACAGTGGACTCGAACTGCGGCGCCACCTCGATCAGCCGGCCGCGCGCATCGATCAGCGCCGTCATGCCGGTGTTGGTGCCGCGGGCGAGGTAGCGTCCGGTCTCCAGCGCGCGCATGCGCGCGATCTGCAGATGCTGATGCGGCGCGAGGGAATCGTTGAACCAGGCATCGTTGCTCACGTTCACCAGCAGCGTGGCAGCGGGCAGCATGCGGATGGTCTCCTCGCCGAAGGCGTCCTCGAAGCAGATCGACATGCCGATGCGCTGGCCCGCGACCATCATCGGCGCCTGATCGGCGGCGCCGGCGCTGAAATCGGACATGGGTATGGAGAATGCATCGATGAATCCGCCGAGCACGGACCTGAACGGCAGATATTCGGTGAACGGCACCAGATGCTGCTTGTGGTAAATCGCTTCCTGCCCGGCGACGCTGATCATGCTGTTGTAATAGCGGTGCGTCTCGGTGTCGAGATACACCAAGCCGACGATCAACCCGGTGTCGTGCGCCGCCGCTTCCTGCGCCAGCACTTCGAGATAGGGTCGCGCCTCGGCGTAATACATCGGGATCGCGGTCTCCGGCCAGATGATGAGATCGCTGTCCCAATGCGCGCGCGTGAGCTGCAGATAACGATCGACGGTGATGTCGCGCATGCCCGGATGCCACTTGAGATCCTGCGGCACATTGCCCTGCACCAGACTGACGCGCAGCGGTTCACCGGCGCTGCGCGTCCACTCGATCTGTGCCAGCAGCAACCCACCTACCCACAGCATAGCGAACAGCCCAAGCGCAATGCGGCGCAGGCGTCCGCCGTGGAGTGCGGCGGCCAGCAGCAGCGCCGTGCTGAGCGCGGCAAGCAGCGAAACCCCGTACACGCCGAGCAGCGGCGCATAGCCGGCGAGCGGCGCATCGATCTGGCTGTAGCCGATGTGCAGCCAGGGGAACCCGGTGAGGAACCAGCCGCGCAGCCATTCGCCCAGCACCCAGGCCGCGGGAAAAACCAGCAGCCAGGCGCGCCCGTTGCCCGGGACCGGCGCGGCGCGGCGCGGCCGCAGCACGAGCGCGGCACCGAGGCCGGCGAGCGCCGGAAACAGCGCCATGAAGCAGACCAGCAGCGCGGTAATGGCGCCCGACAGCAGCGGCCCCATGCCGCCGTAATCGTGCATGCTGATGTACACCCAGTACACGCCGACCGCGAACGCGCCGAGCCCGAACAGATAGCCGCGCCGGAACGCGCGCCACGCGCCCGCGCCGCGCCACAGCAGAAACAGCACGGCAAGGCTCAGGACCGCGACGGGATAGAAATCGAAGGGGGAAAACGCCAGCGGCCAGGCGGCGCCGGCAAGCAGCGCCGCGGGCCCGCCCGCCCATGCCGGGAAACGTCCGCTCACAGGATCATGCCGCCCAGTGCGATGACAGCGCGATGCGCTTATTGCGCCGCGGACGCCGAGGCATCGGCATCACCGGCCGACTCGCCCGGCAGCGGCATCACCCGCAGCAGATGGAGACGGCGGCTGTCGGCGTGCAGCACCTTGAAACGGAAGCGGCCGATGTCACGGGTTTCGCCGCGGCGCGGCAGGCGACCGAATTCGTACATCAGCAGACCGCCGATGGTGTCGAACTCCTCGTCGGAGAAGTCGGCATGGAAATAATCGTTGAATTCCTCGATCGGCGTCAGCGCCTTGACCGTGTAGCCGCGATCGCCATGCTTCATGACGTAGATCTGGTCATCGATATCGTGCTCGTCGGCGATCTCGCCGACGATCTGCTCGAGCACGTCCTCGATGGTGACCATGCCGTCGATGCCGCCGTATTCGTCGACCACCAGCGCGATGTGATTGCGGCTGGCGCGGAATTCCTTGAGCAGCACGTCGAGCCGCTTGCTCTCGGGAACGAAGGCCGCCGGCCGCAGGATGTCGCCGATATCGAACTCGCGCTGCTGTTCGCCGACCAGATAAGGCAGCAGATCCTTGGCCAGCAGAATGCCGAGCACCTCGTCCTTGTTCTCGCCGATCACCGGAAAACGCGAATGCTGCGACTCGGTGAGGATGGGCAGGATTTCGGCCAGCGAGGCGTCGCGCTCGACCACCACCATCTGCGCGCGCGGGATCATGATCTCGCGGACCTGCATTTCCGTCACTTCCAGCACGCCCTCGATCATCGTCAGGGCGTCCGCCTCGATCAGGCCGCGCTGGCGCGCCTCACGCAGCGATTCGATCAGCTCCTGCCGGTTGCGCGGTTCGCTGCCGGTGAATGCCTTGCTCAGGCGGCCCAGCCAGGAACGCTGGACCGCCTCGGGACTGTCGGGCTGACTGTCGTTCATGACTCCGCCCTCCGCGTGCCGGCCGGCGCGCCCTGCGGCTGCCGCGCCTCATCGTCCGCATCGGACTCGTCGCCCTCGTAGGGATCGGGGAAGCCCAATCCAGTCAGAATTTCCCGCTCCAGCCCTTCCATGATCAATGCCTCATTCTCTTCTTCATGGTCATAACCGATCAGATGCAGCACACCGTGCACGACCAGATGCGCCCAGTGAGCCTGCGTTGCCTTGCCCTGCTCCGCCGCCTCGCGTTCGACCAGCGGCGCACAGACGACGATATCGCCGAGCAGCGGCGGATCGAGCAGCTCCGGCTGCTCGAATACGAACGACAGCACATTGGTCGGCCCCTTGCGGCCGCGATAGCGCTCGTTCAGCTCGCGGCCTTCGTCCGCACCGACGATGCGCAGCACCAGTTGCGCCGCATCGCGCCGTCCGTGCAGCGCCGCCCGCACCCAGCCGTCGAATGCCTCGGCCGCCGGCAGGCGCTGGGCGCCCTCGTCCGCCTCATCCAGCGCGTACTGGAGGTCCAGTTCCAGCGCCCTCATGAACGTCCGCCCTTGCCGTCGCGCGCGGGCTTGCGCTCTTCCGCCCGCTCATAGGCGGCAACGATGCGCTGCACCAGCGGATGACGCACCACGTCGCGCGTCTGGAAGAAAACAAAGCTGATGCCGTCGATATCCTTGAGAATCTCGATCACGTGGCGCAGCCCGGAGGCACGCTCGCGCGGCAGATCGACCTGGGTGATGTCGCCGGTGACCACGACCGTGGAACCGAAACCGATACGGGTCAGGAACATCTTCATCTGCTCCGTGGTGGTGTTCTGCGCCTCGTCGAGGATGATGAACGACTCGTTGAGCGTGCGCCCGCGCATATAGGCGAGCGGAGCGACTTCGATGACGTTGCGCTCGATGAGCTTGCCGACGCGGTCGAAACCCAGCATTTCATAGAGCGCGTCATAGAGCGGCCGCAGATAGGGGTCGATCTTCTGCGCCAGATCGCCGGGCAGGAAACCGAGCCGCTCGCCGGCCTCGACCGCGGGACGCACCAGCAGAATGCGCCGCACCTGTTCGCGTTCGAGCGCCTCGACCGCGCAGGCGACGGCGAGATAGGTCTTGCCGGTGCCGGCCGGACCGATGCCGAAATTGATGTCGCACTTGTGGATGTTGTCGACGTAGCGGCGCTGATTGGCGCCGCGCGGCACGATCATGCTGCCGCGGGTACTGATGCGCGGCGGCTCGGCGGGTTCGGCGTCATCCGGCTCGCCCGCGCTCATCTCTCCCGCATCTTCGTCCGCGGCCTGCAGCAGCAGATGCAGATTCGCGGGCGTGAGCGGAGACGATGCGGTCGCGGCGTAAAGACGCTGCAGCATGCGCTGCGCGGCATCCACCGCCGCCGCCGGACCGATGATGTGAAAGACATTGCCGCGGTTGTTGAGCTCCACGCCCAGCCTGCGCTCGATCTCACGCAGGTGTTCGTCGAACTGGCCGCACAGACTGGCGAGACGCTGATTGTCCTCGGGCTCGAGCACCAGCTCGCGGCTCTGCGGCGCGTCTTCGGTCGTCATGGCCGCGCCATGATCCGCATTGGCCGTGCCGGGCACGTTGGCAGGAGGGCGTGCCATTCAGATCCAGTTGGCGGCGGCTTCACGCTGCCCTTCCCTCGCCGGCGTGGCAACGATATCGCCACGCAGTGAATTGAAGCCGGCCGCGGTGATCTCGACCTCGACGAAACGCCCGACCAGGGCGGCGGCGCCGGGGAACACCACGATGCGGTTGTTCGATGCACGGCCGGAAAGCTCGGCCGCGGATTTGCGCGAAACGCGCTCGACCAGCACGCGCTGGCGCGTGCCGATCATGGCGCGGTTGAAATCGGCCGCGATCTCGTTCAGACGTTCCTGCAAGCGCTGCAGGCGTTCGGCCTTGACGCTGTGCGGCACATCGTCCGGGTACGCAGCGGCCGGCGTCCCGGGGCGCGGGCTGTAGATGAAGCTGAAGGCATGGTCGAAACGGATATCCTCGATCAGATTCATCGTCGCCTGGAAATCCGCTTCGGTCTCGCCGGGGAAACCGACGATGAAATCCGAGGACAGGCTGACGCCGGGGCGGGCCGCGCGCAAACGGCGGATGAGGGCGCGATACTCGAGCGCGGTGTGTCCGCGCTTCATCCGCGCCAGAATCTGATCCGATCCGCTCTGCACCGGCAGATGCACATGCACGGCGAGCTGGGGCAGCTCGGCATGGGCGCGCAGCAGATTGTCGGAAAATTCGACCGGATGCGAGGTGGTGTAGCGGATGCGCTCGATGCCGTCGATGGCGGCTATATAATGGAACAGCAGCGCCAGATCGGCCTCGGTGCCGTCTTCCAT
The DNA here is from genome assembly GCA_964388175.1 of uncultured Chromatiales bacterium. Taxonomy (GTDB): domain Bacteria; phylum Pseudomonadota; class Gammaproteobacteria; order SZUA-140; family SZUA-140; genus JAITWN01. Next base: position 3,064 of record CAYLYS010000061.1, on the reverse strand, counting down.
CAGACCGCGATAGGCATTGACGTTCTGACCGAGCAGCGTCACTTCGCGCACGCCCTGGGCGGCGAGCTGCCTCACCTCCACCAGCACCGATTCGAAGGTCCGGCTCACTTCCTCGCCGCGGGTATAGGGTACGACGCAGAAAGTGCAGTACTTGCTGCAGCCTTCCATCACCGACACGTAGGCGCAGGGCCCTTCCGCGCGCGGCGGCGGCAGGCAGTCGAATTTCTCGATCTCGGGAAAACTGATATCGACGACCGGAGCGCGGCTGCGCAGGTGTTCGCCGAGCATTTCGGGCAGGCGGTGCAGCGTCTGCGGACCGAACACCAGATCGACATAGGGCGCGCGCTCACGTATCGCGGCGCCTTCCTGGCTGGCGACGCAGCCGCCGACACCGAGGACGCGACCCGGTCGCTCCGCTTTCCACGGGCGCCAGCGGCCGAGCTGGGAAAACAGCTTCTCCTGCGCCTTGTCGCGCACCGAGCAGGTGTTGACCAGAATTACGTCGGCCTCTTCGGGTTGGGTTGCAAGCTCGAATCCATACACATCAACCAAGGCATCCGCCATCCTGGCGGAGTCGTACTCATTCATCTGGCAGCCGAAGGTCTTTATATAGAGCTTGCGTCCCATACTCCCCTGAGTCACGAGTGACATGAGGCCCTAAGCTACTACGTTACGGCGCACATTTCCACTATAGAAAAATGGCGGGAATACGCGTCAGCACGCACGTCATGCATGAGGGAAAAGCGGATAAGCGACTGTTTTCAAAAAATTATGCGGGACGAAAGCGCATCGCCGGGAGATCGGAAACAGGCCATGCGCAGCGCTGCCGGGCGGCCACGACGACCGCCCGGACAGACGCTTGACTGCCTCTGACCGAGGCCGGCCTAACCGCCGTACTGCCAGGCAAGCTGCAGCAGATAGGAGCGTTCGGCGGTGTTGTAGCCGTCGGCCAGCGCGTATTCCTTATCGAAAGCGTTTTCCACCCGCGCGCGCAGCGTCCAGTCGCGGGTCAGGAACACGGCCGCCGTCAGATTGGTGATGCCGTAACCGGCGAGCACCGCGGTACTGAAGTCCGAATCGCGGCGATCAGAGGCTGCCAGCACGTCGGCGCCGAACTGCCAGCGGTCCGCGGTATAGACCAGGCGCGCGGTGGCGCTGCGTTCGGCGCGCCGGGGCAGCTGATTGCCGGTATCGCGCGACTGCGGATCCTGCACCGTCGCCGTCAGACCGAAGTGCCAGGGACCGGCGTCGTAGTCATAGCCCGCCTCGACGCCGCGGATGCGCGCCTCGGCGATGTTGGTCATGCCATCGTCACCGGCGAACTCGATCAGCTCGTCGATTTCGTTGTGGAAGATCTGCAGCGAAGCGCGCTGACTCGGTGAAAAACGGTGGCGCAAACCGATTTCGATATTGCGCGATTCCTCCGGTTTCAGATCCGGATTGCCGCCGAAGCCGAAGCGGTCACTGCTGTCAGGCGCGCGGAAAGCGGTACCGGCAGCGGCGCTCAGCCGTGTTGCGGGAGTCAGCCAGTAGCCGTATTCGACGTCCCAGGTGAGATGGTCACCGAAGCCGTCGTAATCGGTGTAGCGCGCCGCCAGCACGGCGCGGTGGGCGCCGTATTCGATCGCATCCTGCACATAGACGGCGGATATGTCGCGCTCCTCGTCGAAGACGGTGCCGAAGCTTTCCGCCGCCGTCTTTTCCCGCGTGCCCTCGACACCCAAGGTCAGCAGCTGCGCCCGGCCGAGCCGGATGTCATTCTGCCAGTCGGCGGTCAAGCGCTCGGTATGCGCGTAATCGGGGCTCTGATTCTGATCGATCTCATCCTTGGCCTGACTGAGCCGCAGCCGGCTCGTCCAGTTCGACGTCGGCGACGCCTCCAGGCGCAGCGCGGTGACGCTGTTCTTGAAATCCTGGTCGACCGGGGTGAGGAAGAAGTCCAGGTATTCGGTATCGCCGCTCGCCTCGAAATGGCTCAGCTCGACGTCCAGCAGCGAGAAGCGGTGTCCGAGATGCGCATTGACGCTGAGATTGTCGTGGCCGGCCTTGATGTCCGAAGCGGTGCGCGGCGGGAAGCCGTCGGTCTTGTTGAGCGCGGCCTCGACGCCGACCCGCGTACCGCCGAGCGCATGGCGCACACCGGCGGAGAAACGGCGGGTCATGAAGCTGCCGCCGCCGACGGCGGCATTCGCCTGCGTACCCTGCGCCGCACGGCGCGTGATGATATTGACCACGCCGCCGATGGCATCGGAACCGTACAGAGACGAACGCGGCCCCTTCACCACCTCGATGCGCTCGACCAGCGCCGGATCGATGTTCTGCAGCGCCGCGCCGCCGATCGTGCCCGGATTCATGCGCACCCCGTCGATCAGCACCAGCGCATGATTGCTGTCGGTGCCGCGAATGAACAGCGAAGCGGGCTGACCCGGACCGCCGTTGCGGCCGATATCGAAACCGGCATGGAAACGCAGCACGTCGGCGAGATCGACCGCCTGCATGCGCTCGATCTCCTCGCGCGTGATCACCACCGTCGGCGCCAGCACCTCGTCGGCGAGCTGCGCCGTGCGCGTCGCGGTCACCAGCACCACCTCCTGCTCCTCGACTGCAGGCCCAGCGGCAACAGCAACGGCAACAGGCACAGCGGCCGCGCACACCGCCGCAGCCAGACAGGACAATCTGAAATTCATGGAAATCCTCCGTTCATCGCGCACACCCGCGCGCGGTGCTCTTATCGTTGTACCGGAGGCATGCAAACGGCGGAGACAAACAGGCTCGACGATCCGAACCCAGGCCGCCCGCCGCGACACCGTACGGTTTCCTCCCAGGCCGGTCTCCGGGCTCGCGAGCGATCGGGGAACTCACCGATCCGACCGGCGCCTTCCCGTGCATGTGCACAGTGGCGCGTGCCGATCTCTACTCGCTTACCGTTGCGGGGGCAGCGTCGGGATTGCCATGGACATGAGTCCGGGCGCACCGACTTCCCGTTTCATCCCCTGGGGCGAACGCCCGCGGGGACACCTGAGTGGGGGAGAAGATATAGGGAATGGGGGGTGGAGTAAAGGGC
>CAYLYS010000060.1:0-15489 GCA_964388175.1 uncultured Chromatiales bacterium | reverse complement strand
GTTCGGCCGGCGTTACCAGTTCCTCGCGCAGCCGTTCGATCTGGCGGCGCAGCGCAGTTTCGAGCTCGGTGGCATCGTGACCCTGCGCCGGCGTGCCGCTGAGAACGAGCACGTCGTCGTGACGGGAATAAAGCCCGTAGCGCGCGCCGGCGCTGGCGGCGACGCCTTCCTCGCGCACCAAGTGGCGGGCGAGGCGGGCGCTGTCGCCGCCGTCGAGCACGCCGGCGAGCACTTCCAGCGCGTACGGTTCCCAGTCCACTGCGGCGGTACGCAGCGCGGGTGTCTTGTAGGCCATGAGCAGATAGGGCAGGCGCGCCGGGGCGCGCACCGTGACGCGTCGTTCGCCGTTCTGCGCCGGTTCCAGGCGCGGCTTGAGTACGGGGATCGCGCGCGCCTTGAGGCGGCCGAAGTGGCGGCGGGCCAGTTTGTGCACCTCGGCGGCATCGACGTCGCCGACCACCACCACCACGGCGTTGTTCGGCGCATACCACTGATCGTACCAGCGGCGCAGGTCGGCGACGGTCAGGTTTTCGATGTCGTTCATCCAGCCGATGATGGGATTGTGGTAAGGGCTGGCGACGAAGGCGGTGGCGCTCAGCTGCTCGTAGGTGAGGGCCTGCGGATCGTCGTCGGTACGCAGGCGGCGTTCTTCCTTGATCACTTCCATTTCGCGGGTGAATTCATCGGCGGGCAGCAGCAGATTGCGCATGCGGTCGGCCTCGAGTTCGAAGCTGATCGGCAGGCGGCTCGCTTCGAGCTGCTGGAAATAGGCGGTGTAATCGCGGCCGGTGAAGGCGTTTTCACGCCCGCCCTGCTCGGCGATGATGCGCGAGAATTCGCCTGACGGATGCTTTTTGGTGCCCTGGAACATCATGTGTTCGAGTGCGTGCGAAATGCCGGTGACGCCGACGTCCTCGTAGCTGCCGCCGACCTTGTACCAGACCTGCGACACCACCACGGGCGCGCGCCGGTCTTCCTTGACGATCAGTTTGAGGCCGTTGTCGAGCAGGTATTCATGAACGCCGGCAGGCGATGCGTCGGCGGCGATGGCGGCCGGCGCGAGCAGGGATGGCAGCATGAATGCGCAAAGGAGTGCGATCGATCTCATGGGAGGCATCTGTCCGTTTGAATCGTGAATCTGTTGCCCGGTTTTGCTAGGATAAGCGCTCGATGGGGACGCGCAGCGGAACCGACATCCGGGTCCGTGAAGGTCCGGCCATTGTACACCACTCTGCCCTAGGCCGAAAAAATGCCTGAATCGGCTCATCCGGATACTGAAAAAAAATCGGGTTTCTTCGGCCGTCTGAAGGAGCGTCTGCAACGCACCCGCAGCGGTTTCGTCGAAGGCATCGCCAGCCTCGTGCTGGGGCGCAAGAAGATCGATGCCGAGCTGCTCGATGAAATCGAAGCGCTGCTGCTGACCGCCGATGTCGGCGTCGATGCCACGCGCCAGATCATCAAGGATCTCGAGGCGCGCATTTCGCGCAGCGAACTGGCCGACAGCGAAGCGCTGTTCGCGGCGCTGCGCGCGGATCTGCTTGCGCTGCTGGCGCCGCGCGCGCTGCCGCTGCGCATCGAGGGCGCATCGCCTTTCGTCATCCTCATGGTCGGCGTCAACGGCGCCGGCAAGACCACCACCATCGGCAAACCCGCCGGGCGGCTGCATACCCAGACCAATCTCATGGCCGAGCTGCAGAAGGTGAAGCGCGTCATGGCCAAGGTCGATCCGACCGCGCCGCACGAGACGCTGCTGGTACTCGATGGCGGCACCGGCCAGAACGCGGTCAACCAGGCGGTGCAGTTCGATGGCGCGGTGGGCGTGACCGGCATCGCGCTGACCAAGCTCGACGGCACCGCCAAGGGCGGCGTCATCTTCGCGGTGGCGAAGCGGCTCGATGTGCCGATCCGCTTCGTCGGTGTCGGCGAAGGTATCGAGGATCTGCGCGTCTTCGATGCCGCCGAATTCGTCGACGCCCTGTTCGCCAGGCAGTGAATCCCCGCCGATGCTGCGCTTCGAGAATGTGGGCAAGCGTTATCCCGGCGGCCATGAGGCGCTGGCCGGGCTCAATCTGCATCTGCGCACGCAGGAGATGGCGTTTCTCACCGGTCATTCCGGCGCCGGCAAGAGCACGCTGCTCAAGCTCATCGCGCTGATCGAGCGCGTTTCCTATGGGCAGATCTTCTTCAACGGCCGTTCCCTGTCGCGCCTTGCTTCGCGCCGCATCCCGCATCTGCGGCGCGAGATCGGCATCATTTTTCAGAATCACAACCTGCTGAACGATCGCACCGTGTTCGATAACGTCGCGCTGCCGCTGGTGATCGCCGGCTACGAGCATCGCGAGATCCAGCGCCGCGTGCGCGCCGCGCTCGACAAGGTCGGCCTGCTCGACAAGGAGCGGCGCTATCCGGTGATGCTGTCGGGCGGCGAACAGCAGCGTGTCGGCATTGCCCGCGCCGTGGTCAACCGTCCGCCGCTGCTGCTCGCCGACGAGCCGACCGGCAATCTCGATCCGGCGCTGTCCGAGGAAATCATGCGTCTGTTCGAGCAATTCAATCAGGTCGGCGTGACCGTACTCATTGCCAGCCATGACCTGCAGCTCATCACGCGCATGGGGCATCGCATCCTGCAGTTGCATGATGGTCGTCTGCTGTCCGATGAGCAGGCGGCCGGCGCCGCGGCGCCGGTGCCGGCATGAGCCGCGAAGTCGTTCCGCCGAGTCTGCTGCGCCGGCCGGCGGTGCGTGCCGATGCGCCGCCGGCCGCGACTGCCACGCCGCGCTCGTCGGCCCGCGCCACCGTGCCACGCAAGCTGGGCCTGTTCGGTCGTCTGCGCTCCTATGGGGAGCATCATCTGCAGGCGATGTTCAATACGCTCGGACGCATGGCGCGCACGCCGCTGTCCACGCTGATGACGGTCGCCGTCATCGGTATTGCGCTGGCGCTGCCGACCGGTCTGTATCTGGTGCTGAACAGTGCCAAGGCGGTCAGCGCCGGCTGGGAGGACGCGGCGCAGATTTCGCTGTTCTTGCGCCCCGGCATCAGCACCGACGAGGCGCAGCGGCTGGCGCGGGAGATCGGCGCGCTGGATCGGGTGGCATTGGTCAGCTATGTATCGCCGGAGGCGGCGCTGGAGGAATTCCAGCGTCTGTCCGGTTTCGGCGAGGCGCTGGAAGTGCTGCAGGAAAATCCGCTGCCGGCGGTGCTGCTGGTGCGTCCGCGTCTGGAATTCACCGCGCCGGCCGAGATCGAGACCTTGCTCGCGCGCCTGCGCGCCTACGCCGGCGTCGACAGTGCCCAGCTCGATCTGGAATGGGTCAAGCGACTGTACGCCATCATGCAGATCGCGCAGCGCGCCGTGCTGGTGCTCGGCGTCCTGCTGTCGCTGGCGGTGCTGCTGATCATCGGCAATACCATCCGCCTGTCGATCCAGAGCCGGCGGGAGGAAATCGTGGTGCAGAAGCTGATCGGTGCGACCAACGGCTTCGTGCGCCGTCCTTTCCTGTACAACGGCCTGTTCCATGGCCTGTTCGGCGCCGTTTTCGCCTGGCTGCTGGTGTCGCTCGCGCTGGGCCTGCTGGCGGCGCCGGTGCGGCGCCTGTCCGCGCTCTATGACAGCAGTTTCCACATCGGCGGCGTCGGCCTGTTGCCATCGCTGGTCTTGCTCGGCGGCGGGCTGCTGCTCGGCCTGATCGGTGCATGGCTGGCGGTGGGTCGGCACATCCGCGCCATCGAGCCGAGCTGAGCGTCCTCGGCCGGTTCCCGATCGGCTCCCGATCGGCTCCCGATGGGCTCAGGTCAAGCCACTGTTCCGTCGATATTTTATCGATTCCGGAACATGCGCTCGCAAGTGCGGTCATACTATTCAGAGAGGCGCCGATGGCGCGGCGGCAATAATGGCGACCCCGTTTGACGACAGCCAGAGTTGCCGCTAATATTTTGAAAATAAACGGATTGTCTGAAAGAGGATCACTCCAGATGGGTACAGGCACTGACGTCATTCCGGTACTGCACAGCGGCAGCCTGGATGCCTACGTCCAGAGCGTGGGCCTCATTCCGGTACTGAGCGCCGAGGAAGAACGCCATCTCGCGCTGCGCTACCGCGAAGAGAACGATCTCGACGCCGCCCGCCGGCTGGTGCTGTCCAATCTGCGCTTCGTCGCCCACATCGCCCGCGGCTACAGCGGCTATGGCCTGTCGCAGGCCGATCTCATCCAGGAAGGCAACATCGGTCTGATGAAGGCGGTCAAACGCTTCGATCCCGACATGAACGTGCGGCTGGTGTCCTATGCGGTGCATTGGATCCGTGCCGAGATCCACGAATTCATCCTGCGCAACTGGCGTATCGTCAAGGTCGCCACCACCAAGGCGCAGCGCAAGCTGTTCTTCAATCTGCGCAGCGCCAAGAAGCGTCTGAGCTGGCTCGGCCGCGAGGAAGTCGATGCGGTTGCCAAGGATCTCGGCGTGCGTCCGGAGGACGTGATGGAAATGGAGGCGCGTATCAGTGGCTACGACGCGTCCTTCGATCCCTATGGCGAGCGCGAGGATGGTGATCGCGCCGCCCTGGCGCCGGCCGCCTATCTGCAGGATGTGCGCATGGATCCCGGCGCGCAGTTCGAGCAGGACGAATGGGACGAGCACAACGAAGACCGCCTGCGCGATGCGCTGGGCGATCTCGACGATCGCAGCCGCGACATACTGCAGCAGCGCTGGCTCGCCGATGACAAGCGGACCCTGCAGGATCTCGCCGACAAGTATCAGGTCTCGGCCGAGCGCATCCGCCAGATCGAAAAGAACGCCTTCAAGAAAATCCGCGCCACGCTGGAAGCCTGAGCGCTTCCGGCGGCGCGGCCGCCTTCTTCGGTTGTCGCTTCACCGGCGCAGCAGCGCATCGATATCCAGGTTTTCCCCGATTCGTCCGGCGTCGCATGCCGGCAGATGCGGTATCCGGCCCAGCAGCGGCGCATCGATGCGCTCCTGCAATGCCGTGATGTTGTCTTCCGCCAGCGCCATCGCCGCATCGATCGGCGTTGCCACCCAGCCTGCGAGCGGAAGCCCCGCATCGAGGATGGCGGCGCTGCTGAGCAGCGCGTGGTTGAGGCAGCCAAGACGCATGCCGACGACCAGCACCACCGGCAGGCCGAGCGCGAGTGCAAGGTCGGCGATGGTTTCTTCTTCGTTCAGCGGTACCTGCCAGCCGCCGGCGCCTTCCACCACGACGTAATCCGCCTGTGTCGAGAGTTCCCGCAGATCAGCGTGGATGCGGGTGATGTCGATGCGCCGGCCGGCGGCCCGCGCCGCCAGATGCGGGGCGACCGGCGGCGCGAAGGCGTAGCGGTTGATCGTTTCGTAAGGCGGCGCGGGCTCCATACCGCAGGACTGCAGCAGCAGGGCATCCTCGTTGCGCAGGCCCTGTGCTGTGGTCTCGCAACCGCAGGAAACCGGCTTCATGCCGACGGCGCGCATGCCGCGTGCGCGCAGCGCTGCCAGCAGGCCGGCCGCGACCCAGGTCTTGCCGACGCCGGTGTCGGTGCCGGTGACGAAGACGCCGCCCGTATTCATGGTGGCGATCATCGTTCGCGTTCGGCTCGTGTCAGCTTCGTCAGCGGCACCCTGATTTCTCCCGTGGCGGTATCGTGTGCCTGTTTCGCCTGCAGCGGCGCCCAGCAATGGCCATGCAGGACTTCGTAGGTCGCCGGCAGGCGCCCGTCGCGGCGGAAGCGTTCGTAGGCGGCGATCATGCCGGCGAGCTGGCGCCGTCCGGTGAGCCCGCGCGGGCGGCCGCCGGTGCTGTTGTGGGCGCCGAGCGCCTTGAGTTCATGCAGCAGCGTCGGCACCGTTTCATAGGTGAGCGTGATGTCCTCGCGATCCATCACCGGATCGGCGAAGCCGGCGCGCAGCAGCGCATCGCCGACGTCGTGCATGTCGATGAAGGCATTGACGTGCACGTGCTCGGTGTCGACCGCGCGCCAGGCGGCGCGCAGCTCGCGCAGGGTATCGGGGCCGAGCGTGGTGAACATCAGCAGCCCGCCCGGGCGCAGCGCGCGGCGCAGCTCGCGCAGCGCGCCTTCGAGATCGTTGCACCACTGCAGCATCAGATTCGACACGATGAGATCGGCGCAGCCGGAAGCGATCGGCAGGCGTTCGGCATCGCCGCAGGCGTAGAGCCGCCGGCGCCGCCAGCGCTCGATGAAACCGGTGCGGCCGCGCGCCACGGCGAGCATGGCGGGCGACAGGTCCAACAGCAGCAGGCGCGCGGCGGGATAGCGCTGCGCGAGCCGTGCGCTCAGCTCACCGGTGCCGGCGCCGGCATCGATCAGCAGAGTGGGTTCGATGCGCACCAGCTCCAGGCGTTCGAGCAGGCGCTGCCCCACTTCCCGCTGCAGCACCGCCACCGCTTCATAGCGCGGTGCGGCGGCGTCGAAAGAGCGCCGTACCTCGCGCTTGTCGACCCGGTAGTCGGGGCTCATGCCGCTGTCTTCAGTCATGACCGCAGGCCATATCCATATCCAGCAATCGAAGAAAGATATCCGCGTGCGAGATGAAGGGGGCATGGCCCGCGCCCGCGATTTCGTGCAGGCGTGCGCCCGGCAGCAGCGCTGCGGTCGCCCGCGCGGCGGTGATCGGCGCCAGGGTATCGTGCTCGCCATGAATGAGAGTGACCGGCAGCCGCAGCGCGGGCAAGTGTGCGAGCAGGGAGGTCGTGCGCAGGACGGCGAGTCCACCGGCGAGCGCCTCGGGATCGGGCGGCGGCGCGGCGGCGATGGCGTTTTTCAGCTCGGCCAGAATGCGGCGGCTGTCCGCGCAGCCGAGCGCCTGCAGGGCGAGGAAGCGTCGAATCGTGCCGGCATGATCGGCGAGCAGTTGCTGGGAGAAATCCTCCAGCACCGCGGGCGCCATGGCGTGCGGCCAGTGCGTGTCCGCGGTGAACTGCGGCGAGGTGCCGACCAGGATCAATCGGCGTATCGCGGCCTTTCCCGCTGTCCCGCCGAGGGCGAGACGAAGCGCGATCAGTCCGCCCAGCGACCAGCCGAGTACCGTGCTGTCCTCCGGCAGATGCGGTGCGATGGCGTTGGCCAGTGTGTCGATGGTATAGCCGTCGGTACGCATCGCGCTGTGGCCATGGCCGGGAAGATCGATGCGCACGAGGCGATAGCGCTCGGCAAGCGCTTCGATCAGACCGCTCCATACCCCGCTGTTCAGCCCCCAGCCATGCAGCAGGACCAGCGCCGGACCGTCGCCGGTCGTTTCCACGTGCAGCTTCATGCGCGCATGCTCACCGGTGCAGCGCGGCCAGGGTGTCGAGCAGGCGGTCGATGTGCGCATCGCTGTGTTCGGCGCACAGCGTGATGCGCAGCCGCGCCGTGCCGCGCGGCACCGTCGGCGGGCGGATCGCGGTCACCACGATGCCCTGTTCGCGCAGCGCGGCGCTGAGTGCGAGTGCGCGTTCGGCGCTGCCGCAGAGCAGAGGAATGATCGGCGTCGGCGGTGCGTCCGGCGCTGCTGGATAGAGCGGCAGACCGAGGCTGCCGGCGCCGTCGCGGAAGCGCCGCGCCAGCGCGGCCAGGCGTTCGCGGCGCCAGGATTCTTCCCGCGCGACTGCCAGCGCGGCGAGCGTGGCGCTGGCGACCGCCGGCGGCAGCGCGGTGGTATAGATATAGCTGCGCGCGAACTGGATCAGGGTTTCGATCAGTTCCGCCGAGCCGGCGACGAAGGCGCCGAAGGTGCCGAAAGCCTTGCCCAGCGTACCGACCAGGATCGGGACTTCCGCTTGTCCCAGGCCGTAATGGGCGACACAGCCGCCGCCGTCGGCGCCGATCACGCCCAGGCCGTGCGCATCGTCGATCATCAGCCAGGCGCGATGACGCGCGGCGAGGGCGGCGAGCTCGGGCAGCGGCGCGAGATCGCCGTCCATGCTGAAGACGCCGTCGCTGACGATGAAAGCCTGTCCCTGTCCCTGTCCCTGTCCCTGTTCTTGCGTCGGTATCGGCGTCGGCGCTTCTTCCAGCCAAGTGGCGAGCTGCGTCGCATCGTTGTGACGATAGCGCTTCAGGCGCGCCTCGGCGAGGCGGGCGGCGTCGAGCAGGGAGGCATGATCGAGGCGGTCGGCGTAGACGCGGTCGCCACGCGCGGCGAGTGCCGAGAGTACGCCGAGATTGGCCATGTAGCCGGTGGAAAAAAGCAGCGCGCGCTCGCGGCCGCACCAGGCGGCCAGCGCTTCTTCGAGTTCGTGGTGGGCACGGCCGTGGCCGCTGACCAGATGCGAGGCGCCGCTGCCGACGCCGTGGCGCGCCGCGCCGTCCTGCAGCGCGCGCACCACGCGCGGATGGTTGGCGAGGCCGAGATAGTCGTTGCTGCAGAAGGACAGGCAGCGCCGGCCGTCGAGCGTGATCTCCACGCCCTGCGGACCGTCGAGGCACTGTCTGCTGCGGTAGAGATCCTGCGCGCGCTGGCGTTCCAGCCGTTCGCTCAACGCCTGTTTCATCGCATCGGAGTGCAAGCGGGGTCAGACCCTGATCAATGAACGGGAGCAGTGAATGGAGTCTGACCCTTTGACCGTCATGCCGTAGCGGAGGCCGCCTCCGCGCTGCGCGCGCGGCGCTGCTGCGTGTCTTCGCGCGCGGCGAGGCCGAGGTCGCGCAGCATCTGCAGGTCGTCCTCGACACGCCGGCCCTTGGTGGTGAGGTAGTCGCCGATCATCACGCCGGAAGCGCCGGCCATGAAGATCATCGCCTGCAGATCGCGCAGGAACTGGCGGCCGCCGGCGATGCGGATCTCGGCGCGCGGCAGCATGTAGCGGAAGACGGCGATGTTCTTCAGGATCTCGCGCGGCGTCATCGGCTCCATGCGGCCGAAGGGCGTGCCTTCCTGCGGCGAGAGGAAGTTGAGCGGCACCGACTCCACGCCCAGCTCGCGCAGGGTGAGAGCGAGTTCGATGCGCTGGTCCAGGCTCTCGCCCATGCCGAGGATGCCGCCCGAGCACACGCGCAGCCCCGCTTCCACGGCGTGGCGCACGGTGTCGATGTTCTCTTCATAGGTATGCGTGGTGCAGACCTGGTCGAAATAGCTGCGCGCGGTTTCCAGGTTGTGGTGGTAGTTTTCCAAACCCATCGCCTTCAGCTCGCGCGCCGAACGGGCGTCGAGTACGCCGAGGCTGGCACAGCGGCCGATGTCGCTGTCGCGGCCCAGCGTCTCGAAGTAAGTGCGCAACTGCTTGCGCTCCTTGTCCGAGCGCACGCCCCAGCCCTTGGAAACGACGCCGAAATCGCTCGCGCCCCAGGCCCGTGCCCGCTGCGCCTGTTCGGCGAGCTGTTCGGCGGGGATGTAGTCGTAGCGCGGGGCGGTGGCGGTCTTGTGGTGGGCGCTCTGCGAGCAGAAGCTGCAGTTCTCCGAGCAGTTGCCCGAGCGCACGTTGGAGATGGCGCAGACCTCGATTTCCTCGCCGCGGAAGTGCTGGCGCAGACGATCGGCGCCAGCCATCAGCCAGGACAGATAGCCGTCGTCGAGGCGGATCATCCAGCGGCCTTCCTCGGCGCTCATTTCGCCGCCGTCCAGCACCCGACGCGTGATCGTGTCTATGCGCGCATAGGTCTCTTCGTTCATCTCTTTGTCCTTTTCCGTTCGGAGCGATGCCGATGTCCGGCGCCACCCGGCGCCGTTAACTTGCGAGTACCGCGACTATGCGAATACTGGGCATGGCTGTCAACTGAAGTGGCACGAAAAAGTAAACGATTGGGTAGATATTATGCAGCCGCGCTCAAGCGCTGGCTTTACGCCGCGCCTTGTCTGCTGTGCGGCGCTGGCATTGGGAGTCGCGCCGGTATCGGCACGGGTACCGGTGCTGGCGCCCATGGTTTGTGTCGCGGCTGCCGTGCGGATCTGCCCTGGCGCGGATCGTCGTGTCCGCGCTGCGGCACTGCGCTCGCCGTATCGCACGTCTGCGGCGCCTGTCTGCATACCCCGCCGCCGCAGGAGGAGTTGATCTGTCCCTTCGATTACGCGGCGCCGCTCGATCATCTGATCCAGCGCATGAAGTTCGGCGGCGATCTCGCTTGCGCGCGCCTGCTCGGTCAACTGATGACGGAGCGGATCGCGCGCTCGGTTTCCCGTCCACCCGAACTGATCGTGCCGATGCCGCTGCATCGCCGCCGACTGGCGGCGCGCGGATTCAACCAGGCATTCGAGCTGGCGCGTCCCATCGCGCGGCGGCTGGCACTGCCGATCGATACCGCGGCCTGTGTCCGTCACCGCGCGACGGCGGAGCAATCCACGCTCGCCGCGGCAGAACGGCGCGGCAATGTCGAGGGCGCCTTCTCGGTGCGGCGGCCGCTGCCGGCCTCGGTGGCCATCGTCGACGATGTGCTGACCACCGGCAGCACGGCGCTGGCGTTGATGGCCGAGTTGAGACGGGCGGGCGTCTCTCGCATCGTGCTGTGGGTCTGCGCCCGCGCCGCCTTGTCGCGCGCCTGAGACAGCATATATATCTGCCGATTGCGGAACCCGCAGGCCGAGGCCGCGCCTTTGTGGTAAATTCCCCGGCATTCCGTATCCTCTGGGAGGTATGCCGTGATGAAAAAATATACTGCCGGGATCGCCGCGCTGGCTCTGGCCGGCGCCTTGACCGGTTTCGCCGCCCCTGCCGCGGCGGATGCCATCGACATCAATCTCAATGACGATGCCGCGCTGCTGCGCTATCTGGCTTACGATGGCCGCGCGGGTAATTTCGGCAAGCGCGAGATGGATGTAGGGCTGCTCTATACCACCGAGCGCGACAAGGACTACATCGCCATGTTCGGCGCGCAACTGATCGCCGAAGCCGGGGCCGGCATTCCCGAACTGGAGGCCGGGCTGGGACTCAAGGTGTTCGGCATCCGCTATGACAGCGACAGTATCTTCTCGCTCGCCATCGGCGGCCAGCTCAAATACTCCCTGCCGCCGTATCGGCGCTTCGTCGTCGGCGTCGAAGGCTATTACGCGCCTAACGTGGTAACTTCTTCTCCGGCGGACAATTTCAGCTTTCTGAGCGCGTATGCCGGCTACGAAGTGGTGCCCGAAGCGCTGCTCTATCTCGGTTATCGCGATGTCAGAGCGGATCTGCGCCGTGTCGGTGATACCACCATCGACGATGGTGTCCACCTCGGCGTGCGTTTCGGGTTCTGAGCTGTTACCGTAATTCTTCCCACCGCGCTGGGCGCAGGCGACGGAACCGGCATGAAGATCATTTCCACACAGCAGTCCTTGCATCGGCCATCAGCCGCGGGCAGCGCACGCCCGGCGGCGGATGCTGCCGCGCCTGCCGGGCGTGTGGTGGCCGAGCGCGTAGTGGCTGAACGTGTAGTAGCCGAGCGTGTGGTAGAAGGCGAAGTGCTGGGCCGCGCCCGTCCGGGTGCGGCGTCTCTTCCCGGTGCGGGGTTTTCGGCAGCACCGGCGCACGGGCTTGCCGCTTACCTTGCCCAGGCCGCGTTTGGGCAGTCGGAGCGGGATCGCCCGCACGATCGCGTGGACTGCTACGCCTGAAGTCCTTCCCGCATCCGTTTTCGAATCGATCCTCGATTCACGCTTGATCCCTGGCATAGACGCGGGTGCGAACGGGTCGTTTCAGATCGCACAGCATCCCAGAATGAAATCGATGTCGCGCGTCGCCTGCGCCGGGCGCTCGTAGCCGCGCATTTCCATCATGCGCACGGTGAAGCGGTGCTTGCCGCCGCTGATCTCGGCGAAGCAGTTGACGGTGGCCGGCAGCGTTACCCGGATCAATTGATAGGGCACGCTGGTGTCGAGCGACTTCTGGAAGAAGCCGGCGATCGTGGTTTCGCGGCTTTCGCTGGCGCTCTCGCGCACCATGCCCAGAATGAGCTCGATCGCGGAACGGAAATTGTCGAAGGATGACAGCCAGTGACGCAGCTCCGCATCGCGCTCGGCGGCCGGTTTCTGCAGCCAGTAGTGATAGGCGGGCAGATCGAAGTCGCAGGTGCCGCCGGGGATGGTGGTGCGCTGCTTGATGGCGGTGAGGAATTCGTTGTCCTTCACGTCCTGCCCTACCTGCCCCTGCAGCAGGTAGAGACGGTCGACCAGCACATCGATGCGGTCGAGGATCTCATTGAGCTTGCTGCGGTCGACGTCGGGGTTGGTCTCCAGCCGCGCCAGCGTCGCCGCCAGCCGCTCCAGTTCCTTGATCACCTCGGTCTTGAGGTCGCCGCGGGTGAAGACGTTGAGAATCTCGATCAGATTGGCGATGGTGGCGCGGCTGTCCCAGGCCGAATGGCCGGCGAGCGTATGGTCCGCCTGGCGGAACAGGAATTCCAGGCGCAGGAATGTCCGTATGCGCTCATTGAGGGGCTGCTCGTAGGTGATGTATTGCATCGCGACGATGATACAAGATTTCCTGTCGGCGTCGAACCGCGCTGCGCTTTTACTTTGCGGTCTTTACGGGGTCAGACCCTCCCGATGCATCAACGAGGGTCTGACCCCATCCGTTCGCGGGCGAGGCGCAGGTATTGCCGGTGAAGACGCGCGACCGCCTGTTCGAGTTCCGTCAGGCCGCGGTCGTTGAGAATGACATCGTCGGCGACACCGAGCCGCTCGGCGCGTGTGGCCTGGCTGCCCATCGCCGCCTCGGCGTCCGCCGCGCTCCAGCCGGGGCGTGCGGCGATGCGGCGGCGCTGCAGTTCCTCGGGGCAGTCGATCAGCAGCACGCGGTCGACGCGGCCGGTCGAGCCGGTTTCCACCAGCAGGGGAACCGATACGATGCAATAGGGGCCGGCCGCAGCCGCCACGCTTTCCGCGATCGACTGCCAGACCAGGGGATGCAGGATGGCCTCCAGACGCCGGCGCTGCGCTGCGTCGGCAAAAACGATGCGGCGCAGCCGCGCGCGGTCGAGTGCGCCGTCGGCGCCGAGCAGATCGCTGCCGAAGGCGGCCAGCACGGGGGCCAGCCCCGGAGCACCCGGCGCCAGCAGGGCGCGGGCGATGTCGTCGGCGTCGATGACATCCACCCCCAGGCGGGAAAAACATCCGCTGACGGTGGATTTGCCGCTACCGATGCCACCGGTGAGGCCGACGAGCAGGGGGCGGGCTGGTGTGCCGTTCATGGGGCGAGCATCAAGTGGGGATTCCGGGCAAAGATACCCGCTCTGATGCAGCAGGTACAGCCTTGTATCATATGAAATATTCAGTTCTTATGAATATTTATCGACGGTCGTGCGTCCGCTGTCTATAATCGGATCAATCCCGGCAGTAACCGCGAGGTTTATGTGGCCATGGATCTCCTGATCGCTATCCTGCTCGTAGTGGTTCTGGGCACCCAGGCCATCCTGTTTCACAAGCTGCGCCGGATTCACCTCGCCTCGTTTCGGGCGCTCGCCGCGGCGGACGAGACCTTCGCCCTCTTCAAACAAGTTCAGGCCTACGACGGTCTGATGCGCCTCATCTCCCCGATCCGGCCGCTGCCCCTGCTGCGCGGCTGGGCGGCATCCCCCGACCTGCTCCTGGTCCTCGCCGAGGACGTCCTGAAGCGCAAGCCGGCAACCGTGCTGGAGTGTAGTTCCGGTGTTTCGACGCTGGTCCTGGCGCGCTGTTGCCAATTGAACGGAAACGGCCATGTGTACAGTCTGGAGCACGATGAACGCTTCGCCTGCGAGACGCGTGCCCGGCTCGCGGAGCACGGCTTGCAGGACTGGGCCACCGTCAACGACGCCCCGCTGGTGGCAACAGAGGAGTCCGGACAGCGCTGGTATGACCTGAGCCGGTTCGCGCCGCCCGCCGATGGTTTCGACATGCTGGTGATCGACGGACCGCCGGCCTCCACGGGCAGGCTCGCGCGCTACCCGGCTCTGCCGCGGCTCGATCGGTTCCTGAAGCGTGGTGCGCGCATCTTTCTCGATGACGCGGCGCGCGGGGAAGAGCAGTTGGCGCTGGCGCGCTGGAAGGCCGAGTTTCCCGTCTACGCGCAGACCGCGCTGCATCTCGACAAGGGCGGTGCGCTGCTGACCAAAGGCTAGCGCAGGAGCGGAATCGAGCCGGCTACCAGCCGACGAAATCCAGATAGCGCTCGACGATGCCGCCACCCCACAGCAGGGTCACCCATCCCGCCGCGGCGAGATAAGGCCCGAAGGGAATGGGGATGTTGCGGTCACGGCCGCGCAGGACGATGAGCGCGATGCCCACAGTGGCGCCGATCACGGTCGAGATCAGAATGATCGGCAGCAGCAACTGCCAGCCCATCCAGGCGCCGAGCATGGCCAGCAGCTTGAAGTCGCCGTAGCCCATGCCTTCCTTGCCGGTGAGCAGCTTGAAGCCCCAGTACACGCTCCACAGACTGAGATAGCCGGCGGTGGCGCCGATTACCGCCGAAGCGATGTCGGTGTAGAGGCCGCCGAGGTTGAGCAGCAGCCCCAGCCACAGCAGGGGCAGAGTGATGCTGTCGGGCAGCAGCTGGTGGTCGAAATCGATGACGCTGAGCGCGACCAGTGCCCAGGTGAGGGGCAGTGCCGCCAGCGCTTCCCACGACGGGCCGAAATGCCAGGCGACGATCATCGACAGCACCGCGGTCGCTGCTTCCACCGCCGGATAGCGTGCGGAGATCCGCGTGCCGCAGGATGAACAACGTCCGCGCAGCAGCAGCCAGCTCACGATCGGGATGTTCTCGGTGGCACGGATCTGGTGGCCGCACTGCGGACAGCGTGAGCGCGGCGTGACCAGATCGAAGCGTTCGCCCTCGTCTGCAGCCGCCGCGGTGCCGGCATATTCCGCGCACTGGCGCCGCCAGTCGCGCTCCATCATTGCCGGCAGGCGCAGGATCACCACGTTCAGAAAGCTGCCGATCAGCAGGCCGAACAGGCCGGTGACGGCGATGAAGGCGGCGGGATTCGCTTCGAGCAGGTCGATCAGTTCCATGGCATTGAGAGTCCGGGCCGCGGCGGGCAGCTGACAAGATACACCAGCTCATCGGCCGCGGGCTTCGTAATATTGAAAGGGCCGGCTGCCTTGCGGTGGCCGGCCCCTCCCCCCTAGAGATATCGGGAGATATCGGGGAATATCGGGAAATAGCGGGCGATGCGGGCGCTGTGCCTCAGACCACCTGACCCATCTTGAAGATCGGCAGGTACATCGCTATCACCAGGCCGCCGATGACCACGCCGAGGAAGGCCATGATGATCGGTTCGAGCAGGCTGCTCAGGCCGTCCACCGCGTCGTCCACTTCCTGTTCGTAAAAGTCGGCGACCTTGCCCAGCATGGTGTCCACCGAGCCGGCTTCCTCGCCGATCGCCACCATCTGCACCACCATATTGGGGAACAGATTGGTGTACTGCATGCCCTGGTTGAGCGGCGTTCCGGTGGAGATGTCGTCGCGCACGCGCAGGATGGCGTCGCGGTAGACCGCGTTGCCGGCGGCGCCCGCCACCGTGCCCATGGCTTCGACCAGCGGCACGCCGGCGGCGAACATGGTCGCCAGCGTGCGCGCGAAGCGCGCCACCGCGGCCTTGTTGAGAA
>CAYLYS010000059.1:0-15700 GCA_964388175.1 uncultured Chromatiales bacterium | reverse complement strand
CTGGCTTCGCAGCGCTGAGCAGAGGGCAAGACGCATGAGCATCATCGCGGCGACCTGCGCATCCGGGCATCGGTACGAGCGGCGACGGTCGTGAAATCCGCATATCGGTTTCTGCTGCCGTTCTGCGTCGCCGGTGCCACGCTGCTCTGTCTGTCGTATGCGGCCGTACCTTTGCCGCAGGCCCGTGCGGCGCCCGCAGCGCTGCATCACGGGGGCGACACGCCGAAGCTCTGCACGCACTGCCACAGCGAGGGCGTCGCCGGCGCGATCGAGGTGGCAAAGGGCTGCGCCGCTTGCCACGATGCCGCGGATCTGCCGCGGCTGGTGGCCGCCGCCGCGCCCGCACCGCGGGACGCCGCGGAAGATGACGGCGATGCGTTCGGCCTGCAGGGCGCGCAGTACTACGAGGGCACGCGCTTCGGCGCCGAACCCGGTCCCATGGTGCGCATTCCGGCCGGCGAATTCATCATGGGCACGGACGAGCGCTTTTCCGACGAAGGTCCGCAGCACACCGTCCGTCTCGATGACTTTTTCATCGATCGCTACGAAGTCACCAATCTGCAGTATCAGCGTTTCATCGAGGAAACGCGCCGGCGGGCGCCGACGCATTTCGCCGCCCGCCGCCATCCCGCGGGCAAGGCCGATCATCCGGTGACCTTCGTGTCCTGGTTCGATGCGCGCGATTACTGCGCCTGGGCCGGCAAGCGCCTGCCGAGCGAACAGGAATGGGAAAAGGCGGCGCGCGGCACCGATGGCCGGGTGTTTCCCTGGGGGCCGCATTTCGACATCACGGCCGCCAACACGCCGGTGCGCTGGGCGCGCGTCGGCCGCGCGGGCGATACCACGCCGGTCGGCGCCTTTCCCGGCGGTGTGAGTCCCTACGGGCTGGAAGACGTGACGGGCAACGTCTGGGAGTGGACGGCGTCCTGGTATCGCGCCTATCCGGGCAACGACCGTCCATCCGAGAACTACGGCGAGATCTACAGGGTGCTGAAGGGCGGCTCCTGGTGGGATTGTTCCTTCTACAAATGCGGCATTTCGGCGCCGGTCTACAACCGCGGCTTCTTCAGCGCGCGGGTCAAGAACGATACCTTCGGGTTCCGCTGCGCCCGTGATTCCTGAGGCGATCTCTCAGGGGATCACGGGAGACGATCCGGGATGAGTCTTTGAGGGGGGGAACGTGCGGACGCGGCGCTATTCCGCGGGGCGTTCGGGCGGTTTGCCCGGCGCGTAGAAAGGTCCGGGGAACGGCGTGACCTTGCCGTCGCCCGCGCTGATGCGGGCGATGCCTTCCTTGTCCACTTCGTCGATGCGCACCACGGCATGCAGCGGGATGAAGCTGCGCTTGACGTCGCTGAACTCGGTTTTGAGCCTTTCCTCGGTGGGGTCGACGACGACGGCGGATTTCTCGCCGAAAACGATGCCGCCGATTTCGATGAAGCCGTAGAGCTTGCCCTGGGATACTTCCCTGGCGTAGATCTCGTACAGCTTGCCGCCGTTGTGGAAGGCGATCCGGTATATCGGCTTGGGTTTCATCGCGGGCTATTGTAGCGGGGAAGCCGTGGCCGGGCCAAGGCGATGCCGAGACGATGGCTTTCAGCGGAGTTCGGCGAGCAGACGCCCGATCGCGGCTTCGGCCTGCGGCAGATAGCCGCCGCCGAAGAGATTGAGATGATTGAGCACATGGTAGAGGTTGTATAGAACCTTGCGCACCTCGTAGCCGGCGTCGAGCGGATAGTCCGCGCGGTAGGCGCGATGGAAGGCGTCGGGGAAGCCGCCGAACAGCTCGGTCATGGCGATGTCGGTTTCGCGATCACCGTAATAAACCGCCGGGTCGAAGATCACCGGCGCGCCGTCCGCGGCGTAGGCATGATTGCCCGACCAGAGATCGCCATGCAGCAGTGACGCGGGCGGCTCGTGACCGGCGAGCAGCGCGGGCAGATCCGCGAGCAGGCGTTCACCGCCGCGCAGACGCTTGCCGTAGCCCGCGGCGGCGGCGAGTTCGAGCTGATAGCCGAGGCGCCGGCTCTGCCAGAATCGCGTCCAGTCGCCCATCTCCGCGTTTTTCTGCGCCGTGGCGCCGATGGTGTTGTCGCGGTGCCAGCCGTATCCGGTGCGCGTGCAGCGATGCATGGCGGCGAGCTCGCGGCCGAGCCGCTCGGCATCGCCGCCTG
Source organism: uncultured Chromatiales bacterium (assembly GCA_964388175.1). Classification (GTDB taxonomy): domain Bacteria; phylum Pseudomonadota; class Gammaproteobacteria; order SZUA-140; family SZUA-140; genus JAITWN01. Next base: position 13,526 of record CAYLYS010000059.1, on the reverse strand, counting down.
CGCGCAGGGCGAGATGTTCCAGCACCAGATAGGCGCTGCCGGAGGCCACGCCGTGACACAGCGGCGCCGGCACGCCCACGGTGCCGCTGTGACGGATCTCCTCCAGTCCCTCGAATTCGGCGGCGAACATCGCCGCCCGCGCGGCGTCGTTGAGCTTGACGAAGTAGCATCGGCCGTCGCTGCCGGTGACCTTCCAGGCGTCGTTGATGCAGCCGCCGCCGAGCGTCTCGCGGCGCGCGATCGCGAACGGCGCGCCGCTGTGCGCGGCGATGTCGCGCGTGATCGCTGCCCACGCATCCATCGGTTTTTCCCCGTTGAATTTTCGGCCGAATTTCGTATTAGTTTCTTGCTGCCGACCACGTTATCATGTCCCCGTGATGATGACGACGCAGGACGGACAGGATAACGATGATGACGAGCGCGGCGGACCCGTCGCGCGCGACAATCCGCTGCCGACGCCGCCGTTCTGGGGCAGCAAATGCCTGCAGCACATCCCGCTGCGCGCGGTGGTGCCCTACATCAACCGGCGCACGCTGTACCGCTTCCAGTGGGGGTTCAAGGCCGCCGGCCGTTCCGAGGCCGAGTATCAGGCCTGGGCGCGCACCGAAGTCGATCCCATCCTCAACCGCATGGTCGAGCGCGCCGAGCGCGAGAACATCATCCGGCCGCAGGCCGTCTACGGTTATTTTCCCTGCCAGTCGGCGGGGGAAACGCTGATCGTCTACCACGACCCGGAGGGGACGCGCGAGCGCTGCCGTTTCGTTTTCCCGCGCCAGAACAAGGCACGCCGGCTGTGCATCGCCGATTTCTTCCGCTCCGTCGCATCGGGCGAGATGGATGTGGTCGGTTTCCAGCTCGCCACCGTCGGACAGCATGCCTCCGATTTCGCGCGTGAGCTGTTCGCGCGCGACCAGTATCAGGAATACCTGTATCTGCACGGCCTCAACGTCGAGACCACCGAAGGGCTGGCGGAATTCGTGCACAAGCGCATCCGCGCCGAGCTCGGTTTCAGCCGCGAGGACGCGCGCTCGATGGCGGACATGCTCAAGCAGGGTTACCGCGGCTCGCGCTATTCCTTCGGCTATCCCGCCTGCCCCAATCTCGCCGACCAGGACAAGATCCTCGATCTGCTCGACGCAGAGCGCATCGGAGTGAGGCTCGGCGACGAGGATCAGCTGTGGCCCGAGGAGAGCACCAGCGCCATCGTCGTGCATCATCCCCAGGCCAAGTATTTCAGCGCCTGATCATTCCATGATCACCATCCTGCGGCGATTCTTCGACATCTGTCTGTTGCGGCTGGCGCCGCAGGATCTGCCGCCGTCCGTTTTTCTGTTCGGCGTGAGCCTGCTGCTCTATGTCGGCGTCGGCGTGGTCCTGGGGCTGCAGACTCTGTCCGTACCGCTGGCGCTGATACTGACCCTGGTCGATGCCGCGCTGCTCGCCGGCATGCTGTGGATACTGCTGTGGATACGCGATCTGCTCAACCGCTTTCAGCAGTCTTTGACCGCACTCTATGGCGCAACCGCGGTGATGCAGGCGCTGGCCGCGCCGCTGGTGCTGTGGCAGCCGGGCATCGTCGATGCGGAAACGGTGACGACCGCGATGATGGCGGTTTCCCTGCTGCTCTGGCTGTGGCTGCTGTGGAACCTGATGGTGATCGGTCACATCCTGCGCCACACCATAGCGACCTCGCTGCCGGTGGGCATGCTGCTGGCATTGCTCTATGTGTTCGCTTCCTTCAGCGTCACGCGCAGTCTGTTTTTCCCCGAGGCGGGCTGATGCGCGTCCACGTCCTCGGCATGTGCGGTACCTTCATGGGCGGTGTCGCGCTGATCGCGCGCGAGCTCGGCTTCGACGTCAGCGGATCCGATCTGAACGCCTACCCGCCGATGAGCACGCTGCTGCGGGAGAGCGGCATTCCGCTGCACGAGGGCTATGATCCGGCGCAGCTCGATCCGCCGCCCGACCTGCTCGTCATCGGCAACGCCTTTTCGCGCGGCAATGCCCTGGTCGAGTACGCGCTCGATCGCGGCATACCCTATGTTTCCGGACCGGAATTCCTCGCCCGCTACGTGCTGCCCGGACGCTGGGTGCTGGCCGTCGCCGGCACGCACGGCAAGACCACCACCGCCAGCATGCTGGCGTGGATACTCGAATACGCCGGGCTTTCCCCCGGCTTCCTGATCGGCGGCGCGCCGCGCGATTTTTCCGTGCCGGCGCGCCTCGGCGCGACGCCGTTCTTCGTCGTCGAGGCCGATGAATACGACTCGGCGTTTTTCGACAAGCGCTCGAAGTTCGTCCATTACCGTCCGCGCACGCTGGTGCTCAACAATCTCGAATACGACCACGCCGACATCTTCCCCGACCTGGACGCGATCAAGCGCCAGTTCCATCATCTGCTGCGCACGGTGCCGCGTTCGGGGCTGATCGTGGCGCCGGCGGACGATGAGGCGATCGCGGACGTACTGGCGATGGGCTGCTGGACCCCGCTCGAACGCTTCCGCCGCAGCGCCGCCGCACCGACTGCGATGCAGGCAGAGGTGCCGGCAGAGATACCAGCAGAGATACCAGCAGAGATACCAGCAGAGATACAGGCGCCGGCGGACGAATGGGGCGCGCAGCTGCTGGAAGACGGTGACGGCTTCACGCTTCGTCACGGCGCGGAAAGCCTCGGCACGCTGCGCTGGCAGCTGATGGGACGGCACAACGTCGACAATGCGCTGGCGGCGCTGCTCGCCGCGCGCCATGCCGGTGTGCCGTGGGCGGCGGCGCTCGATGCGCTGGCCGCATTCCAGGGCGTGCGGCGTCGTCTGGAGCTGCGCGGCGAGGTGGCCGGCGTGCGCGTCTACGACGATTTCGCCCATCATCCGACCGCGGTGGCGACCACCATCGACGGCCTTCGCCGCGGCGTCGGCGACGCGCGCATCGTCGCAGTGCTGGAAATGCGCTCGAACACCATGAAGATGGGCGTGCACCGGGACACGCTCGCCGCCGCCCTCGCCGGCGCCGATGAAATCGTGCTGCTGCAGCCGCGGGGGCTCGGCTGGTCGCTGCAGCCGGTGGCCGACGTGCTCGGTCCGCGCTGCCGCCTGTTCGACGAGGTCGACGCCATCATCGCTCACCTTGCCGCCGGCGCGCGCGCGGGGGATCATGTGCTGATCATGAGCAATGGCGGATTCGAAGGCATACACGAGCGTCTCATCGGAGCGCTGGGCAGCGGACCGGGTGTCGGAGCATTGGGCCGTGACGCGGACCGCTAGCACGATCGCGCTGGCGCTGACCGGCGCCTCGGGCATGCCCTATGGCCTGCGCCTGCTCGAATGTCTGCTCCAGGCCGGCGAGCGCGTACAGCTCATGGTGTCGCAGCCGGCGCAGATGGTGCTGGCGATGGAAACCGAGCTCAAAGTGCCGTCCGCGCCGCGCGACATGGCGCGCTTTTTCGCCGCGCGCCACGGTGCGCGCGACGGCCAGCTCGAAGTCTACGGCAAGGATCAGTGGACGGCGCCGCTGGCGAGCGGTTCCGGCGCGCCGCGCGCGATGGTGGTGTGTCCGTGCACCAGCGGCACGCTGGCGGCGATCGCCAATGGCAGCAGCGACAATCTGCTCGAACGCGCTGCCGACGTGGTGCTGAAGGAACAGCGCAAGCTGATCCTGGTGCACCGGGAAATGCCGGTGTCGGCGATCCATCTCGAACACATGCTCAAGCTGGCGCGCCTCGGCGTGGTGATCATGCCGGCCGCACCCGGTTTCTATCATCAGCCGCGCGGCATCGACGATCTGGTCGATTTCGTCGTCGCCCGCGTGCTCGACCATCTCGAGGTCGAGCACGCGCTGATCCCGCGCTGGGGAGAGCCTGGAACGGATCCGGCGCCGGGCGAATGAGCCCGGCGCGCTCGCGCGCTTCAGTTTCCCCCCGGCTTTCCCCCGCTTTCCCCCTGGTTTTCTGCGGTGAAGCGCTGACGCAGCTCGGCGATGCGCGCCGTGCGCCGGCGCGCGAGCTCTTCTCCGAGCGCCTTGCCGGTGAGTCCGCTGTCGGCGAGCTGGGCGCCGCTGATTTCCGCCGCCGCCGCGCGCGCCTGTCGCAGCCATTCCGCCTGCGGATAATGATCCTCCTCGAAGCCGGGCCGTCCGCGGGAATCGGCGGTGCAGGCGAGCAGGAACTGCTCGAAGCGCTGCGGCCGGCGGAAGGCGTCGAGCGCATCGAGCATGCGCTGCACGGTATCCGGGCGCAGTTCGAGCGCGCGGTGGCAATCGCCGTGGTAGCGCGCGGTGAGCAGCGCCAGCTCGCGGTGCTCGTTCGGTACGCGCAGCCGCTGACACAGCGCCTCGACCAGGCCGACGCTGCGCTGCTCGTGCGCGATGTGGCGCGGCCACTCGGCCTTCGGCGTCGTGCCCTTGCCGAGATCGTGGGTGAGCGCGGCGAAGCGCACCGCCGTCTCCGCGCTCAGGCGCGCCGCGGCTTCCAGCACCATCATGGTGTGGACGCCGGTATCGATTTCGGGATGATATTTCGCCGGCTGCGGCACACCCCACAGGCGGTCGATCTCGGGAAACAGCGCTGCGAGCGCGCCGCAGGAGCGCAGCACTTCGAAGAAGGCCGAAGGACGTTGTTCGCCGAGGGCGCGTTCGAGTTCCTGCCAGACGCGTTCGGGCACCAGCGCATCGACCTCGCCGGCGCGCACCATATCCTGCATCAGCGCCACCGTCTCCGGCGCCACGGTGAAGCCGAGCGGGCTGAAGCGCGCCGCGAAGCGCGCGAGGCGCAGGATGCGTACCGGATCCTCGGCGAAGGCGGGCGAGACGTGGCGCAGCACACGTCGTTCCAGATCGGCCTTGCCGCCATAGGGGTCGACCAGCTCGCCATCGGTGCTTTCGGCCATGGCGTTGATGGTCAGATCGCGGCGCGCGAGATCCTCTTCCAGCGTGATTCCGGGGCTCGCGTGTACGGTGAAGCCGTGATAGCCGGCGGCGATCTTGCGTTCGGTGCGCGCCAGGGCGTATTCCTCCTGGCTGACCGGATGCAGGAAGACGGGGAAGTCGCGCCCGACCTGGCGGAAGCCCTGCGCGCGCATTTCCTCCGGCGTGGCGCCGACCACGACCCAGTCGCGATCCTTGATCGGCAGGCCGAGCAGCCTGTCGCGCACCGCGCCGCCGACGATGTAGGTTTTCATGGGCGTGCGCGTCGTCTCGTCATCAGCGCCGTCAATTAGGTGAGCGCCGCGCCTGGCGGCGGTATTCGTCGAAGCGCCCGCGCTGATTGTCGTCGCCGAGATAGGCCGGCACGATCTCTTCCAGCGCCGTCGGGTCGATGCCGAGGGCGGGCGGGAAACCGCCGGCACACACCGCATCGACCTGCAGCGCGAGGTAGTTGTCGTAGCTGAACGGCGTGCCGGGGAGCAGACCGAGCAGGCGCGCCTGCAGGCGCGACAGGCGGTCGCCGAAACCGATGACGCAGCGTCGCAGCTCCAGCGTTTCGGCGGTGAATTCGACCAGCTCGCGCAGGGTATAGACGCGCGGTCCGCACAGTTCATAGCACTGCCCGATGGTGTCGCTGCGCTGCAGCGCCAGCTGCATGGCCTGGACCACGTCGCCGACGTAGACCGGCGCGACGCGCGCATCGGGGCAGGCGAGGGGAAAGAAGCCGATCGATTTCTTCAGCAGGCTCGCGAAACGATTGAACAGATGATCACCGGGACCGAAGATGAGCGAGGGGCGGAAGCTGGTGACCTTCAGTCCCGCCGCCGCGTGGATCAGATCCTCTCCCTCGCCCTTGCTGCGATGGTAGGCGCTGCGCGCCCGCGGGTCGCCGGCGTTGATCGCGCTCATGTGCAGCACGCGTTCCACCCCGGTCGCCCGGCAGGCCGCGATCAGTTTTTCCACCAGTTCGACGTGAATCTTATGGAAATCGCCGCGCCGGCGCTCGTTGAGAATGGCGACCAGGTTGACGACGGCATCGCAGCCCTGCAGCACGCCCGCGAGCGCCGCCGGATCGTGTATGTCCGCCTGCACCACGCTTACGCCGGGCAGCACGCGCAGGCCGCGGTGCTGTTCACTGCGCCGGGTCGGAATGCGCACCAGGAAGCCGCGCGCGGAAAGCAGCGCCGCCAGATGTTCGCCCACGAACCCTGTGCCGCCCAGGATGCAGACGCGCGGCTTGAGCGTGGATTCGATCACTACGTCCATAAAACTCGCCCTTGCTTGCTGTTTGTTGTTGCGCTCAGATTGTAACCAAATTCCGCCCTTTTTATTTCTTTTCCACCGCCGTTCGCGCCCTTGGCCGGAAGCAGCGGATTTTTTCCGTTCGTTCCGGCGTCATTTATACGAAAATAGCTTCAGCGTGGATTTTTGCTAAGCTGACGACATGAAAATGATCAATCCGGCCGACGGTACGGCAGTGATGGCGGCGGAAGCGTGGGACGGGGCGCGTCTGGAAGCCGCGCTGGCCGCGGCGGCCCATGCGCTCCCGTCATGGATGGAGACGCCGCTGGCGCAGCGCGGCGAGGTGTTGCGACAGGCGGCCCACGTGCTGCGCGCGAGCCGCGACGAACTGGCGCGCCTCATCACGGCGGAGATGGGCAAACTCTATACCGAATCCTGCGCGGAGATAGAAAAGTGCGCGCTCGGCTGTGAGTATTATGCGGAGCACGCCGCCGATTTTCTCGCCGACGAGGTGATCGCCAGCGATGCCGGCCGAAGCTACGTCGCCTATCAGCCGCTTGGCACCGTGCTCGCCGTCATGCCGTGGAACTTCCCTTTCTGGCAGGTATTCCGCTTCGCTGCGCCGGCGCTGGCGGCGGGCAATACCGCCTTGCTCAAGCACGCATCCAATGTGCCGCGCTGCGCGCTGGCGGTGGAGGAGGTGCTGTGCGAAGCCGGCGCGCCCGCGGGCGTGTTCACCACCTTGATGGTGACGGTGGCCGATGTGCCGCGCGTGATCGCGGATGATCGCGTGCACGCGGTGACACTGACCGGCAGCGAGGGCGCCGGGCGCAAGGTCGCGGCGGCGGCGGGCGCGGCGCTGAAGAAGACGGTGCTCGAACTGGGCGGTTCCGATCCATTCATCGTGCTGGAGGATGCGGATCTCGATCTGACGGTGGCAACAGCCGTTACCTCGCGTTTCGCCAATGCCGGCCAGAGCTGTATCGCCGCCAAGCGTTTCATCGTCGTCGAGGCGGTCGCGGAGGAATTCCTGCGCCGTTTCCGCGCTGCCGCGGAGGCGCTGCGCTCCGGGGATCCGTTCGATCCGGCGACGACACTGGCGCCGCTGGCGCGCGCCGATCTGCGCGATGAGCTGCACCGGCAGGTGCAGGAAAGCATCGCCCGTGGCGCGGTGGCGGTGACGGGCTGCGCGCCGCTGCCCGGCGCCGGTGTCTACTATGCTGCCTCCATTCTCGATCGCGTGACTCCCGGCATGCCGGCGTTCGACGAGGAACTGTTCGGGCCGGTGGCCGCGGTCATCCGCGCTGCGGATGAGTCGGCGGCGCTGGCGCTCGCCAATCGTTCGCGTTTCGGCCTCGGCGCCAGCGTGTGGACGCGTGACACCGCGCGCGGCGAGCGCATCGCGCGGCGTCTGCAGAGTGGCGGAGTTTTCGTCAACGGTCTGGTGAAAAGCGATCCGCGTCTGCCTTTCGGCGGTATCGGAAACTCGGGGTACGGGCGCGAGCTTTCGCATCACGGCATCCGCGAATTCGTCAACGCCAAAACGATCTGGTTGCGCTGAGGCGGCGCGCAGCGGATGGATGCCCTACTGCTCTATCTGGCGCTCGGCGCCTGCTCGGGCCTGCTCGCCGGGATGTTCGGTATCGGCGGCGGCCTGATCATCGTGCCGGCGCTGCTTTTCATCTGGAAAATCACCGGCACGGACCTGCCCGCCGCGGCGCTGATGCACACGGCGATCGGCTCATCGCTCGCCGCCATCGTGCCGACCGCCGTCGCATCGATCTACGGTCATCAGCGCCGCGGCGCCATCGACTGGTCGGTGTGGAAGCGTCTCGTGCCGGGCATCGTGGCCGGCACTGCGTTCGGCGCCTGGCTGGCGGGACAGGCGGACAGCGGATTCCTGCGTTATTTCTTCGCGGTGTTCATGCTGCTGGCCGCGATCCAGATCGTGTTCAATATCATGCCGCGCAGCGGCGCGGGCCGTCAGCCCGGACTGGCCGGCACGGCGATCGCAGGCGCCGGCATCGGCATCGTTTCCGCGCTGGTCGGCATCGGTGGCGGTACGCTGACCACGCCGTTACTCATGTATTGCGGCATGCACATCCGCAACGCCATCGCCACGTCGGCCGCCTGCGGCTTGCCGCTCGCCGTCACCGGCGCCGCCGGCTATATCATCATGGGGAATCTGGCTCACTCCGATCTCCCGCTCGCGGCGGGCGGTTACGTGTACTGGCCGGCGGTCATCGCGATCGGCGCCCTGAGCGTACTGACCGCACCGCTGGGAGCGCAGCTGACGCATACCTTGCCGGTGGCGCTGCTCAAACGCCTTTTCGCCGTGCTGCTCGCGGTGGTGGCCATCCGGCTGATGCTGCCCCTTTAGAAGGCCGCTTCATCCTCCGCCAGCCGCTTCGTCGGCAAGCCTTGGGTGTGCCTCATGACCTTGATCATCACCGCATCGGCCATCAGAATGGGCCACCCGATGGATTTCCGGCGCGCTCCAATGAGATCGACCGATGAGGTTGACCGGGAGGCTGACCGGCGCGGCTCATGCTATTAACGCGAAAGTAGGCGGAGTTCGTCATGTCATGATTACCTTCATCACCAGCCATCCCCATACCTACACCGTTGCGGCGTTGCGGGAAAGGATATTGTCGCCGGTGACGCCCGCAACCCGCGCGATCACTTACGATGATCTCTTCGCGGCCGATGCGCTCGAACCCGGTACCTACGTCTTCACCGATCTGGAGAGACTGCATCCCGCGGAACTGCGCCTGGCGGCGCGGTACTTTCGGCAACTCGGCACCATGCCGGGATTTCGCGTTCTCAACGATCCGGCACGGGTGAAGATCCGCTACGCGCTGCTGCGGGCGCTGGCGGAAGCCGGCCTGAACGATTTCGATACCTATTGCGCGGACGGCCTGCCGCGACCGCGGCGATTTCCCGTTTTCCTGCGCATCGCCTCGGATCACTCCGGTCCGCTCGGCGATCTGATCCATGACCAGTCGGCGCTCGATGCCCGGCTGCGCGCCCTGGAGGCCGAGGGCATCCCGCTGGCGGGCATGCTGGTGGTGGAATTCTGCGGCGAACGCGCTGCTCACGGATTCTACGAGAAACGCAGCTTTCTGAAGATCGGCGATCGCATCACCCTGTCGGCTCTGCTCATCGGCGAGCACTGGAACGTGAAGCTTGCGATGGCCAGCCTGGGCCTGGTAACGCCGGAAATCATGCACAGCCAGCTCGAAGAGATACGCGACGACCGCGATGCCGAGAAGCTGCGTGAAGTTTTCGATATGGCGGGAATCGATTACGGGCGCGCCGACGTGGGCATCTGCAAGGGACGAATCCAGGTTTACGAGATCAATACCAACCCGACCATCGGCGCCGTGGACCGCTACATCTCCGACGAACACCGGGAAGCGCGGGAGATCTTTCGCGCGCGCCTCGGCTCCATGCTGCATGACATCGATGTCGCCGGCGATGGCAGGGCCGCTTCCGTCAAACTCGGTACACTCGACAGATCATCGCGCATGCGGCGCGAGATAGCCCAGGCAAGCGCCGCGGCGCTCGCGGCCGAGCGCAACGGCGCGAAGGCAAAAGTGGTGAACGTGCTGCGCGGCTCCGGCGGTTTCCTGCGCGGCATCCTGCGCCGGTGAGCCGAAGGCACGCAGCATCGATGCGATGTCGCGTGCCTGATCGCCTTTCGTTTAGTCGCGGAAATTGGTGAACTGCAGCGGCAGTTCGAACTTGCCGCCGCGCAGCAGCGCGATGACCTGCTGCAGATCGTCTCGCTTCTTGCCGGTGACGCGTACCTGTTCGCCCATGATGGTGCTCTGTACCTTGATCTTCGACTGCTTGATCATCTGCACGATTTCCTTGGCGAGCTTGGTTTCGAGCCCCTGCCGCATGGTGACGCGCTGGCGCGCTTCCTTGCCGGTGATTTCCGGCTCGTCGATCTTGAGGCAGGCGATGTCGACGCCGCGGCGCGCGAGCTTGTCGTGCAGAATGTCGAGCATCTGACGCAGCTGGAAATCGGTCTGGCTGTGCAGCGTGATCACCGCTTCCTCCTGCGCGTAGCGGGAACCCGAGCCCTTGAAGTCGAAACGGTTGGCCACTTCGCGATTGGCCTGGTCGAGGGCGTTCGCCGCTTCGTGCATGTCGATTTCGGAAACCACGTCGAAAGAAGGCATGGCAGTGATCCTGATGTTTTCAATGAGTTCGATCGGCAATGGATCGCCGCTCGATTGCCGGAGCAGGGAATCGATCCAGTTCGGTCCCGTTCAATCCAGTGTAGCGGAAAAGAAACAGAAACGGCGCGTTGCAGCGCTATATGAGCGCCATATGGCGGTTTTGCACGCCACGGCGGCGTAGTATGATGGACACCTGAGTGATGATGAGGAGTGCATGCGATGAAGCGATTTCTTGCTGCCGGTCTGCTGGCTGGCGCCGTGGCGCCGCTCGGTGTTCTGCACGCCTGGGAAGAAGGCCCTTATCTCGGCTTCGCCATCGGAGCGACCGATTATGACCTCGGCGTGTCGGATTACGATGACGGCAATATCGTTTCCGGCTCGGTGGATACCTCGTCCACGGGATACAAGCTCTTCGGCGGTTATCGCCTGACGCCCAACGTGGCGGTGGAGCTTTATTTCGCCGATCTCGGCGACACCGGATTCCGCGGTCAGGCGGGCGCCAACGAGGATCATTGGTGCACCGGCGCGGTGTCCAGCAAGGTCGATGTCGATGGTTTCGGCCTGTCCCTGATCGGCAACGTGCCGGTCGGTCGGAATATCAATTTCTACGGCAAGTTCGGCATCTTTGGCTGGGACGCGCAGGCGCGCGAGACCGATTCCTGCGGGCGTTTCAGAGACAATGATTCGGGCAACGAACTGACCTTCGGCGCCGGTGCCAGCTACCAGCTCAACTACCGCACCTCGGTGCAGCTGGAGTGGGAGCGCTATCGCGATATCTTCGACAGCTTCGACGTCGATTTCTTCTCGCTCGGCCTGTCGTTCGATCTGTACTGACGCCAGGCATCGAGCGGGCTGTTCTTCAGCGCGCTATCCTGCCGAGGCGCAGCGGCTGCACGCGCAGCGCATCGCGCAGCCGCACCGCTTCGCCGTCCCTGGTCAGTACGCGGGCGTCGGCGAGATCGTAGGATCCCGGCGGCAGGCCCGCCGGAACATGCAAACGCAGCTTGCCGTCTGCGCCTGATTCGATGTCCACCGGCGGCGGGAGCTCCAGCGCGCGCAGTGTCGCGCCGCCGGCGAGATAGAGCATGTCCTCGTATGCGCTGGTGATGCCGCTGATGTCATCCATCATTTCATAGGCGCCGGTCAGTCGCCATTGCGACGGCGCGGTGATGTCGAGCGTCAGCAGGCGGTGGCCGGAGGCGATGTACAGCCGACCGTCGTCTATCCGCAAGGCGTCGATGTGTTCATCGAAAGGAATGCGCGCGCTTTCACGCAGGCTGCTTGTTCCATTCGTCGTTTCCTGTTCCAACAGACGCAGCCCTTCACCCCGTATCTGCAGCACGAGTCGATGGCCGTCGAAGACGAGGCGATCGATAGCGGTCTGATCGAACGGCGTTGTTCCCATCACCCTGACCGGCGCGGTCGTGCCGTCCGGCGCCAGGGTCAGGAGGCGGCCCTCGTTGTCGGCAAGCATGACCGTATCGCCGGCGGCGTCCGCGTCCGCAATGCCGGCGTAAAGCGTATGACGGTGGGCGCTACCCGTGCCATTGTCGATGAGCGTGTATTCCCGTGTGCCGAGTGCGAGCACCGCCGCGCCGGCCGGGCGCAGCAGGCGCGCCGCATAGCCGAGTTCCAGATCCTCGCTCAGTCGCGCCTGGTAGGGATTGGAAACGTCGATTTTCGCCACGCGCCGGCCGCCGTCGTGCAGCACCCAGGCGTGATCGCCACCGAGCAGCACCGCGCTGGCGCCGTCGAGTTCGATGCCGGTGACCCAGATCGGGTTGAGGGGATTGCCGATATCGAAAATCTGCAGTCCCGCCGCGCCCTGCGCGACGTAGACGAAGCGCTCATCCGCGGCGCTGTCTGCGACGCGCGCACGCGGCGGGTAGGTCGCCAGTTGCAGCGGGCGCGTCGGATCGTCGATGTCGAGTGTCGTGATGCCGCCCCACCAATCGGCGACGACAGCGGTATTGTCGCGCAAGGCCAGGCCCCAGGCCGCGCCGTCGGTGTCATGGCTGCTCAGCAGTTGCGCGCGCGCGGGTATGGAGACGTCGATGATCTGTATGCCGGCGAGCCAATCGGCAACGTAGAGCAGGCCGTCGCGCAGCGCGAGGCCACGGGCATTGCCGGCGGTGTTCAGGCGCGCGAACGCCGCGGGTGCGGCAGGGTCGCGTATATCGACGATATCGACACCGCCTTCATACAGCGCGACATAGGCGAAATCGCCGTCGAGCACCACTTCTTCGACGCGGCCGCCGGCGTCGTAGCGCGCGATCTGGCGGGGATGAGCCGGATCAGTGAAATCGATGATCTGCAGCCCCGCATCGTCGTCGGCGACGTAGGCGATGTGATCGCGCACGCGCAATGACCAGGCCTTGCCCGGCGTATCGTAGTGCGCGATGAGGGCGGGTGCGTGCGGATCGCGGATGTCGACGACCGCCACGCCGCCGTGATGAGCCGCGATGTACAGGCGATCACCGTCGAGCACCGGCGTGTAGGCGAGACCGGGCAGAGCGAGTCGCGAAACCGCCTGCGGTTGGCGCGGATCGGCGACGTCGAGTATCAGCAGACCGCCGTCGTCGTCGGGAACATAGGCCAGTCCGTCGCGCACCACGATGCCCTTGGGTGAGCCGCCGGTGTGGAAACTCGACAACAGCAGCGGCCGGCGCGGATCGCGCACATCATAGATGTGCACGCCCGAGAACCAGTCGGCGACGTAGGCGAGCGCATCGTCGATGTAGATGCGTCGCTGGCCGCCGAAGTTGATGCCCTGGCCGAAGGTCAGCCCTTCGTTCGAAACGCGCGGCGGCGGTACGCTCAGGTCGAAGCCGAGCAGTCGGCCATCGGCGAGCACGAACGCGCGCTCGCCGTCCAGCGCATAGGCATCGCAGCAGTTTCGCGGCCACAGCAGCGCGCTGCGCTCCATCGCCTGCGGGGTGGAGACGTCGAGCAGAAAGAGGCGTCCTGCGCGGTCGTGCGCGAGCGCGTGCCTACCGTCGACATCGAAGCCGGCGATGCCGCCGACGCCGCGCAGACTGCCCAGCCAGCGCGTCGCGTCGCTTTCGCCGCGCTGCAGCATGGTGAGCGCATCGTCACCGTCGATGACGTAGATGTGCTCGCCGGAGAGCGCGACACCGGTCACCGGTGCGCTGGCGCGAAAGCCGCGCAGGCCGGCGTCGG
>CAYLYS010000058.1:3960-16430 GCA_964388175.1 uncultured Chromatiales bacterium | reverse complement strand
TGTAGTTGCCCTCCTGCGTCGCGGTCAGCAGCGGGTGCAGCACCTTGATCGGCGCTTTGAACATCTCGACGAATTCGAGCAGGCCCTGGTTGGCGAGGCACAGGCCGCCGGAGTAGGAGTAGGCGTCGGGATCGTCCTGCGAGAATTCCTCGAGCTTGCGGATGTCGACCTTGCCGACCAGCGAGGAGATGTCCTGGTTGTTCTCGTCGCCCGGTTCGGTCTTGGCGACGGCGATCTGCTTGAGGATGGACGGGCGCAGCTTGACCACCCGGAAGCGGGTGATGTCGCCGTTGAATTCGTGCAGGCGCTTGACCGCCCACGGCGACATGACGCCGTTCAGGTAGCGGCGCGGGATGCCGTAGTCGTCCTCGAGGATGGCGCCGTCCTCATCGGCCTTGAACAGCGACAGCGGCGATTCGTTGACCGGCGATCCCTTGATGGCATAGAAGGGGCGTTGTTCGACCAGCGATTTGAGCTTCTCGGCGAGCGAGGATTTGCCGCCGCCGACCGGTCCGAGCAGGTAGAGGATCTGTTTTTTCTCTTCCAGGCCCTGAGCGGCGTGGCGGAAGAAGGAAACGATGCGCTCGATCGTCTCCTCCATGCCGTAGAAATCGCGGAATGCGGGATAGATGCGGATGATCTTGTTGGAAAAGATGCGGCTGAGGCGCTGATCTTTCTTGGTGTCGATGAGTTCGGGTTCGCCGATCGCCAGCAGCAGGCGTTCGGCGGCGGTGGCGTAGGCCGAGGGGTCCTTTCTGCACAGTTCCAGATATTCCTGGAGCGTGTATTCCTCTTCTTTCGATTCTTCGAAGCGGGACTGGTAGTGATCGAAAATGCTCATTTGGCGATGCCCTCAGTATTAAGACTGATCTGCACTTCCATGGCGGACACCCGTATCGACTGACCTGACTCCTTGATTCTTCTTTTTGTTGATGTGAAAGATTGTCTAGCGAGCGTTTGCCACCTTTTATCTGCTTCTGTCGATATTGCAAGCAATGCCTGTGCCAAGGAATCCCGAAGTGCCCGCCGGCCGCGCTCCGTTTTCCGCCATCGTCGCGCGCTGGCGCCGCAGCCGTATTGCCGAAGCCGGATGGGCGGTACGTGTCGACGTGCGTGGCGGAGAGTGGATCGGTCTTCGGTCTAAAGAGCGTCGGGGTGGCGGTCTGGATTCTGCACTGGGATCTTGCGCCGGAACGATCCCATTATAACGCAGTACCACTTGCACGTTGGACACGTATTTTTCGCGCCGGTTCCGGCACGCGTGCGGTATGTGTTTACATTTGCTGAACTTGTTGATAAAACTTCGGCTTGTGCAGGCGAGTCTCCAAGGGGGGAGAGCGGATGCCGGCATCTGCCAGCAACAGGATATTGATCAAGCTGTCGAAGCGCGCCTATTTTCTGCTCAGCAACAGGCGCTATCGGGAAGCGGAGAAGGCCTTCCTCGATGCCTATGCCATGGACGACACCAATGCGTTCGTCCTGGTGGGGCTCGGTGACGTTTGCCGCAAGCTGAGATATTTCCAGCGCGCGGTCGAATACTACGGCCGCCTACTCGACATCGATCCGCGCAACGTGTTTGCGCTGCGCGGCATGGGTAACGCCTATCGCGGCCTGCAGGCGCCGGAAAAGTCCATCCCGTACTGGCAACGCTACCTGGAATGCAATCCCCGGGATTGCCATGTCATGGTGCGTCTGGCCGACTCCATGCGCAAATTGGGCGACATCGAGGGCGCCAGGCGCACCTACGAGCAGGCGCTCAGGATCGGCGGCAACGAGAAGTTCGCCTGCCTCGGTCTCGGTAACCTCTATTACAAAACCGGCGCTGACGAGCAGGCGCTCAGGGCCTTGCAGCGCTATCTCGACTTCGATCCCGACAGCGTCATCGTTTTGACCATGGTCGGCAATATCCACCACCGCCGCAAGGCATTCGATGACGCCGCCGTTTTCTTCGAGCGCGCGCTCGTCGTCGAGGGCGAGAACGTCTTCGCTCTGTCCGGCCTCGCCAATTGTCTGCGCGGCATGAACCGCCTGCCCGAGGCGGTCGGCCTGTGGGAGCGTGTGCTGCTGCAGGAGCCCGAGAACCAGAACGTGCTGTCCCGCCTCGGCGATGCCATGGTCAAGCTCGGCCATGGCGACCGTGCCGAGGAATACTACCGCCGCTCGCTGGCGGTCGGCTTCGATCTCTATTCCATGTTCGGCATCACCCATCTGCTGCGCCAGCGCGGGCTGCACGAACAGGCCGAGCAGCATTGCCTGCGCATGCTGGAGGAGGCGCCGGACAATCCCCGCGTGCTGCGCCTGCTGTGCAACATCTATGAAGACATGGGCGAGTGGGAGAAGGCCGACCGGATCGAGGAGCGCCTCGCAGACGATGCCCAGTCCTGATCGGGGTCTTGCTTCGCAGTCCTGATCCGCGCCGGCATGCGCGGCCGCCGGGCCGTGCGTTCTCCACCCCTTGATCGGATCAGGCATCCGACCCAGTTATCCGATCAGCCGTCCGCTCCGACGCGCGCATCGGCGCTGTGTTTTCCGTTTCCCCGCCGCCCGGCATTTTGTGGCACCCTTCTTGCTTCATCGTTGCGATAACCGTCAGTACCGCAGGTGACCGGATGGCTATGCACCGCCCGCAATGGGAAAATGCCCCTCATGGGTGAATTGCCGCAACAGAGGGATCTCGACAGCTGGTGGCGTTCCTCACACCTCGCCGCGGGCAATGCCGCCTATCTCGAGCAGCTCTATGAATCCTGGCTGCAGGATCCGGCCGGCATCGATCCCGCGTGGCGGCGCTATTTCGAATCGCTGCCGCCGCTCAACGGGACGGATCACGACCAATCCCACTTCGACATACGCAAGGCGCTGATCGCCCGCGTTCGCGGTCATGCCACGGTCGCTGCACGTGCCGCGCCGCCGGCCGCCGTTGCCGGCGCGGTCACCGCGCAGGACGATCTGCGCCTGATCCGGCAATCGCGTGTGCATCAGCTCATCGATGCCTACCGCGGCCTGGGTCATCTGGCGGCGGACATCGATCCGCTCGGTCTGCGTGAAATACCCCGTCTGTCCGAACTCGAGCCGGCGCATTACGGTCTCGACCGCCGGGATCTCGATACCGTGTTCGATGAGCTGCCCACCGGGCTCGAAGGGCGTTCGCTGGCCGGGGTCGTCGCCGGTCTGCGCGAGATTTATTGCGGCACTTTCGCCGCCGAGTATCTGCACATCGCCGACGGTGCCGAGAAGGAATGGATCCGCGAGCGTCTGGAAGCGGCCGGCTTCGATGCGCGCCCGGCGCCCGAAACCCGCCGTCATCTGCTCGCGCGCATCACCGCGGCCGAAGCGCTCGAGCGCTATCTGCACAACCGCTACGTCGGGCAGAAGCGCTTTTCGCTCGAAGGCGCCGAAACCCTGATCCCCCTGCTCGACGAACTGATCCAGCGCGGCGGCGCGCAGGGCGTGAAAGAGATCGCCATCGGCATGGCGCATCGCGGCCGGCTCAACGTGCTGGTCAACATCATGGGCAAGGCGCCGGGCGACCTGTTTCTGGAGTTCGAAGGCAAGACCGCGTACGAGGGCGAGGGTTCGGGCGACGTCAAATACCACATGGGTTTTTCATCGAACATGCATACGCCCGGCGGCCCGCTGCACGTGGCGCTGGCGTTCAATCCCTCGCATCTGGAAATCGTCTGTCCGGTGGTCGAGGGTTCGGTGCGCGCGCGCCAGGAGCGGCGCGGCGACCGCGAGGGCACCGAAGTGGTGGCGGTGCTGATCCATGGCGACGCCGCCTTCTCGGGGCAGGGCGTGCTGATGGAAACCTTCAATATGTCGCAGTCGCGCGGTTATTCCAGCAAGGGTACCGTGCACATCGTCATCAACAACCAGATCGGCTTCACCACCAGCAACCAGAAGGACGCGCGCTCGACCTATTACTGCACCGACGTCGCCAAGATGGTCAACGCGCCGATCTTCCACGTCAACGGCGACGATCCCGAGGCCGTGCTGCGCGCGGCGCAGATCGCCATCGACTACCGCATGCGCTTTCGCCGCGACGTCGTCGTCGATCTGGTGTGCTACCGGCGCCACGGCCACAGCGAGGCCGATGAACCGGCGGTGACCCAGCCGCTGATGTATCAGTGCATACGCAGCCTGGCGACGGTGCGCGAACGCTATGCCGATCGTCTGACGGAGGAGGGCGTGATCGACGCGGAGGCGACCGCGGCGATGGCAGGGGAATACCGCGATGCGCTGGAAAGCGGCCGGCGCGTCGTGCCCTATCTGATCGAGCATGATGAATTGCTGCTGGTACGCGGCGCGGTCGATTGGTCGCCCTATGTGCACGGTGATCTGCGCGATGAGCCCGATACGCGCGTCGCGCTCGAAACGGTGCGCGAGCTGTCCGACCGGCTCGGCCAGCTGCCCACCGGTTTTCAGCTTCATCCCAACGTCGCCAAGATCTACGACAACCGCCGCAAGATGGCCGCCGGCGCGCTGCCCATCGATTGGGGCTATGCCGAAATCCTCGCCTACGCGACCCTGGTCACCGGCGGCTACGGCGTGCGCCTGTCCGGGCAGGACAGCGCGCGCGGTACCTTTTTCCACCGCCACGCGGCGGTACACTGCCAGCGCGACGACAGCGTCTACGTGCCGCTGCGCAATCTCGCCGAAGATCAGGCCAATTTTCTGGTGACCAACTCGCTGCTGTCGGAGGCGGCCGTGCTCGCCTTCGAGTACGGGTATTCCACCACCGATCCGAATACGCTGGTGATCTGGGAGGCGCAGTTCGGCGATTTCGCCAACAATGCGCAGGTCGTCATCGATCAGTTCATCAGCGCCGGCGAGCAGAAATGGAACCGCCTGAGCGGGCTGGTGATGTTCCTGCCGCATGGCTACGAGGGCCAGGGTCCGGAGCACTCCTCGGCGCGTCCGGAGCGCTATCTGCAGCTGTGCGCGCAGCACAATATGCAGGTGTGCGTACCGACCACGCCGGCGCAGATCTTCCATCTGCTGCGGCGCCAGATGCTGATGCGCGTGCGCAAGCCGCTGGTGGTGATGACGCCGAAGAGTCTGCTGCGGCACAAGCTCGCCGTCAGCACGCTGGAGGATCTGACCGCGGGCCGTTTCCAGCGCGTCATCGATGAGGTCGACGATATCGACCCGGACCGGGTGCGGCGTGTCATCCTGTGCAGCGGCAAGGTCTATTACGATCTGCTGGAGAAGCGCCGCAGCGACGGCCGCAACGAGGTCGCCATCGTCCGGCTGGAGCAGCTTTATCCTTTTCCGGCGACGGAGCTCGGCGAGACGCTCGCGCGCTACGGCGCCGCCACGGCGTTCGTCTGGTGCCAGGAAGAGCCGAAGAACCAGGGCGCCTGGCATCCGAGCGAACATCGCCTGCGCGCGGCGCTGCCGCGGGGCACCATCGTGTATGCCGGCCGGCCGTCTTCGGCGGCACCCGCGGTCGGCTATCCGCAACTGCACATCAGGCAATTGTGCCAATTGGTGGACGATGCCTTTGGTCCGGGGGACAATCTGTGACGAGGACGATGGGATGGGCGCGAGAATGACAGGGACGAGCCATGCTGACTGAGGTGAAAGTACCGGGATTTCCCGAATCCGTCACCGACGGCGTCATCGCCGCCTGGCACAAGCAGCCGGGCGAGATGGTCAAGCGCGACGAAGCGCTGGTGGACATCGAGACCGACAAGGTGCTGTTCGAAGTGCCGGCGCCGGCGGACGGCACGCTCGCCGAAGTGCTGCAGCAGGAGGGCACGACGGTGACGGCGGGCCAGGTGCTGGCGCGCATCGAATCCCGTGCGGAGGCGACGGCCGAGCAGCGTCCGCGTTCAGCCGCAGGCAACGGCGCCGATGCCGCGGCCGCGGCGATCGTCAGCCCGTCGGCGCAGAAGCTGATGACCGAGCACGGCCTGGCGCCGGGGGCGGTGACCGGCAGCGGCAAGGGTGGCCGCGTGCTCAAGGAGGACGTGCTGCGCACGCTCGCGGCTGATGCTACGCCGCCTGAGCCGATAGCAGCACCAGCATCGACATCGACACGGGCATCCACATCGGCATCCGCATCGCCGCCGCCGGCGTCACTGGCACCGTCAGCGCCATCGGCGCCGTCAGCATCATCGGCGCCGTCAGCCTCAATATCGGAACCGCCGCCCGCGGCAGCACGGGTACAGACCGCCGCATCGGCAGCGCCTGCGGTCATCGATTTTCCGGCTGAGGAGCAGGCCCAGGAGCGTCCCCAGCGCCGTGTGCCGATGACGCGCCTGCGCGCGCGCATCGCCGAACGCCTGGTCGAAGCCCAGCACACTGCCGCCATTCTCACCACTTTCAATGAAGTGAACATGCAGCCTGTGATCCAGCTGCGCCAGCACTACCGCGAGCGCTTCGAGCAGGAGCACGGCGTCAAGCTCGGCTTCATGTCCTTCTTCGTCAAGGCCTCGGTCGAGGCGCTCAAGCGTTATCCGGTGATCAACGCTTCGCTCGAGGGCAGCGACGTGGTCTACCACGGCTTCTTCGACATCGGCATCGCCGTCGCCTCGCCGCGCGGCCTGGTGGTGCCGGTGCTGCGTGATGCCGACCGCTGCGGCATGGCCGAGATCGAGCGCCGCGTCGCCGCCTTCGCGGACAAGGCGCAGGCGGGCTCGCTGTCGCTGGAGGAAATCACCGGCGGCACTTTCACCATCACCAACGGCGGCGTATTCGGTTCACTGCTGTCGACGCCGATTCTCAATCCGCCGCAGAGCGCGATCCTCGGCATGCATCGCATCCAGCCGCGTCCGGTGGTCGAGGACGGCGCGATCGTGGCGCGGCCGATGATGTATCTCGCCCTGTCCTACGATCACCGCCTGATCGACGGCCGTGAGGCGGTGCAGTTCCTGGTGGCGATCAAGGATCTGCTCGAGGATCCGGCGCGTCTGCTGCTCGAAATCTGAGCGTCCGCGCCGGATGCCCGGCGGAGAGAGGGAAAGGGCGGAGAGAGGGAAATGAGCGCCATGGACAAACGATTCGATCTCGTCGTCATCGGCGCCGGCCCGGCCGGCTACGCGGCGGCGATCCGCGGTGCGCAGCTCGGCCTGCGCGTCGCCTGCATCGATGACGGCACCGGTGCCGACGACCAGCCGGCGCCCGGTGGCACCTGCCTCAATGTCGGCTGCATTCCTTCCAAGGTGCTGCTCGAAGCCTCCGCGGCCTATGAGCGCGTCGGCGGCGAATACGCCGAGTGGGGCATCCGCAGCGACAAGGTTCGGCTCGATCTCGCCGCGATGATGGCGCGCAAGCGGCGCATCGTGGCGCAGATGACGCAGGGCATCACCACGCTGTTCAAGGTCAACGGTGTCCACGGCTTCAGCGGTCGCGGTCGCCTGCTGCCCAGCCGGCGCGTCGAATTCACCCCGCGCGACGGTACTGCCGCCATGGTGCTCGAAGCCGAGCACGTCATTCTCGCCGCCGGCTCGCGCCCGGTCGAGCTGGCCAC
This sequence comes from uncultured Chromatiales bacterium, assembly GCA_964388175.1. GTDB lineage: Bacteria > Pseudomonadota > Gammaproteobacteria > SZUA-140 > SZUA-140 > JAITWN01. The sequence goes on along the minus strand of CAYLYS010000058.1, from coordinate 8,959 downwards.
CGCGCCGCTGCATGAAGACATCGTCGTCGATTCCAGCGGCGCGCTCGCCTTCGACCGCGTGCCGAAGCGACTCGGCATCATCGGCGCCGGTGTCATCGGCCTGGAGCTCGGCAGCGTCTGGCGCCGGCTCGGCGCGGAAGTGGTGCTGCTCGAAGCGCAGCCGGAATTCCTCAAGATATGCGATCGCCAGATCGCGCGCGAAGCACTGCGCCTCTACCGTGCGCAGGGGCTCGACATCCGCCTCGGCGCGCGTGTGATGAGCTCGGTGGTCAAGCGCGGCAAGGCCGAGCTGATCTATCAGGACGATGCCGGCGACGAGCATGCGGAGAAATTCGATCGCCTCATCGTCGCCGTCGGCCGTCAGCCCAATACCGAAGGGCTGTTTGCCGGTGAGACCGAACTGCTGCTCGACGAATGGGGCTATGTGCATGTCGATCAGCACTGCCTGAGCAATGTGCCCGGCGTCTACGCCGTCGGCGATCTGGTGCGTGGGCCGATGCTGGCGCACAAGGGCGCGGAAGAGGGCGTGATGGTGGCCGAACGCATCGCCGGCGGCGAGGCGCGCGTCAATTACGACATCATTCCCGCCGTCATCTATACCCGGCCCGAGATCGCCTGGGCCGGCGCCAGCGAGCAGGCGCTGGAAGCCGAAGGCCGCGCCTATCGCGTCGGCCTGTTCCCCTGCGCCGCCAACGCCCGCGCGCACGCCCACGGCGAAACCGCCGGCCTGATCAAGGTGCTCGCCGATGCCGAGACCGACCGCATCCTCGGCGTGCACATGATCGCGCCGAATGCGTCCGAACTGATCGCGGGCGCCGTGATCGCGATGGAGTTCGGCGCCAGCAGCGAGGACATCGGCATGACCATGTTCGCCCATCCCACCGTCTCCGAAGTCTTCCATGAGGCAGCGCTCGGCGTATACGGGCGCGCGATCCACGTGGCGAAGGCGAAGGCGTAGCGGGCGGATCAGACTCTATTGCTGATTGCGACGGAGGACCATCATGACCAAGATCGCAAAGAACACGATTTGCCTTTGGTACGAGCGCGATGCCGAGGAAGCAGCGCTGTTCTACGCCAAGACCTTTCCCGATTCGTCCGTCGGCGCGGTGCATCGCGCGCCGGGCGACTTTCCGTCGGGCAAGCAAGGGGACGTATTGACGGTCGAGTTCACCGTGATGGGTATTCCCTGCCTGGGTCTGAACGGTGGGCCCGCGTTCAAGCACAATGAAGCGTTCTCGTTCCAGGTTGCCACGGAAGATCAGGCCGAGACCGATCGGTATTGGAATGCGATCGTCGGCAACGGCGGCCAAGAAAGCGAGTGCGGTTGGTGCAAAGACAAGTGGGGGATCTCCTGGCAAATCACGCCAATCGCGTTGATCAGGGCATATACCAGCTCCGATCTCTCCGCCGCCAGGCGGGCGTTCGATGCAATGATGACGATGAAAAAAATAGACGTCGCCGTGATCGAAGCGGCGGTTCGTGGCTAGAAGCCAGTGATCTAACAGCGGCATGCAGCGGACAACGCGGCACGTAGCCGCTGCATGCTGATCGTCGGGCGCTAAAAACTTGGGCACCGGTCGAATCTCTTTCTCCGTTCGGCCATAGAGGGTCCGCTAACGGGCATTACCTTAAGGAGACGCCGATGAAAATCACCATTGAGACCGTAGTAAAATCCAGGCTGAACAGCGTCTGGGATGCATGGAACAACCCGGACGACATCAAGCGGTGGAATACTGCGCAGGACGACTGGCATACGACACGGAGCACCGTTGATCTGCGCGAAGGAGGGAAGTTCTTGTCGCGGATGGAAGCCAAGGATGGCAGCATGGGCTTTGACTTCGAGGGTACATACACCCGCATTGTGCCTCACAGCATCATTGAATACCGGATGAGCGACGGTCGGGAAGCAAGGGTGGAGTTTGTGAAGCACGGCGACAGCGTTAGCGTTAAAACAACGTTCGACGCGGAAACCGAGAACCCGCCGGAAATGCAGCGAGCAGGTTGGCAGGCCATTTCGGACAACTTCGGGCGGTATGTGGAGGCGAAGGAGCAGGCAAAGTAGGGAGTATTGGCGCCCGACAAGGCGCTCCATCGGATGGTCTTGCCGCTGCTTTGCGGCGTCAAGTCCGTCAGTGAGCTAGGCCGTTAGCTGTAACAGGAAGCCATGAGCATCGAGTATAAAATCAACGCTCCCATAAGTGCGGATCAGTTCATTGATTTGCTGGTCAGATCAACCTTGGGTGAGCGTCGGCCAATCCATGATCGCGAGTGCATGGAGGGCATGGTTGCAAATAGCAACTTGACCATAAGTGCCTGGGAGTCAAACAGGCTGGTAGGCATTGCCCGTTCAATGACCGATTTCCATTACGCCTGCTATTTGTCCGATCTCGCCGTCTGTCAATCTTTTCAAAAGAGCGGTATCGGCAGGCAGTTGCAAGTCATCACTCAAAATCAGCTCGGCCCACGGTGCAAGCTGATTCTCATCGCAGCTCCTGCGGCAAATAATTACTATGAGCACGTCGGCTTCACAAATAATCCTCGCTGCTGGGTGCTTGAGCGTGATTCCCGCATTCGCAGCTGACAGTTCGCTCCAGCCGACCGGGCCGATGCCCTCCTCTTCGGCCGGGTGACATACGAAATGATGGAGGAAGCGTGGCGGCAGCCGGCGCAGACGGGAGTGAGGTCTGATTGGAGTTGAGCGCTGAAGATGTTCGCAATAGATGCTCTCCAGTTCGGATCGCTAGGATACTGTGAGATACTGTCGTTCCCTGACTGCTGGCGGTAGTAACCGATGCGCGGCCTCTTCGATTTCAGCTCCTGGTCGGCCATCCTGGTCACGCTCATCGGCCTGGTGCTGGTGTCGTTCGTGGTCGTCGGAATCCGGCTTGTGTTCATGCAGACCTTCCAGCGTCGGCGCGAACGCGAGAACCGCCAGATCAATGAACGCCTGAAGGTGCTTATCGCTGCCTACAAGACTCTGGGCGGGTCATTCACGGGCAAGCTTGCAGTCGATCCGATGCATCTGCGCGACCTGCGCCAGAATGCCGGCACGGACGACGATCTTGATGTCCTGGCCAGTGCTTCCGAGCGCAGCCGACGCATCCGCGATGCCGTCGAGACGGCGCTTTCCGATGTCATCCTGTTAGGTACCGAGGAACAGGTGCGGCTCGCGGCGCAGGCGGCCAGCGACATGGTGGCCGGGCACAATGTCGAGATGGCTGCGCTGGTGATCTCGCTGCGCGATTTCATCCGCAAGGCCTTGGACTTGACACCGATCCCGGCGGATACGGCAATCCCGAGCCAGGGGCCGTTACGCGTCGGTGCTGGCGGCAGTGCCAGCAAGCGCGGTGCCGATGCCCGTGGTAAAGGCGGTGGACGGAGCGACGGTGGCGCCGGTGGTGGTGCCGGCGTGGGGGTGGGCGTCGGTGGTGCGACACTGGCAGGCGGCTCAGACCCCCAGCCATGATATGGGGTAGGGCGACGCTAGCGGCCTCGTAACCAGCCTGGATCGCGTGTTCCTGCTCGTCCTTGGCCGACATGCGCGACAAGATCGAAGCATGGCGGATCGACTACAACCAGAATCGACCGCACAGCGCACTTGACCACCTGACCCTGAGTGCGGATGCAGCGCTTCGTTCCGCCGCTGAACCTTGCCGTTAGGCGGCGCACGCAGTCGCCCTGAAGCGCATATCATGGAGAATCAAATGGTCGACCTTGAGTCCGCGTTCGCCGAGCTTCAAGCGTCCTACATCTCAGTTGTTTACAAGAGAGTCTCAGAGGCGTCTCCTGTATGGCTCAGCTATCCGGGTCTTCGGCATAGGTTGGCTTAATTCAGGCGTTATCCCCCTGATGCCAGAGAGAGCCGGTGTCGAAATGTACAGCGAGATTCTTGATTTCTGGTTTGAGGAAATAGAACCACAGCAGTGGTGGACGGCTGATCCCGAATTCGACAGGCAAATCGAAGACCGCTTTCATCGGATTTTGCGTCAGGCCATGCGGGGAGAGCTCTCTTCCTGGCGCAAGGAAGCAAAAGGCCGACTCGCAGAAATCATCGTGCTGGACCAGTTCTCGCGGAACATTTATCGGCATACGCCAGCGGCATTTGCGCAAGATCCAATGGCATTGGTTCTGGCTAAAGAGGCGGTTGCTGCTGAGGTGCACGAGGTGCTTTCGCCAGTTGAGCGCGGGTTTCTGTTTTTGCCATATATGCACAGTGAATCGAGACTTGTTCACGCAGAGGCGGAGATTCTTTATCGTGAGTATGCGTCGCCATACAGCTATGAGTTTGAACTGAAGCATAAAGCGATCATTGACCGATTCGGCCGTTATCCGCATCGGAATCAGATTCTCGGGCGCACTTCCAGCGCTGAAGAAATTGAGTTTCTGAAGCAGCCGGGGTCTGGATTTTGAATCATGTGCTTTCAATAGACGCGGCGGGAGGTCTTGGCGAGGCGGCGCTCGCCGGGATTCGGCGGCAGGTACGTTGCCCTGCGGATCGAAACGGTGGGGGTAATGGCCTAGGATGTCCTGACCGACAGGACAGGAGGTACATCATGACGACCAGAACGGCGCACGCGCGATGGGAAGGTGGTATCGAGCAGGGCAGTGGGCGGGTGGAGACCGGCAGCGGTACGCTGCAGGCGCCGTACTCGTTCGCATCGCGTTTCAAGGAAGGCAAGGGAACCAATCCGGAGGAACTGCTCGGCGCGGCGCATGCCGGCTGCTTTGCCATGGCGCTGACGCTGATGCTGGAGCATGCGGGTTTCAAGCCTGAATACGTCGATGCGACGGCGCAGGTGACGATCGCGCCGCATGATGGCGGTTTCAGGATCACCACCAGCCATCTGGTTTGCGAGGCGAGCGTGCCCGGCATCGACGAGGAAACTTTCCAGCAGCAGGCCGATGCCGCCAAGGCGGGTTGTCCGGTGTCCCAGGCACTGGCCGGTACCGAGATCAGTCTCGCGGCCAGGCTGGCGGGCTAGTCCGGCGGGCGGCGGCA
>CAYLYS010000058.1:0-3860 GCA_964388175.1 uncultured Chromatiales bacterium | reverse complement strand
CGGCAAAGGCGTTCGACGTCAGCTTGCTGTCTTCCGCTGGCGCCAGTCGCTGGGCGTGGCGCCGAACCAGCGTTTGAATGCCCGTGTGAAATTGGCCTGATCCGAGAATCCCAGCAGGTAGGCGATCTCGCTGACGTTGAGTTGGCTGTCGTCGATGTAGCTCTGCGCCAGTTCCCGGCGGATGGCCTGCAACAGTTCACTGAAATTCACACCTTCGTCGAGCAACCGCCGCTGCAGCGTGCGCGTGCTCAGGTGCAGTTCCGCGGCGATGTCCTCTTCCTTGATCCGGCCCGAAGGCAGCGCCTCGATGATGTGCCGGCGCACCTGCTGGGCAAGCTGCTGCTGATTCAGTCGGCTCAGGTATTTCATCGCGATCTCTTCGCTGCTGCGGGAGAGTTCGGGATTGGAGGTGGACAGCGGCCGCTCCATGTCCTGCCGGTCGATGAGCATGCCGGCCCGGTCGCAGCCGAATCTCAGCGGCGCGCGCAGATTGGTTTCGAGCGCGAGGGTGGCGGCGGTCGGCGCGAACGGAAACTGTACCTCGACCGGGCTGAAGGATTCTCCCAGCACCATGCGGCACATTTTGACGACCGCGACGGTCGTCGCTTGGGTGGTGACCGGGGATAGCACGAAACCGGGATCCTTGACCACACCGGTAATCAGGTAATTCGTTCCGGTCGTCGTCAGCGTGAACTCACTGGCATCGTTGATCAGGCGGCTGTAGCGGGCGAGCCGGTGAAACGCCTGGGCGAGGGTCGCACTGGCGAGCCAGGCGTAGCCGAGCGCGTGAAAGGTCGTAGGGTTCCAGCGCATGCCGATGGCAACGCCGATCGCGGGATCGCCGGAGCGCTCCTCGGCCAGTTGCCACAGATGCGCCATCCGCGTCGCCGGGAAGCGCGCATTGGGATCCTGCAGCATGGCCGGGTCGAGATCCGCCTCGGTGAAAATGGCATGCGCGTCGATATCGCGCTGCTGCAATTCTTCCCAGACCAGCCGCGCCCAGGATGAGAGTGTGGTCGATGACATCGGGATATCCGGTGATGAGCCTTTGTCACCGAAGGATAAACGGTTGGCGGCAAATGACAAGGCGGGGACAAGCGAGTGGCGTGGCGCGACCGGCGCCGGCGGCGGATGAGCCGTATTCTGAATCCTGTCGGAACCGAGGATAGGAGAAGAACGCAATGCACATGCCCAATCACCATTTCCAGCACACGCTGAACGGTCCGATCAATTTCGTCGGCCCCGGTCTGCACAGCGGTCTGATGATCAGCATGATGGTCCAGCCGGCGCCGGCGAACACCGGCTATATTTTCGTCCGTCAGGATGTGCCGGTCGGTCACGCGGAGGTTCCCGCGCGCTGGAACGCCGTCACGGATACGCGCCTGTCGACGACCGTATCGAACCGCTTCGGCGTCAAGGTCGCCACGATCGAGCATCTGATGGCCGCATTGCACGCCAGCGGCGTCGACAATGCGCGTATCGTGTTGAACGGTGCCGAGGTTCCGATCCTGGACGGCAGCGCGGAGCCCTTCATACGTCTGATCCGGCACGTAGGCATCTGCCCGCAGCGCGAGGAGCGCAAGGTCATCGTGGTCCGCCGGCCGGTGCGTGTCGAGGAGAATGGAAAGGCGGCGGCGCTGATACCGGATGCCCATCCCTCGATGGACATGACCATCGAGTTCGAGGCCGGCGCCATCGGACGTCAGCAGCTGTCGGTTCCGTTGGACCGGGAGTCGTTCGAAAGAGAGCTGGCCGACGCCCGTACGTTCGGTTTCCAGGATCAGGTCGATACACTGCGCAAGCTGGGTCTGGTCAAGGGCGGCTCGCTGCAGAACGCGGTGCTGATCAACGACGGCGGCATCGTCAATCCGGAGGGGCTGCGTCATCCCGACGAGTTCGTGCGTCACAAGATCCTGGATGCGATCGGCGACCTGGCGCTCGCGGGCGCGCCGATCATGGGCCGGTTCGTCGGCCATTGCTCCGGTCATGCTCTCAACAACGCGCTGCTGCGCGAGCTGCTGCACAATGACGACAACTGGTTCCTGACCACGGTGCGCGGTGCGCACAGTTACCTCGGCTGGAGCGGCGCGATCGGGGCGCGGGCCGGTGGCTGATCGGCCGTTGCTTTCCCGGATCTGATTTCGGAGATCTGATTTCGGATTGGAACGGCTGGCTCGGCAGTGCTGCGCCAGCCGTTTTCCGAGCGAATCCTGATTCTCACCATCGGCGGACTTCAGGATTGCAACGATCTGCGTCTCGGCGAATCGGATCTTTTTTCATCGCAAGCTCCTGCTGCAATTTTGCTGGCAGGCTCTCCTTGCTATCAGTCGGACGAGAGAAGAGCTTGCGTAACCACTGCGCGAGAATCAACGCTCATTTCTAGCAGATGAGGCTGACATCCTCGCTATCCACAGCTCACTGTGATGTTCTGAAGTACGCATTTCTGCGTAGATGCTAGGGTCAAGCGAGTGCCCGGATTCCGCCCGACTTGCTTGACGCTGAAGTGGTTCGGGGTGAGGATTGATGCCTCAACCGGCAGGAACCACAGTTTCGTGCGCCGGCCCCGCAGTCCGAAAGCTGGTAGTGAAGGCGCTTGGTGCACGCATGGTGCCGGCCGGTTTTTCCTGCACAGCCAGAAGGAGCGAACATGATCCCGTTCAGACATTCACTGGCACTGATCGCCGCCATCGGACTGCTGTCCGCCTGCAATGACACGACGAGCACGAATGCCACAGGCGAGGCGCCGGTGGCTGTATCCGCAGCCGACGAATCCGCCAGCGGTTTCTCGATCACCGAAGTGACGGAATTCGATTCACCCTGGGCGATGACCTTTCTTCCGGACGGCCGCCTGCTGGTGACCGAGATGGGCGGTACGCTGCGTCTTCTGGATCTCGGCAGCAACACCAAAGGCACCATCAGCGGCGTGCCCGAGGTGGTTCACGTGGCGCAGGGCGGTCTCGGCGATGTGGTGCTGCATCCGGCGTTCGAGGATAACGATCTCGTTTATATCAGCTATGTGGAGTCCGGTGACGGCGGCCTCGGTGCGGCAGTGGCGCGTGCCCGCCTGGCGCTGGACGATCAGGGCGGCGGTGCGCTCGAGGATCTCGAAGTGATCTGGCGCCAGACACCGAAGAAGAGCGGCGATGGGCACTTCGGCTATCGTATCGTCTTCGACCGCGACGGCATGCTGTGGATCAGCTCCAGCGAGCGCAAGGAGTTCGATCCGGCGCAGGACATGACGACGAACCTCGGCAAGATCGTGCGCCTCAACGACGATGGCAGCGCGCCCGAGGGCAATCCCTTCGCCGACCAGGGCGGCGTTGCCGCGCAGGTCTGGAGCCTGGGTCACCGTAATATTCTGGGCTTGGCATTCGACGCGAAAGGACAGCTCTGGGCCCATGAAATGGGACCGAAAGGCGGCGATGAACTCAACCGCATCGAGAAGGGCGCCAACTATGGCTACCCGATCGTATCCGAAGGCAATCACTACGATGGCACGCCGATTCCCGATCATGATACCCGCCCCGAGTTCCGCGCTCCGGTGATCAGTTGGACGCCGGTCATTTCGCCGGCGGGCTTTATCATCTACGACGGCGATCTGTTTTCGGACTGGAAGGGCGATGGCTTCATCGGCGGCATGTCGTCGCAATCGCTGGTGCGCATAGAGTTCGACGGGGAGCGCGCGCGCGAAGCGCAGCGATTCGATATGCAGCGGCGCATCCGTGAGGTCGAGCAGGGCCCCGACGGCGCGATCTGGCTGCTGGAAGACGGTACGCGCGGCGGCAAGGGCGGGCTGCTGAAGCTGACGCCATAAACCCAAGCGGGGTCGGGTTGAGGCCTCGCCGGACGACGTTGTTATG
>CAYLYS010000057.1:0-17245 GCA_964388175.1 uncultured Chromatiales bacterium | reverse complement strand
CACCGTCATCTCGTTGCGCGTCAGCGTGCCGGTCTTGTCGGAGCAGATCACGGTGACCGAACCCAGGGTCTCTACCGCGGGCAGGCGCCGGATGATGGCGCGGTGGCGCGCCATGCGCTGCACGCCGAGCGCCAGCGTGACCGTCATGATCGCCGGCAGGCCTTCGGGAATGGCCGAGGCCACCAGCGCCACCACCATCATGAACATGTCCGTCGGCGGATGGCCGCGCCACAGCGTTCCTATGACGAAGGTCAGCGCGGCCATGACCAGTATCACCAGCGCGAGAAAGCGGCCGAAATGATTGATCTGGCGCAGCAGCGGCGTGGTGATATGGGGAATGCCGGCGAGCATCCGGTTGATCTGGCCGAGCTCGGTGACGGCGCCGGTGGCGACCACGATGCCGGTGGCCTGGCCGTAGACCACCATCGTGCCCGAGTAGGCCATGCTGAGGCGGTCGCCGAGGGGCGCGTCGGCGGCGACCGGCGCGCTGTGCTTGCGCACCGCCTGCGACTCTCCGGTCAGCGCGGCCTCCTCCACCCGCAACTCCTTCACCGCGATCAGGCGCAGATCCGCCGGGACACGGTCTCCCGATGCGAGCAGGACGATATCGCCCGGTACCAGATCGGCGGCGTCGATTTCCCGCCGTCCCTGGCGCCGGATCACGGTCGCATGCGGCGACAGCAGGGAGCGGATGCCGTCCAGCGCGCTCTCCGCCCTGCCTTCCTGGATGAAGCCGATGATGGCATTGATCAGCACCGCCGCCAGCAGGACGGCGGTGTCGACCCAATGGTCGATGGCGGCGGTGATGACGGCGGCGCCGAGCATGACGTAGAGCAGGATGTTGTGGAACTGCAGCAGCAGCCGCAGCAGCGGGCCACGGCGTTTGGGCGGCGCCAACCGGTTGGGTCCGAAGTCCTGCAGGCGCCGGTGCGCCTCGTCCTCGTCCAGTCCCTGGGCGCTGGTATGCAGGCGAGCCTGGATTTCGTCCGCCGTCAGCGCATGCCAGAGCGCCGGCGGAACAGCCTCGATGGAACGATCGCTTGCGGGGGTGTGGGCGGTGGCGGTCCGGGGCGGCCTGGTCGTATCCATTGAGCACACGAATGACGGTACCCGTGCATTCTAACCATCCCGTTCCTGCCCGTCCATGTAAGGTGTGGGCAGGCGATAGGCAGGCAATGACGGCGTTTACATCGTGTGCGTCATACGGTCCGATTTCAGTGCGCCGCCGAGGTAGGATTCGATCTTGTTGCGCACCGCTTCACCGTCCTTGTCCGTGAAGCGTACGCCGATGCCGGGTACGAAGTGACCCTGGGCATCCTTGGGATTGATCCAGGCCACTTGCCCCACCACGGGCATTTTCTCGGTTTCCTCCATCAGCGTGAGCAGAATGAAAACCTCGTCACCGAGCGCGTAGGGTTTGTTGGTGGGGATGAAAATGCCGCCACCCTTGAAGAAGGGAATATAGGCGGAATACAGCGAACCCTTATCCTTGATCGCCAGCGACAGAATGCCCTGGCGCGGAGCGCTGGGGGATGGAGCGGCCTGTTTTTCTTCGCTCATGCGTTGTGGATGTCATGCGGTTGGGCATCATGAGTATTTTTCATATTTTTGTTTTTCATGATGTTTGTCTATTTTTTTCCGGTGTCAGCGCAAGCAGGATGTCTTCCAGCAGCAGCTGTGCATTGCTCTGCCCTTCCGCCAGCCGCAGTCCCGCTTCGACCTTGCTCAGCAGCCGGTGCAGGCGCTCGGGCGGCGCATCGGCCGCGAGCAGGCGCAGGCGTTCGCGCTGGTCGGGGTTGCTCATGTGAGGCGGCTGTGCGCTCGTTCGCAGCCGGATCATGTCGGCCAGCCAGACGTATAGCCAATATAGCGATTCTTTCACTCCGAACTTTAACCAGGCCTCGGCAATCGCCAGTGGGTCGGCCCGATTCGCCGTCAGTGCTTCCAGATCGTCGAGCATCGCGGTCCGGCGCTGCAGGCCTTGCGCGCCGATCGCCAGCGCCGTCAGCGGTGCGCCCGCGGACAGTGCCAGCAGAACGGCGGCATCCTGACCCTCGGGCAGGCGTGCGGCAAGCCAGTCGCGAGCGGCAGTGTCGGTGCACGGTGCAAAGCGCAGCCGCTGGCAGCGGCTGAGTACGGTTGCCGGCAGGCGGCTCGGCTGGGCACTGATCAGGATCAGCAATGCTCCCTGAGGTGGTTCCTCAAGTGTTTTCAGCAATGCATTGGATGCATTTATGTTTAATTTTTCAGCCGGTCGGACAATGACGATCTTGCTGCCGCCGCGATGGCTTTTGATCGCCATGAAGGCGCCGAGCTCGCGGATCTGCTCGATACCGATCGAATCCTTTTCCTTTTCGGAGCGGGCATCGATCTCGGGTTCGCAGTGGCGCAGATCCGGATGATTGCCGGCGCGGATCAGCGTGCAGGATTCACAGGCACCGCAAGGCAGGCCCGCGCTATCGGGCTGACGACACAGCAGCGCGCGTGCGAACAGTTCCGCGAAGCGGTGCTTGCCCACGCCGGCCGGTCCCTGCAGCAGCAGGGCATGCGGCAGGCGCTGCTGCTGCACGGCTTCGCCCAGGCGCGCCCATTGCTCGCCGTGCCATGGCAGCAGCGCGTTCGCTTCGGCGTTCAGTTCGTCAGCAGCCACGGTTCGAGCATATTCCGGATGCGCGCCTGTACCTGGGCCGGTGTGGCGGCGGCATCGACGATGCGATAGCGCGCCGGTTCCTGTTCCGCCTGCCGCAGATAGTCCTGGCGGACACGGTCGAAGAACTCCGTCCGTTCGCTTTCGAAGCGGTCCGGCTCGGTGCGCTGCCCTGCCCGTGCCAGCCCCTGCTCGACCGGTATATCGAGCAGCAGCGTCAGCGCCGGATTGAAATCCGGATGTACCCACTCCGCCAGCGTCCGGATACGTTCGCGCGCGATGCCGCGGCCACCGCCCTGATAGGCGTAGGTGGCGTCCGTGAAGCGGTCGCAGAGCACCCACTGACCGGCGCGGAGCGCCGGCAGGATCACGCGTTCCAGATGTTCCGCGCGTGCGGCGAACATGAGCAGGAGCTCCGCCGCCGCCGACATGCCGTCTTCGCGGTGGCCGAGCAGCACGGCGCGCAGCTCCTCGCCCAGGGCCGTTCCGCCCGGTTCGCGCGTCACCACCACGTCGCCGCCGGTGTTTTCGATCAGCTCGCGCATGAACTGCAGATTGCTGCTCTTGCCCGCGCCCTCCACCCCTTCGACGGTGATGAAGCGCCGGTTCGATGGCCAGGCGGTCATGGCAGTGTTTCGTCCGTCATTCCCAATTGATACTTGCGCACGGCTGCCTCGTGTTCCTGCAGGGTGACTGAAAAATAATGTGTCCCGTCGCCGCGCGAAACGAAGAAGATCTCTTCGCCCGGCGCCGGATTGACCGCTGCCCGCAGCGCGGCGGCGCCGGGCAGCGCGATCGGCGTCGGCGGCAGGCCGCGCCGGGTGTAGGTATTGTACGGTGTGTCGCTGCGCAGATCACGATAGCGCAGACGGCCCGCGAAGTTCTCGCCGAGACCGTAGATCACCGTCGGGTCCGTCTGCAGACGCATGTTCATGCGCAGGCGCCGCGTGAATACACCGGCGATGCGTTCGCGCTCTTCCACGGCGCCGGTTTCCTTCTCGATGATCGATGCGAGGATCAGCGCTTCGTAAGGTGTCGCCAGCGGCACGTCGGGGGCGCGCGCTTCCCAGGCGCGCTGCAACTCCTGCTGCATGGCGCCATGGGCGCTGCGCAGCAGGGCGATGTCGCTGGTGCCGGCGATGAATTGGTAAGTGTCGGGAAAGAACTGGCCTTCGGGATGCACGCCGGGCAAGCCCAGCAGACTCATGATCGCATCGTCATCGAGCTCGGGCGCCAGCGTCCGGGTGATTTTTTCATGGCTGCGCAGCAGCTGCAGCAACTGCCGGAAGGTCCAGCCTTCGGGGATGGTCAGCGTGTAGCGCTGTACGTCGCCCACCGTGAGCTTTTCCAGCAGGCCGACCGGCGTCATGCCCGGCAGCAGCAGATATTCGCCGGCGACGATGGTGTCGGCCTTGCCGAGCCAGCGCGCATACCAGACCAGATAGCGGGCATGACGCAGATAGCCGCGCTGCTGCAGATCGCGGGCGACGCCGGTCAGATTGCTGCCGGGCGCGACCTCGTATCCTTCGGTTTGGGTGACATTGGCCAGCGGTGCGTGCAGGAAGTGCTGGAAATCCAGCAGCAGCCAGCCCAGCGTGAAGCTGGCGGCGATGATGAGCATGCCCGCTACCCTGCTGATCCATCGCTTCATCGTTCGTTTCGCCATCCGTTCAGCTTAGGGGAAAAAACGGTGCCCGCAAACCGTATCGTCATCCTGTTCATGTTCATGGCGGCGACAAATGAAAAGGTGCGAGCGTTTCGGCAAGCCGCTGCGCCAGCGCGCCAGGCTTCAGCGCGATCTCGTCGATGCGCCGGACCGGCCACACGCCGAACAGACTGTTGCTGAGAAAGACTTCCTCGGCGGCGAACAGATCCTCCATCCGCAATGCCGTTTGATGCACCGCCATGCCCCAGGAAGCAGCCGTTTCCATGATCAGTCCGCGCATCACGCCGTGCACGCCGCATTCGTCCAGCACGGGCGTGAGCAGCGCGCCGTCGCGGACGGCGAAGACATTGCTTGCCGTAGCGCAGATCACGCGGCCATGCGTATCGCGCATCAGCCCTTCGGCGATACCGGCATCGCTCCACTCGTCGCGCGCCAGCACCTGTTCCAGGCGGTTGAGATGCTTGATGCCGGCCAGCGCGGCATTGGCGCCGAGGCGCGTAGCACAGCAACGCACCGCGATGCCCGCGCGCCGCGGCGCCGCGCCATAGTCGGGCGCGCGGTACAGCAGCAGGGCGCGGGTCTGGCGCGCCGCCGCCGCTTTACCGTGATCGATGCCACGATCTATACCACGATCTATACGGTAGCCGCGTCCGCCGCTGCCGCGCGTCCACAGGATCTTGAGTACGGCGCGTTCATGGCCGGTGCACAGGGCATGGGCTTCATCGTGCAGGGCGGCGCCGTCGGGCGGCGGGAAATGCAGGCGCTGGCATCCCTGCTCCAGACGGGCGAGGTGACGTTCCCAGAGCTGCGCCCTGCCCTCCTTGACCGCCAGCGTTTCGAACAGGCCATCGCCATAGTGCAGGCCGCGATCGAGCAGGCTGATTTCGTGCGCGGGATGTCCGTTGACGATGGCGGCAAGCAGTTCCGGCGGCAGCGGTTCAGCGCTCATCGAATACTCTCAGCAGACCGCGCGCCTTGGCGCGCGTTTCGTCGAGTTCGCGTTCGCCCACCGAGTCGGCGACGATGCCCGCGCCCGCGCGCAGGGAAACGCGGTCGCCGTAACGGACCAGCGTGCGGATCAGGATGTTGAGATCCATATCGCCGTTGCGGCCGAGATAGCCCACCGCGCCGGTGTAGGCGCCGCGCGCCGTGTGCTCCAGTTCGGCGATGATTTCCATGCAGCGGATCTTGGGGCAGCCGGTGATGGTGCCGCCGGGGAAGACGGCGCGGATGACGTCACCGGGTGTCGTGCCGGGACGCAGTTGCCCGCACACATTGGAAACGATGTGATGCACGTGCGCGTAGGTTTCCACCGTCATCAGTTCATCGACGCGGACCGTGCCCGGCAGGCAGACGCGGCCGAGATCGTTGCGCTCCAGGTCGATCAGCATGATGTGTTCGGCCCGCTCCTTGGGATGAGCGAGCAAGGCGGCGACCAGCGCCTGATCGCTGTCCGGATCGGCGCCGCGCGGATGCGTACCGGCGATCGGCCGTGTTTCGATGGTGCCCGAGCGCACGCTGACCAGGCGTTCGGGGGAAGAGCTGATCACCGTCGCATCGCCGATACGCGCCAGCGCCGAGAACGGCGCCGGATTGACGCGGCGCAGGCGACGATAGATCGCGGCATCATCGACCGCGTGCGTCAGGCGCGCCGACCAGGCGCGCGACAGATTGACCTGGAAAACGTCGCCGCGGGCAATGTATGCCTGAATGCGCTCCACGCCGTCGAGGAAGCGCTGCGGCGCTTCCTCATCCAGCGTATCGAAGGCCAGCGGCGTGTCTTCGCCTTCCTGTTGCGGCAGCGCGGCGATGTCGGCGCGGATTTCATCGCACAGGGCTTTGTGGCCCGCTTCCGCCACCAGCGCGGTGCGTCCCGTCGCCTGGTCATGGATCAGCGCCGCCGGGCAGCGCAGCGCGCTGGCCAGGGGCAGTGCGCCGTCATCCGCGCAAGCGATGCGGGAACGCAGGCGAGGCTCGATTTCCGCCGCCAGTTCATAGGAAAGAAACAGAAACCAGCCGCCCTGAAAAGGCAGCGTCTGCTCATGCGCCGGGTGCGGCAACGAGCGCCACCAGCGGTCGAGGCTATCGAGAAAACCGCTGCCGATGGGGGCGCCGTTGGCGGTGAGGAGGCCGGGCTGGCGCAGCGTCAGATGCTCGCCCGTGCTGACCAGCAGCAGATCGTGGCGCTCACGCGCCTGGCCGGTGCCGGTGCTTTCCAGCAGGCAGGGATAACGTTCAGGCTTGAGCCGATGCAGCGCGAGCAGATCGGGGGCAACAGCCAGATAGGAAAACAAGACGGACTCCCGGCGGGACACCGTCCCGCCCATCAACGCAGGCGGCTGAATACCAGTGTCGCGTTGGTGCCGCCGAAACCGAAAGAATTCGACAGCGCGACGTCGATCTTCATCCGGCGCGCCTCGTGCGGTACGTAATCGAGATCGCATTCCGGATCGGGATTGTCCAGGTTGATCGTCGGCGGCGCCACGCCGTCGCGGATGGCGAGCACGCTGAAGATGGCCTCGACGCCGCCGGCGGCGCCGAGCAGATGCCCGGTCATCGACTTGGTCGAGCTGATCGCGAGACGCTTGGCATCATCGCCGAAAGCCGATTTGATCGCTGTCGTTTCCGCCTTGTCGCCGGCGGGCGTGGAGGTGCCGTGAGCGTTGATGTAGTCCACGTCTTGCGTGTTCAGGCCGGCATTGCGCAGTGCGTTCTGCATGCAGCGGCGCGCACCGGCGCCGTCTTCGGGCGGTGCGGTCATGTGGTAGGCGTCGCCGCTCATGCCGTAGCCGATCAGCTCGGCATAGATGCGTGCACCGCGCGCCTTGGCATGTTCGTATTCCTCCAGCACGACCACGCCGGCGCCGTCGCTGAGCACGAAACCGTCGCGATCGCGGTCCCAGGGACGACTGGCGCGCTCGGGATCGTCGTTGCGCGTGGACAGCGCGCGCGCGGCGCTGAAGCCGCCGAGGCCGGTTGGACAGGTGGCCATCTCGGCGCCGCCCGCCACCATCACGTCGGCATCGCCGTAGGCGATGATGCGCGCGGCCTCGCCGATGTTGTGCGTGCCGGTCGAGCAGGCGGTGACCACGGCGATGTTGGGTCCCTGCAGACCGCAGGCGATCGACAGGTTGCCTGAAATCATATTGATGATGTTGCTGGGTACGAAGAACGGCGACAGCTTGCGGGGGCCGCCGTTCAGAAAGGCTTCGTGCCCCTTTTCGATTCCCGGCAGACCGCCGATGCCCGAACCGATGGCGACACCGACGCGGTGTGTATTGGCCTCGGTGACTTCGAGTCCGGAATCTTCCAGCGCCTGTTTGCCTGCGGCGATCCCGTAATGAATGAAGGGATCCATCTTGCGCGCCTCCTTGGTGGAGACGTAGGCGGAGATGTCGAAATTCTTCACCGCGCCGCCGAAGCGTGTACCGTAGGCGGCGGTGTCGAACAGCGTGATGGGCGCAATGCCGCTTTTGCCGGCGAGGATATTCGCCCAGGATTCATCGACGGTAAGGCCGACCGGGCTCACCATGCCTACACCGGTGATGACGACGCGTCTCTTCATGCTCTTCTGCTTTCCAGGGTGGCTGTATGTCGTTCTTGGTGATGTCTGCACGCGGGAATCCGCGCGATGCAGCACCATGCCTGCCGCCGCCGGTTCGCTGCGGTGACGACAGGAATGGCGCCGATGCTCATGAGGCCGGACGGGAATGGATTCGAGACATGCACGCGAACGAGATAGGGAGTGCGGTTACCCATCGGAATGGGGCGCCCGGCAGGCCGCTGAGAGCGCCGATCCGTCGACCGGTATCAGGCTTGCTTGTTGTTGGTGATGAAGTCGATCGCCTGCTGGACGGTGGTGATCTTTTCCGCTTCTTCGTCGGGAATCTCGCATTCGAATTCCTCTTCCAAAGCCATGACCAGCTCGACCGTGTCCAGTGAATCAGCGCCAAGGTCGTCTACGAAGGATGCTTCGCGGGTGACTTCCTCTTCCTTCACGCCCAGCTGTTCCACCACGATCTTTTTGACGCGTTCTTCAATACTATCGCTCATGATACCGATTTCCTCCTTCGAGAAATCTATAACAGCCATCGCTGCGAAGCGGGTATTTTATTGGAATCCCGCAGCGGATGCCAGAGAAATAAGCACCCCCGAACAGCACCGGCGGATTTTACATTAAGCTCTCAAAAATAACTACTTAGGCCATGTACATGCCACCGTTGACGTGTATGGTTTCACCGGTGATATAGGCCGCAGCGGGCGATGCGAGAAAAGCGACGCAGGCCGCTATTTCCTCTGCTTTGCCGAGCCGGCCGACGGGTATCTGCTGCAGCAGATGCTCGTGCTGGGCATCGCCGAGACCGCGCGTCATGTCGGTATCGATGAAGCCCGGCGCCACTACGTTGACGGTAATGCCGCGCGTGGCGATTTCACGCGCCAGCGATTTGCTGAAGCCGACGACGCCGGCCTTGGCGGCGGCGTAGTTGGTCTGTCCCGGATTGCCGGTCGAGCCGACCACCGAGGCGATGTTCACGATGCGTCCCTTGCGCGCTTTCATCATGCCGCGCAGACAGGCTTTGGAGAGACGGAAAACAGAGGTGAGATTGGTGTCGATGATGCTGCCCCACTCCTCTTCCTTCATGCGCATCAGCAGATTGTCACGGGTGATGCCGGCATTGTTCACCAGGATGCCGGGCGATGCGCCGAGGCGTGTTTCCACCGCCTGCAGGGCGGCATCGATGGAGGCCTGGCTGGTGACGTCCATGACCAGTCCGATGCCTTTGCCGCCGCCGGCGGTCAGATAGCTTTCGATGCGGGCCGCACCCTCTGCCGAAGTCGCCGTGCCCGCCACCGCTGCGCCCAGACGCGCCAGCTCTTCGGCCACGGCGCGCCCGATACCCCTGCTGGCACCGCTGACCAGCGCGATTTCACCCTGCAATGTCATTGTCTTTCCCCCGTGGCAGCGGAACCGTCGGCGCGGGAAGCGAGTGCTTCCTCGAGCGAGGCAGCATCGTGCACACAGCTCGCCGCGAGTTCCTTGTCGATTCGTTTGTTGAGGCCGGCGAGCACCTTGCCGGGGCCGAATTCGAGCGTCGTGCGCGCGCCGCGTGCCGCCATCTCGCGTACGCTCTCGACCCAGCGCACCGGGCTGTAGAGCTGGCGCACCAGCGCATCACGGATCGAGGCGGCATCTTCATGGGCGCGCACGTCGGCATTGTGCAGCACCGGGATTCGCGGTGCGGCGAACGGCGTTTCTTCGAGCAGCGCGCGCATGCGTTCGGCAGCGGGATGCATCAGTGCGCAGTGCGAAGGCACGCTCACCGGCAGCAGCAGCGCACGCTTGGCGCCGGCGGCCCGCGCCAGTTCGATGGCGCGCTCGACCGCGGCGGCATGGCCGGCGATGACGACTTGCCCCGGCGAATTGAAATTCACCGCTTCGACCACGTCGCCGGCGGCGGCTTCGGCGCACACGGTGCGTACCCGCTCGTCCTCCAGCCCCAGTACGGCCGCCATCGCGCCCTGCCCGGCCGGCACCGCTTCCTGCATGTACTGTCCGCGCCGCTCGACCAGCGCCACGGCATGTTCGAACGACAGCGCGCCGGCGCAGACCAGTGCGGCGTATTCACCCAGGCTGTGTCCGGCCATCAGCAGCGGCCGCGCGCCGCCGCGTCCGACCCAGGCGCGCCATACCGCGACGTCGGCGGCGAGCATGGCCGGCTGCGTGCGGTCGGTGCGGCCGAGCGCTTCTTCCGGGCCGTTCTGCGTCAGTTCCCACAGATCGTAGCCCAGCACGCCGGAGGCGATGTCGAAAGTTTCACGCACCACCGGCAGGGCGCGCCCGAGATCGGCGAGCATGCCGACCGATTGCGAGCCCTGGCCGGGGAATACGATGGCGAATGATGTGTTTTCCGTCACGTTGAGATTCTGCCGAATCAGATACAAGGCGCAAGAAGCGGGATTCCGGTACCCGGCCCGCGTCTTGAGTCTTGCATCTAGTACTTGACCAAGGCGGATCCCCAGGTGAATCCGCCGCCGAATGCTTCCAGCAGCAGTGTTTCGCCGCGCTGTATGCGTCCATCGCGCACGGCGACGTCCAGCGCCAGGGGAATCGAAGCCGCCGAGGTGTTGCCGTGGGTGTCGACGGTGACCACGACTCTGTCCATGGACATTTTCAGTTTTCTCGCCGTTGCGGCAATGATGCGGATATTGGCCTGGTGCGGTATCAGCCAGTCGATGTCGGACTTGCGCAGGCCGTTGGCGCGCAGGGTCTCATCGACGATGCGTTCCAGCGTGTTGACCGCGATCTTGAAGACCTCGTTGCCCTGCATGCTGATATAGGCACGGCCTTCCTGCACCTGCTCATAGCCCTGTGATACGCCGGCCGGCACCATCAGCAGTTCGTGATAGCGGCCGTCGGCATGCAGGTGCGTGGACAGAATGCCCGCTTCGTCGTCGGCACGCAGGATCACCGCGCCGGCACCGTCGCCGAACAGGACGCAGGTGCCGCGATCGGTCCAGTCGATGATGCGCGACAGCGTGTCGGCGCCGACCACGAGCGCGCAGCGCGCGCTGCCGGTACGGATGAATTTGTCGGCGACGCCGAGCGCGTAGACGAAGCCCGTGCATACCGCCTGGATATCGAAGGCAGGCCCCCCATGGCAGCCGATGCGCTCCTGCAGCAGGCAGGCGGTGCTGGGGAAGATCCTGTCCGGCGTGGTGGTGGCGACGATGATCAGATCGATGTCGGTGGCGTCGATGCCCGCCGCCGCGATGGCATGGCGCGAGGCCGCTTCGGCCAGATCGCAGGTGGTCTCACCCGGCGCCGCGATGTGACGCATGCGTATGCCGGTGCGTTCGGTGATCCACTCGTCCGAGGTATCGACGAGCTTTTCCAGATCGGCGTTGTCCAGCGTTTTTTCCGGCAGGTAGCCGCCGGTGCCGACGATGCGCGAATAGATCGTCATGCGCGTTTTTCCATCAGCAGGGATTCGAGCTGGCGGCCGATGCGCTGCGGCACATTTTCGATGACTTCGCAGGCCGCCTCGCTGATGGCGTTGGCGAAGGAGATTTCATCGGCGCTGCCGTGGCTCTTGATGACGATGCCCTGCAGGCCGATCAGGCTGGCGCCGTTGTACTGGCGGGGATCGATCTTGTCGCGAAACGCGCGCAGCACCGGCTTGGCAGCCAGGCCACGCAGGCGCGTGAAGGGCGTGCGCATGAATTCCTGCCGCATGTAATGGGTGATCATTCTCGCCACCCCTTCGCTGGTCTTGAGCGCGACGTTACCGACGAAACCGTCGCAGACGATGACGTCCACAGTGCCTTCGTAGATGTCGTTGCCTTCCACGAAGCCGGCATAATTGATGATACCGCTTTCGCCGAGGAGGCGCGCGGCTTCCTTCACGCGTTCATTGCCCTTGATTTCCTCCTGGCCGATGTTGAGCAGCCCGACGGAAGGATTGGGAATGTTGTCCACGGCGCTGACCAGCACCGATCCCATGACGGCAAACTGAAACAGGTGGTCGGCGCAGGAATCGACGTTGGCGCCGAGATCGAGCATGCGCGTGTGCCCCTTCATCGTCGGCAGGGCGGTGATGATCGCGGGCCGCTCGACGCCGGGCAGCGTCTTCAGCACATAGCGCGCGGTCGCCATCAGCGCGCCGGTATTGCCGGCGCTGACGCAGGCCGCGGCGGCGCGTTCCTTCACCAGATTGATGGCGACGCGCATGGAGGAGTCTTTCTTGGTGCGCAGCGCCTGCGAAGGCAGCTCGTGCATTTCCACCTGCTGCGAAGCATGGTGGACGGCAAGGCGCTGATGAGCGCGCGCGCCACGGCGCTCCAGCTCGGCTTCGAGGGTGCGCTGATCTCCTACCAGTATCAGATGCAGTTCGGGATGCCGCTGCAGCGCGGCAAGCGAAGCGGGGACGGTGACCGCAGGACCATGGTCACCGCCCATCGCGTCCAGGGCGATAATCAGACTCAAGCTTTAGATTTCCCCGTCCTTGGTCTCGAGGACCTTGCGGCCGCGGAAGTAGCCGTCCGGCGTCATGTGATGACGCAGATGGGTCTCGCCGCTGGTCGGATCGATGGACAGCGTCGGCGCCTTGAGTCTGTCATGCGAACGGCGCATATCGC
Organism: uncultured Chromatiales bacterium; assembly: GCA_964388175.1. Classification (GTDB taxonomy): domain Bacteria; phylum Pseudomonadota; class Gammaproteobacteria; order SZUA-140; family SZUA-140; genus JAITWN01. The sequence continues at coordinate 4,796 of CAYLYS010000057.1, read as the reverse complement.
GCTTCGAAGACGATTTACGGTTTTGTTGCACAGCCATTTCGATAACTCCTTCTCTCAGTGTTCCTGTCATGCGACCGCATTCGACGGTGCATGTCTTGCGCGTTCAGTTGCGGTCGCGCTTACCTTCCAGCATGTCGGCCAGCCCGGCCAGCGGGCGCCTGGTTTCTTCCGTCGCCCTCTCCGCCGCGCGGGATTGCCGCTCGCTCACGTCCACCAGCTCGCGGTCGAAACGGCACTGCGCCGGTGCGTGCATGGGCACGATCGGCAGCGCCAGTATCAATTCGTCTTCCACCAGGCTGTTCAGCTCGATCGCTGTTTCAGCGATGAGCAGCGGCTCGTATTGCTCTGGCAGCAAGGCCGCGGCCTGTTCGGATGTCACTATGCCGAGCAGGATTTCCACGTCCAGCGGACAATCGAAAACCTGCAGGCAACGCTGACAGACCGGATGGAGCGTGGTCTGCAATCGTCCCTGTGCGTAGTGCGTGCCGAGATCGTCGATACCGAACTGCAGGTCGATTTCTACTGCGCCCGTCGCGTCGCTCAGATAAGTCGCCAGACGCGCCATGCCCGCCAGCGGCAGGCTGCCGCGCAGAACGGCTGCGGTCCCGGCCAGGCGCAGTGGCTGAAAAGTCTGCGGAAGTCGGCCCGACATAGGGCCATAATGATAGGGCGAGATCCCCTAACTGTCAAAATTTACTAAAGAAAATAAGTCATTCAGACTATGCTGCGGCGATGATGCCGCAACCCCTGGATGCACCATGAACCCCAGCAATATAAACCCGGGCGACGGCGCGGCCTCACGCCGCCCCCTGATTCTCGGCTCCAGCTCGGCGACGCGGCGGCTGCTGCTGCAGCGCCTGGGGCTCGCTTTCGAGATCGTTTCCCCCCAGCTCGACGAAACGCCCCTGCCCGGCGAGGACGGGGAAGCGCTGGCGCTGCGGCTGGCCGAAGCCAAGGCGGAAAAAGTCGCCGAAACGCGCCCGGACGGCCTGATCATCGGCTCGGATCAGGTCGGCCTGCTGGACGGATGCATTCTCGGCAAACCCGGCAGTCACGAGGCAGCGCTGGCGCAGCTCATGGCCGCTTCGGGCAGAACCATGCGTTTCGTGAGCGCGGTCTGCCTGCTCGATGCGCGCAGCGGGCGGCGGCAGGTGGCGCGGGCGGTCACGCGGGTGAATTTCCTGCCGCTGGCGCGCGATGCCGTGGAGGTCTATCTGCGGCGCGATGAACCCTATGATTGCGCCGGTTCCTTCCGTTCGGAATCGCTCGGCGTTGCGCTCATCGACAGCATGGAAAGCGACGATCCCACCGCCATCCTGGGTATGCCGCTGATCCGCCTTGCCCGCATGCTGGCGGTCGAGGGTGTCGACGTCCTGCATGCCGCTGATCCTGCGGGCGGTGTCGGCTAGTCTTTGTTCGGGACAGCGAGCTGCTGCGCGTCAACAATCCCGAAAAAGACTAGCCGGCGATGCCTGGCCGCTGATGAGCCGGTGTCGTCAGTGGCAAAGCGGCAGCGGGACATTCCCTCCGCAACCGGGAGCCGCTATGCGTCAACGGTTTCTGCGCGCATGCCCCGCCGCCGCAGTCGGCCTTCGTTTTGAATCCTCACAGCAGGTGCAACTGGCCGTCGGCGCCGGGCGGGCGGAACGCGCTGCAATCGAGTGCCGGCGCGTCGCCGAAACCGAGGCGCCGGTGTGCGCGCCTGAAACGCTGGGCGATCATGCCGGCGTACTCGCCCTCCCCCGTCATGCGGCGCCCGAAGCCGGCGTCGTATTCGCGCCCCGAGTGGCTGTCGCGGACGCGCGCCATCACCCGCTCCGCCCGCAGTGGTTCATGCGTTTGCAGCCAGTCGCGGAAGATCTCCTTGAGTTCGTGCGGCAGGCGCAGCAGCACATAGCCGGCATGGACTGCGCCGGATTCGCGCCCGGCGGCGAGGATGCGATCGAGCTCCTCGTCGGTCAGGCCGGGAATGCTCGGCGCGGCGAGTACGCCGACCGGCACCGCGGCATCGGCCAGGCGGCGCATGGCTTCGAGCCGGCGCTGTGGCGCGGCCGCGCGCGGTTCCAGGCGTCGCGCCAGCTCGTGCCGCAGCGTGGCGAAGGAAAACATCACCGTGACCAGGCGCCGGTCGGCAGCGGCGCTGAGCAGATCGAGGTCGCGTTCGATCAGCGCCGATTTGGTGACGATGGTGAAGGGATGGCGCGCCTCGACCAGCACTTCGATGATGGCGCGGGTCAGGCGCAGGCGCCGCTCGACGGGTTGATAGCTGTCGGTGTTGATGCCGAGGGCGATCGGTGCGCAGCGGTATCCGCGCGCCGACAGTTCGCGGCGCAGCAGGATCGGCGCCTCGGGCTTGTAGAACAGCCGCGTCTCGAAATCGAGACCGGGCGACAGATCGAGGTAAGCATGCGTGGGCCGCGCGAAGCAGTAGACGCAGCCGTGTTCACAGCCGCGATAGGGATTGATGGAGCGGTCGAAGCCGACATCGGGTGAATCGTTGTAGCTGATGACGGTGCGCGAGCGCTCGGCGGTGAGCGTGGTCGCCAGCGGTGGCAGCGGTTCATCGAGGCTTCCCCAGCCATCGTCCTCTGCGCGGCGGGCATGATCGGCGTAGCGATTGTCCACCTGCCCGGTCGCGCCGCGGCCGGACAGCGGGCGGATGATCTTGCCGTTGCCGGATTCCGCTGACGACATCGCTTGCTCCGCTCAGGCCGCGCTCGTATCGAGCACGATCTTGCCCATCGTCCCCTGTCCCTCGACGAGACGATGCGCGGCGGCGGCCTGATCGAGGGGCAGCACGCGGTCGACGTGGATGCGCAACTGGCCGGCATCGATGAGCTCGGCGCAGCGGTCGAGTATGTCGCCCTGGTGCGCGCGGGTTTCCGGCAGATCGCGCAGCATCGGCGTCAGCATGAGCACGAAGCCGACGCGAAGGTTGCGGTTGCGCGCTTCCTTCCAGGACAGATCCGGCGGCGGTTCGAGCAGCGTGACCAGATCGCCGTAATGGGCCACCGCCTCCACGCTGCGCCTGAACACCTCGCCGCCGACGGTGTCGAGCGCGACGTCCACGCCCTGCCCGCCGCTCCAGGCCAGCGTATCGGCGACGAAGTCGCGCTCGCGGTGCAGGATGCAGGTTTCGGCGCCGAGCGCGATGGCGAAATCCGCCTTCTCGCGCGTACCGGCGGTACCGATGACGCGCGCACCGGCAATGCTGGCGAGCTGGACCGCGACGTGTCCGACACCGCCTGCCGCCGCATGCACCAGTATCCGATCGCCCGGTGCGAGCTGCACGCGATCGTGCAGCGCTTCCCAGGCCGTGATCAGTACCAGCGGCGCGGCGGCGGCCTGGAAAAAATCGAGTGCCGCGGGCTTGCGCCGCGCGATATGTTCGTCGAGCACCTTGTACTGCGCGTAGCAGCCCTGAGTTCCGCCCAGGCCGCCGTCGCAGAACCAGACTTCGTCGCCCGCGCGGAAGCGGGTGACCGCTGCCCCGGTTTCGACCACCACCCCCGCGCCGTCGCAACCGAGCACGGGGCGCGCCGCGTCAGGGAAAAACGTGCCGCGGGCGCGCAGCTTGGTGTCGAGCGGATTGATGCCGGCGGCGTGCAGGCGCACCTTGATCTCGTGCGGCGAACGAATCTGCGGTTCGGGGATTTCGCTCGGCATCAGCACTTCCGGTCCGCCCGCGGTCTGCATCGTGATTGCGCGCATGCTGTCTCCTGGCGATGGCTGTTCGATCATTGGAGTCATGGTCATTGTGCGACCGCTGCGCGGATGGCGGCAAGCCGTTTCCGGCGGACTCGGTGGGCAAGGTCGATGTGCTACCATGATGCCGCACCGGCCATCCATGCAGCACGCACGAGAACCCCACGAGGACTTCATGTACCGCTTGCCCGTTCGCCCCCGGCGGCGCTCTCGTGAGAACAAACCGCATGGCGGCAAGCTTTCCGACATTCTTACCGCCATCGCGGCCGATGAGGCGCGCGAGCGGATCTCCGTCGGCAATCTGGTGCAGATCATGGGTTACCGCGCCTACGGCGCGCTGATGCTGATCTTCGCCCTGCCCAACGTGCTGCCGACGCCGCCCGGCTTTTCCGCCGTGCTCGGTGCGCCGCTCATCTTTCTCGCCGCCCAGCTTCTGCTGCGCCGCCCCACGCCCTGGCTGCCGGAAATCATTGCTTCGCGTTCCATGTCGCGCGCGGATTTCTCCGTCATCGTGGCGCGCGCCGCGCCCTGGCTGGCCAAGGCCGAGCGTCTGCTGCGACCGCGCCTGGAATTCCTGACCCGTCCGCCCTGCGAACAGCTCATCGGCCTCATCTGCCTGGTGCTGGCGATCATCCTCTTCCTGCCCATCCCGCTCGGCAATATGCTGCCCGCGCTGGCGATCTGCCTGTTCTCACTGGCGATACTGGAACGGGACGGGCTCGCCGCCGTGATCGGCCTGGCGGCGACGGTGCTCTCCATCGTTGTGGTCTGGGGCGTGCTCTTCGTACTGATCAAAGGTGCGCTCTACCTCGTCGGCAACGTCCTCAACCGCTGAGCGAGACCGGGGAAGCGCGGATCAGTCCGCCACGCCCATCAGCAGCGGCCAGGTTTCCAGCGCGCCGCGATAGATCATTTCCAGCGCCACGTAGAGAATGATCGCCAGACCGACGAAGGCGATCCAGCGGTGCTTGTGCAGCAGGCGGGCGATGTAGACCGCGGCCAGGCCCATCAGTGCGACCGACAGCACGAGCCCGAACACCAGCACCCAGGGGTGCTCGCGCGCCGCGCCGGCGACGGCCAGCACGTTGTCG
>CAYLYS010000056.1:11029-17375 GCA_964388175.1 uncultured Chromatiales bacterium | reverse complement strand
GATAGCAGGACGAAAGCTGCGGACGCAGCGTGCCGGAGTTGAACAGCGTCGGCGTCGAGCTCATGAAATCGAAGGACGACAACAGTTCATAGAACTCGATCGCGCGCGCCTCACGATCGACCTCGTTGATCGCCAATCCCATGGCGACGCGCATGAAGAAGGCCTGCGGCAGCTCGAAACGCCGCTCGTCGCTGTGGATGAAATAGCGATCGTAGAGCGTCTGCAGGCCGAGGTAGGTGAACTGCAGATCGCGCTCCGGGCGCAGCGCGCGGCCGAGGCGGACGAGATCGTAGCGGCCGAGCTCGGGGCTGAGCAGTTCGAGCTCCACCGCGCGTCGGACGTAATCGGCGAAGTATTCGGCATAGCGCTCGACCATCTCGGTCTGCGTGGCGCTGTCATCCCTGCCGGCGACCAGGCTCAGCGCCTCGCGGCGCAGGACGTCGAGCAGCAAGCGCGCGGCGACCTGGGAATAGCCGGGCTCGCGCTCGATCAGCACGCGTGCGCTCATCACCAGGGCCTGGCCGAGGTCGCGCTCGGTGATACCGTCGAAGAGATTGCGCCGCACTTCGCCGAGCACGCGCTCGGGGCTGACGTCGGCGAGCCCGACGCAGGCCTCGGCGATCGTGCCGTTCAGGCGCGGCATGTCGAGCGCGATGCGGCTGCCGTCGGCGCGGGTGACGCGGATCGCCGCTTCATCGGCGTCGGCATGCTGTGCCGCGGCGGCTTCGGCCGCTTCACGCCGGCGCGTATGCTCTTCACGGTAGAGCACATAGGCGCGCGCCACCTTGTGGTGTTCGCTGCGCATCAGCGCCAGCTCGACCCGATCCTGGATGTCCTCGATGTGCACCGTACCGCCATCGGGCAGACGCCGGAACAGGCTGTCGACCACCTGCGCGGTCAGTTCGCGCACCGTCTCATGAATGCGCCGCGACGCCGCCGCCTGCCCGCCTTCGACGGCGAGAAAGGCCTTGGTCATCGCCACCTGGATCTTGGCGGGATCGAAACGGGTGAGCTTGCCGTTGCGGCGGATGACCTCGTAGTGCGCGAAGCCGGCGACGGGATCGACATCGGCAAGGGTGATGCCCGCCCGTTGAGCGGCGGACGGCGCGACGATATCGCTGAACGTTTCGGTATGCATGAATGCCCCCTGTGTGCATGCGTTGTATGAGGGGGACCTGCGAGGAACTCAGGGGAAGGAGCGGACGCTGTATCGGCGGGACGCGGTCCATGTCTCCACCCTGTGACCTTGAAGCGAGGTCCGGGCCATCGAATCCCGACAGGGATTCGTTCTCCGGCAGGTATTCGGACTCAGGGGCACGAACCGGCCAATATCGCCGACTCACCTGGGGTCACGGCTTCCCATCCCGAGAGACAGTGCCTGTGCGAACGCACCTGTGACCTTCGTTCCCCTATACCGCTGCGCTACAGTCCCGGATTCACACCGGGTTCCCTGTTGACACGGCACACACTATATCTTGTGGCCGTACCGGAGGTGAGGCACAAGATAGACGATATCCAGCCCTGATGACAAGCCCTGAAACGAACAAAACAGCGCCTCCCGAACCTTTGTCGTCTGCGACGGCGATACGGTCATTGCTTATTACGCCCCTGCCGCCGATTGTATGTACCGCTTGTATGTACCGCGCCACGAAAAATGCCATCCCCGCCCGCACACCCCGCCGCCAAACGCCTCCCTCGGCGTCTTCTGAACCGCGCGAAGCTGGCTATGCTTCATTCCGACGACGTCAAACGCGCATAACCCGCCAGAGATCCGGATGAGGTCACGCTCGACTGCCACCCGCGACCGGACTTCAGTATCCCCGATCTCGTGGATACGGCACCCCCTTCGCTCGCAGCCATCTGGCGCACGCTCATGTGTAACGACACGCATGGCCAGCACCCGGACGCCGGCTTATTCTTGATGATGGGTAAATTCATTCCCGATACGAGCGAGGGGTTCCATGAACGATAACGATAAAAAACCGCACACCGCCACGGCCGTCGGCATCACCGCACTGGCACTGATACTGGCACTCGTGCTCACCGCCTGCGCGTCCGGACCGCAGATCCGCACCGACGTCGACCGATCGGCCGATTTCTCCGCCTATCACACTTACGCTTTCGCCAGCGAACTCGGCACCGATCGTGCGGGATATACGACGATAGTGACGAATCATTTCAAACGCGCGGTCAGCAATGAACTCGAAGCGCGCGGTTACCGCCTCGACGAACGCGAACCGGATCTGCTGGTGAACTTCAACACACGGATGCGCACCCAATCCGATGTGGTCAGCGTGCCGCAACCGACTTTCGCCGCCGGCTACTACGGCTACCGCTACGGACTCTATACCGCCTGGCCGGCGTATACCTACGACATCAACACCGTGACCTACCAGGTCGGCACCGCCAACGTGGATATCATCGATACCGAGCGCAAACAGCTCGTCTGGGAAGGCATCGCCGAAGGTGAACTGACCGATAAGGTGCTCGACGATCTGGGCGGCGCCATCGACCGGGCCGTCGCCAAAATGTTCGAGAGATATCCGGCGAGCGCCGGCAGAGCGGCAACTTTCGAGATCAAGTGAGAAGTGAAAGCGGATGCGCCGTCGCATCCCGTGATGTGACGGCGACTATTTGATGCCCTTGTATTACTTACCCCGCTGCGGGCGACCTCTTCCCTGAAGCCGCCCACGCTTACGGACAGCGATCATCGCTCAGTCCGAGAGCGATCAGCGACCAGTCTGCTCGTGGGGATGATGCGAAGCTGCCAGGCTGTGGTCGAAATCCTTTTTCGGCACCGGCTTGTTGCCGAGCGCCGCATCGACCTGATAAGGAATCGTTCCACACTGGTTTCTGTCGGACAGATCACAGGTCTTGTAACCGGCGGCGTGATAAACGGGATCACAGCCGAACAACGCCGTCAGACCGAAATAGATCGACAGCAACCACATGACGCCATGCCACCACTGGTACGAGCCATCGTAAGTAACGATATAGATGGCGGGCACGGCCAGCAGCACCGCGGTAACGACAACCCTCAGCGCTCTATCGAGCAGTGAGATGTTCTGAACAACCCCAAGTCTCTTGCGTAGTGTTTTCATAGCGACCTCCGAGTACTTCTGGTTACGCTTTGAATTAGACAAACAATACGGCCGCTAGTTTGGAAATACATTGTCATTTTCCTGTATCCATTCTGCGACACCATACTGTTACTTGCTGGCAATCAATGACATGGAAAAGCGTGCACTGCTGCGGCAGGGTGCCACATCGCGTCATACGATGAACAAGCCATGGAATACCTGGTACAGCAGGCACCGAACGCGCGGGCGGCGGCCGGTCAAGCGCCGGGCTTGTCGCCGTAGCGTCGCGCCAGTGCGATGAAATCGCGCATGTAAGCAGTATCACGATCGGTGCTGCGCACGGCGCCGTAAAGCGTACCGTGCATGCCATGGTCGCCGAGCGATCGCGTCACCAGGCTGGGATTCTCGCCGGTATTGCGCAGCACCCAGTCGGGCAGCACGGCGACGCCGCGCAGGCTGGCGACAAGGAGCAGAATCACCGCCGTCAGCTCCGCCTGGCGCACCGCCATCGGTTCGACGCCCGCCGGCTGGAGAAAGCGGGTGAACACATCGAGACGCTGCCGGTTCACCGGATAAGTGATCAAGGTGTGAGCGGCAAGATCCGCCGGTTCGATACAAGCCTTGCCGGCGAGCGGATGCGACTGATGCGCGACCAGCAGCGCTTCATAGTCGAACAGCGGTTCGAAAACGAGATCGGGCTCATCGACCGGATCGGAGCTGATGACCAGATCGACCTCGCCTTTCTGCACCGCCGGAATCGGATCGAAGCTCACGCCGAGGCGGATGTCCACCTCCACCTCGGGCCACTTCTCGCGGAACGCGTCGATCACCGGCAGCAGCCATTCGAAGCAGGCATGACATTCGATGGCGATGTGCAGGCGCCCGCCCTTGCCGCCGGCGATCAGACGCAGCTCGCTTTCCGTCGCCGCGACCGCCGGCAGGATGCGCCGCGCCAGATCGACCAATTTGCGACCCGCCGGCGTCAACCGCAAGGGACGGCTGTTGCGCAGGAACAGCGGTGTCTCGAAATAATTCTCCAGCGCCTTGATCTGATGCGACAACGCCGAGGCGGTCAGATGGAGGCGATCGGCGGCCTGGGCGAGATTGCCCTCTTCTTCTATCGCCATCAGGCTGCGCAGGTGTCGGATCTCAAGGAACATGAATATATCTAACCTTAAACATTAAAAACATGAAATTTACTCAATACTAATGCGAGGGCATACTCCAGCGCAAACCCCAACTCCAAACAGGCATTCAAGGAACACCCGCATGAGCACCGCACACAACCTCGGCTTCCCGCGCATCGGCGCGCAGCGTGAACTGAAAAAAAACCTGGAAGCCTACTGGCAGGGTGAAATCGGCGCCGATGAACTCGAACACAGCAGCCGCGCGCTGCGCGAACGGCACTGGCGCGCACAGGCGGATGCCGGCATCGAGCTGATCCCGGTCGGCGATTTTTCCTGGTACGACCACATGCTCGATCTGTCGACCACGCTCGGCGTGGTGCCGCCCCGTTTCGAATGGCAGGGTGGCGCCGTCGATACCGACACCTATTTCCGCATGGCGCGCGGCCGCGCGCCGAGCGGCAAGCCGGCGGCGGCCTGCGAAATGACCAAGTGGTTCGATACCAATTATCACTACATCGTGCCGGAATTCGCCGCCGATCAGCGTTTCGCGCTGTCGAGCACGCGCCTGTTCGATCAGGTGCGTGAAGCGCAGGCGCTCGGCTACCGGGTCAAACCCGTCATCCCCGGTCCGCTCAGTTTTCTGTGGCTGGGCAAAGCCAAGGGCGGCGAATTCGACAAGCTGACGCTGCTCGATGCGCTGCTGCCGGTCTATTCCGAGCTGCTGCTCAGCCTCAAGGCGCTGGGTGTGGAATGGGTGCAGATCGATGAACCGATACTGGCGCTCGATCTGCCGCAGCCATGGAAAAATGCTTTCGAATCGGCCTATAACCGCCTGCAGTCGGTCGGCCTCAAGCGCCTGCTCGCCGTCTATTTCGGTCCACTGCGCGACAATCTGACCCTGGCCTGCCAACTGCCCGTCGACGGCCTGCACATCGATGCCGTGCGCGCGGCCGATGAGATCGATCTGGTGCTGGATCGTCTGCCTGCCTACAAAGTGCTGTCGGTCGGCATCGTCGATGGCCGCAATATCTGGCGCAACGACCTCGACGCCTCGCTGCAAAAGCTCACCGCGCTGAAGGCGCGGCTCGGCGATCGCTTGTGGCTGGCGCCGTCCTGCTCGCTGCTGCACGTCCCGGTCGATCTCTCCCACGAAACCGCGCTCGATGCCGACATCCGCGCCAGCCTCGCCTTCGCCGTGCAGAAGCTCGACGAAGTGGTCACGCTGAAGCGCGCACTCGACGAAGGCCCGGCGGCCGTCGCGCAGGAACTGGAGACTTCGCGTGCCGCCTTTGCCGCGCGCAAGGCCTCGACCCGCGTGCACCGCGCCGAAGTGCAGCAGCGCCTGCAGGCAGTCACCGCCGCGATGGCCGATCGCAGCGCGCCCTACGCGCAAAGAGCCGAACAGCAGCGTGCGCGCTTTGCCTTGCCGCTGTTCCCGACCACCACCATCGGCTCCTTTCCCCAGACCGACGAGATCCGCCGCGCGCGCCGCGATTTCAAGGCCGGCAAGATCAGCGCGGGCGAATACGAGAAGCGTATGCGCGAGGAAATCGTCCTGGTGGTGCGCAGACAGGAAGCGCTCGACATCGACGTGCTGGTGCACGGCGAAGCCGAACGCAACGACATGGTGGAATACTTCGGCGAACTGCTCGACGGCTTCGCCTTCACCCGCAACGGCTGGGTGCAGTCCTACGGCTCGCGCTGCGTCAAACCGCCGATCATCTTCGGTGACGTCGCCCGCCCCGCGCCGATGACCGTCGCCTGGAGCGTCTATGCGCAATCACTCACCGCGCGCCCGATGAAAGGCATGCTCACCGGGCCGGTGACGGTGCTCAACTGGTCCTTCGTGCGCGACGACCAGCCACGCGCGGCAACCTGCCTGCAGATCGCGCTCGCGCTGCGCGACGAAGTGCTCGATCTGGAACAGGCCGGCATCGGCATCATCCAGATCGACGAACCCGCGCTGCGCGAGGGCCTGCCGCTGCGCCGTGGCGACTGGAAGCACTACCTGGATTGGGCCGTGCATGCCTTCCGCATCACCGCCGGCGGCGTCGGCGACGACACCCAGATCCACACGCACATGTGCTACTCGGAATTCAACGACATCATGGACGCGATCGCCGCGCTCGATGCCGATGT
>CAYLYS010000056.1:0-11019 GCA_964388175.1 uncultured Chromatiales bacterium | reverse complement strand
CGACATCCACTCGCCCAACGTGCCGACCGAGGCGCGCATCGTCGATCTCATCGACAAAGCGGTCAAGCACATTCCGGCCGAGCGCATCTGGATCAATCCGGACTGCGGCCTCAAGACCCGCCGCTGGCCCGAGACCGAGAGCGCGCTCGCGGTGATGATGGCGGCAGCCAAACGCCTGCGTGAGAACGCCGCCCGCCGCTGAAAAACCGGCGCATATCGCGGGAGAGACCAGACGCGCTTCTCCCGCTTCCCTGAAATCCGAATGACGGGAGAGCGCTTGCGGATGCCCTGCGCAATGTGTGCATCCGGCGGCTGGCGACACTGCAAACGCTGAAGACAACTGAAGACAACTGAAGACACTGGCCCGACACCGCTACTATAAGATATATTCACAATACACTTAATTGATGGCCAGCAGTCCGCGCGCCGCCGGGAGCATGATCTTGTCTGAACGGGTGTCAGAGTTGCTTCAGCGGCGATCGGCCTTGCTGCGCACAGCGGCCGTTGCGCCGTCGTCACGGTCCCTGCGATCCCGACGGTTCCGGCGGTTCCGGCGGTTCCCGCCATTCCCCAGGGATCAGCGGACGCACGCGCCGACACCGGTGACCGGGCACAGCTCCGGGCACGACCGCCACCCGGGCCACCATCCCGGCGCCGCATTCGGTGTCGTGCATCATGGCTGATTCGCCACCGTCGGCAAACGGCAAACCTGCGCCTGCCGCTCCGCAGTGGCAGGCGTTTCTCGAACTCGGCTTCAGACCGCTTTATCTCGCCGGCTGCGCCTGGGCCGCACTGTCCATAGCGCTGTGGCTCTACGCACCGCACACGCTGATCGCCCCGCTGGGCGGCGTCGCCTGGCATGCGCACGAGATGCTGTGGGGATTCATTGCCACCATCGCCGTTGGCTTCCTCTTCACGGCGGCGAGCAACTGGACCGGCATCAATCCCCTGCACGGCTTGCCGCTCGCTGTGCTGTGTATTTCGTGGATGGTCGCGCGCGCGGGCTTCCTGGTGCCGGATGCCACCGCGTTTCTGCTGGCGGGATTGTCCGAGCTCATCTTTTTTGCCGGCGCCGCGCTGGCACTGGCGCGCGCCGTCTACGGGACGCGCAATCGCCGCAACTACGGCCTGCCGCTCATGGTCTTGGCGCTCGGCGCGGCCGATGCGCTGTATCTGGCCGCGGTCCAGCGCGGCGATGTCTCCGCGCTGATGACACACTTCCACACCGGCCTGCTCTGCATGGCTATCATTGCGCTGCTGATCGCGCGCCGGGTGATCCCTTTCTTCGCGCTGCGCGCCGTGCCGGGTCTGTCGATCCCGCTGCATACCCGCAGCGGTCAATGGCAGGTGGGCGCAGCCGTACTGGCCGTCCTCGCCACGTTGATGCAGTGGCCGCAAACAGCGGCGGCGGCACTGACGGCGGCCGGTGTGCTGGCGCTCCTCCAGGTGGCCGCGTGGAAGCCCTCGGCCGTACGGCATCGCCCTCTGCTGTGGATACTCTATGCCGGTTACTGCGGCCTGGGCGCAGGCCTGCTGGTGGCGGCGGCGCATGCATCCGGCTGGATCACGCGTATCGCCTGGCCCGCCCATGTCATCGGCATGGCCGGCTTTGCGGTACTGATCATCGGCATGGTCACACGCACCGCGCTCGGCCATCTGGGCCGACCCCTGCAGACCGACCGCAGCATGGTGATCAGCTATGCGCTGGTGATCGCCGCCGCTCCCCTGCGCCTGCTCGCCTTGTTCGCCATTCCCTTTGCCGCAGAGGCGCTGCACGCTGCGGCGCTCGCCTGGATTGCCGCTTTTGCGCTTTATCTGTGGCGGTTCTTCCCGCTGATGATACGGCCACGTGCCCGCTGATCGCGGGACGCCTCATGCGGCCGCGTGCGAAACCATGCGCTGTTCTGGCGGCTGAAAAGATAAACCGGCACAGGGGATCGCACGCCACTACTTCAATGTACGAACGCCCCGGCCGCACGATGCCTGACCGTTTCCAGTTCGCAGGCGATATCGCGCCATGACGACATCTCCGACACACCGGGGCGGCGCTGTCCGAACAAGGAGAGAATCGCTTCCCCGCGCGCGCCGAACAGTTCCAGCGCCGTCACCACGCCGTCTTCGGTCGGTTTACGCGTCACCCACGCCGAAGCGATACAGTCTTCACGCACGTGCAGATTGAAATTGCGATCGAGCACGTTGTACCAGGGACCGTGCGCGGCCACTTCGCGCACGGCGCCGCTGTAGCCCTGCATGCAGCCGCGATTGCCGACCAGCACGGTCAGCGGGCAGGCGTTCGCGCTCGCCAGATCGAGCGCGCGGCGCAGGGAATCGGCGGTCACGCGGCGGGCGAAATCATCGCCGATGCGCCGCAGTGCCTGCTCGCGCCCGACGTGGAAGCGCCGCAGCATGGGGAAAAACTGATGGGTGCCTCTCAGCTTCGACCAGGCGGCGCGCAGGCCAGGCCAATCGATTTCACTGTCCGGACGATCGGCGCGGCGTGGCGCGTAGGGTTCGACATCGATCCGCATCGTTTGCATACGCGCCGCGAAGCGCGCCGTCAGCGCATCGTAGGCAGCGCGGCTGGAGCGTTCAGTGAGGTAGATCTTGTGTACCGCCGCACCCGCCTTGTCGAAGAATTGCAGACCCTTGAGCACACCGCCATGGACCTGCTCGGTGACGGCGAAGCAGAAACGCCAGTGATTCATGAACAGACGCAGATCGATGTCGGCATTGACGAACAGGCCCTGCTTGAAATCGCCGTGTTCGAAAAAGCTCGCATTGCTGTAGACGCCGCGGCACTCGTGCACCGCCCAGGCATTGCGGGTCACGCCCATCACTTCGCCGAGCGGCAGCAATGAACGCAAAATGTCCTCGGGCGTATCGTTCAGCCGCACCACGTCGCCGCCACCGACCTGGCTTGCGAGCAGTACGCCTTCAGGAACACCCAACTCGATCGCGGCGTTGCGCAGGCGAAGCCGGGGCTGCTGCTGACACAACTGCGCATAGCGCTGTCTGAGAAATTCCGCGGATTCGCATTCCGGCTCGGCGGCCGGATAAGACCTCACCTTCTGTGTCTGATTCTTCACTATCCTGGCCTCGGCTCCGTTGCACGTCGGCATTCGACCATCAGGAAGATAAAGCTAATGAGAATCATTATCAACATATTCAGGAAATATTTCTCGCCGGAAACCATACCCATTCGACCAAGAGCACAGCCTGAAAATGGCACATTAATTGCAAATTCCAGGCGACAAAACTCAACCCGGTCGCAAGCCGCATCGGTTCCACATTCAGCGCGCGGCAACGACCCCAGCAGAAGGAATGCGACATGTTCAAGAAATCCGAACCCGAAGCGGTCACGCGCGCCGAATCGACCACCATCGCCTTTCCCGAGCGCGACACGGCGACGCAACCGCGCGTGCAGGCCACCATCGGCGCCACCATCCACATCAAGGGAGACGTCACCGGTGAGGAAAACCTGACCATCGACGGCACGGTGGAAGGCACGGTGACCGTGAAGCAGCACAGCCTGCAGGTCGGCAAGAACGGACGCGTGAACGCCGACGTCTACGCCAAGATCATCCGCATCGAGGGTAACGTCGAAGGCAATCTGCACGCCGAGGAACAGGTCGTGATCCGCACCAGCGGCGTAGTGCGCGGCAACATCGTTTCGCCGCGCCTGACCATGGAAGACGGCTGCTCGTTCAAGGGCAGCGTCGATATGGAGGCGCGCGGCGACAAGAAACCGGCGGCGGATGCCGGACGCAAGCCCGCGGGCAGCAACGGCAGCGCCGGCCTTCCGCACATCGGCAGCGACAAACCCGCCGACGGCAGCGAAGCGCGGATCGGCTGAAGATGGCACTCATGCGCGCCGGCGCCGCAAAGCAGGACGCGGCGCCGGTATCCGCCGCGCGCTTCGGCTCGCTGGCCTTGCCAGCGATCATGGAACGATTCGGCGGCAGAGACGATTGCCGCGTGCTCGACCTTGGTCCGAGCTTCGGCGCCAACGTCGAGTTTTTCTCGCGCTGCGCATCGCGGGTCTTCATCGAGGATCTGTACCGAACCCTGGCGGCGCTCCATCAACCGCACCAGCAATCACACCAGGACGCCGATGGCCCTCTTTGCTGCCCGCTCTTCGATGCCCTGCTCCCCTACCGGGATGAAAAGCCGTTCGATCTGATCCTGC
The DNA here is from genome assembly GCA_964388175.1 of uncultured Chromatiales bacterium. Lineage (GTDB taxonomy): Bacteria > Pseudomonadota > Gammaproteobacteria > SZUA-140 > SZUA-140 > JAITWN01. Next base: position 6,833 of record CAYLYS010000056.1, on the reverse strand, counting down.
TGTGGAATCTGATCGATTATCTGCAACGGGATGACATCCGCCGCCTCAGCGATCATCTCGCCACCATCAGCCGCCGCGGCACACTGCTCTATGCCCTGGTGTCGACGCGGTCACGCATTCCGGAAACACCCGACGATTACAAGATCGCCGACGACAACAGCCTGATCGCACTCCCCACCGCCGCCGCCCAGCGTGACGGACCGCGTCATAGCCAGGTCAGGCTGCTCGAGCTGATGCGCAAATTCCGCGTACAGCGTTCCTTTCTGCTGCGCAGCGGCTTGCAAGAGTATCTGTTCGAGCCCGCCTGAACCGCGGCACCTTATATCTCGCCTCTCGGTCGGGTCATGACCGGACGGCGAAACGCAGCGCCATCGGTACAGATATCTGCGCGCGCAGATACGCGCCCGCATCGTCACGCCGAATATCGACCATCCATTCGACCATCGCCTGTCCGATGCGCATGGCAGCAGGCCAGAGGATGCGCTCGCCGCGCAGGCAGTGTCGCCGATCGAAGACGATGCCTGATGCTGTCGGCGGCGGCTCCGGTTCCGGGCACAGAAGAGATCACCGCGGCTGATGCGAACACATCGGCCATCTGAAGTTCGTCAGTGCGGCCACACCGACCGTACCGTAAACAGCAATCGCGCGGAAACACTGGAAAAAAGCCGCTGCGAGCGCCATCTTCGCCATTTGTGCCGGATACGCAGCGACTGCGCGCAGGCCGCCGCGCGCATGAATGCTGCCGTCATGCGCCGCTTCCCGAATCAACACGCAGCGCCCGTCCCGTGGGCGGGTTTTTGTTTTGCATCGAAGTCTCGGGCAATGTCAATACTCTGGCAGTGACGGAAAGCATGCCGGCATCCACATCGCGCGCCCTGTTTTCGGCCACGCGATGCTATTTCGCGGCTGCGCGGCGCTATCGCGGCTTCTTCCGTCTCGCCTGCGCATGGCGCCGGAACGAGCGCATCGAACACACATCGGCAACACTCGCGCATCGGTGTCGCGCGGCTTGACAAGGGCGCAGTCAGATCGCATCGTTAGCTCAGCGCGATAGCTGTTCATGCGAGAGCGCATCATCGATTACAATAACCGCACCCAGCAACACCAAGAACTAGATCATTTCAAGAACTAGGCCATTTAGGGAGAGAGTACACAATGATAAACAAGCCATCCGGCATCGCCGGCACTACTTCACTCGCGCTGGCGGTCACCGCCGCGCTGGCGGGCGCCACCATCGCCCAGGCTGACGACCAGAGAAAGTGGTATGTCGCACCGGCGCTGAACTTCGTTCTCGCCGATGACGACCGTCAGGCCGACAACAACGCAGGTTTCCAGATCGGCCTGGGCCGCCAGATCGGTGAGAGCTGGAACCTCGAGCTTAACCTCGAAGCCGACAATCTCGACTTCGAAAACGGCAACGGTACGTACAAGCAACGTGGTGCCGCGCTCGATGCGCTGTACTTCTTCAATCGCAACCGCGCCTTTGCTCCCTACGCCCTGATCGGCGTCGGCGCGATGCACAACCGCCTGCCCGGCGACGAAGTCACCAACGTCATGGGCAACGTCGGTTTCGGTTTCCTCTCCAACGCCGGCGGCGCCATGAGCCTGCGCACGGAAGTGCGCTATCGCTGGGACGACGATGATGAAACCATCGCGACCGAAAGCGGTTTCGGCGACGTGGTGTTCAGCCTCGGCGTGCAGATCCCGCTCGGACGCGCGGCAAAGCCCGCCCCGGCGCCGATCGTCGCCGAACCGGAACCCGCTCCGGTCGTCGTCGCACCGCCGGCCGACAGCGACGGTGACGGCGTCAGCGATGAGTTCGACATGTGCCCGAACACGCCTGCCGGCGCCCAGGTCGATGCGCGTGGCTGCGAGATCGACAGCGACGGCGATGGTGTACCCGACAGCAGAGACCGTTGCCCCGGCACTGTCGCCGGCGCCGCCGTCGATGCCGAAGGCTGCGAGCGTGACAGCGATGGCGACGGTGTCGTCGACCGCCTGGATCGCTGCCCCGACACCGTGTCCGGCGTGAAGGTCGACGTGCGCGGCTGTGAAATCAAGGAAGTGATCTCGCTGCCGGACGTGAACTTCGCCACCAGCTCGGCGCAGCTGTTGCCGGAATCGGCCGCCACGCTCGACGAGGCCGCCGCAACCCTGCTCAAGCATCCCGAGATCAAGGCCGAAGTCGCTGGCCACTCCGACAGCACTGGTCCGCGCGCCTTCAACGTGCAGTTGTCGCGTGAACGCGCCGAATCGGTGAAAAACTACCTGATCTCGCAGGGTGTCGCCGCAGACCGGCTCACCGCCGCCGGTTACGGTCCGGATCGTCCGGTCGCCGACAACGCGACTCGCGAAGGACGCGCCGTCAACCGCCGCGTGGAACTGCAGATCGCCAAGTAAGCCCGCAGTTGGGCAAGGAAACACCCCGGTCGCATTCGCGGCCGGGGTGTTTTTTTATGCGCCACCCGCCGCCTTCCCGCCCCCCCTGCCGCCCGACCCGCCGCCGCGATACACTCGCAGCCATCATGGCCAAGCTGAAACTCGATCTGCATCCCCTGTTCAATCAGGGACGCGCCATCGATACCGCACTGCAGGACAGCTTCGATGAAGCCGAAAGCAAACGCATCGCGCTGCTCGAAATCATTCCCGGCAAAGGCAGCGGACAGTTGAAAAAGAAAGTCCTGCGCTTCCTCGAACAACCGCACATCAAGCAGCGCTACCACCGCGTCGAAAAGGACAGCAAGAACCACGGCCGCGTGTTCGTGCATTTCCGCTGGTAAGACCCCGGCCGGGTAAACCGTCTCTGCGCCGTTCGGCAAGCTTCCTCCCCCCGCCCGATGAAAAACCTTCAACGAGGCATTGAAAGATACATACAAACGATATATCGTTATTGACGATCATCAATCACCACGGTGAAAACCTGCCATGTTCGGAAAAATGCACTTCCACGATTTCAGCGACTGTCCGCCTTACTCGGCGCCCTACTCAATGCAAGCTGACTCCGGCCCCGGCGGCAACGGTTACGGCCGCCGCCGCGGCCGACAGGGCCCCGCGGACGATGGCGATCAGCGCTGGGGCGGCGGCCCCTTCGGTCGCCGTGGCGGCCGCGTCTTCGGCCCGGGCGATCTGCGCCTGGTGCTGCTCGCCCTGATCGAGGAAAAACCCCGGCACGGCTACGAGCTCATCAAGGAACTCGAACAGAAATTCGGCGGCACCTATGCTCCCAGCCCCGGCTCGATCTATCCGACGCTCACCCTGCTCGAAGAGCTGGGCTATCTGCGCTCCTCAGCCAGCGAAGGAACGAAGCGGCTGTTCGAGATCACCGCTGACGGTAAAAACCATCTGCGTGAGAACGAGGCCGCGCTAAAGAGCGCCCTGGCACGCATGGACATGGCGGCCCGCGCGGCATCGGGCGAGGCGCCGCCGCCGGCGCTGCATCATGCGATGCACACGCTCAAGGCATCGCTGCTCTTTCACCGCGGCGGCTGGAGCGAGGAAGAGACCGAGCGCGTCAGAAAGATCATCGAAGACGCGGCGGAAGCGATCACGCGGAGATCCGGCGATGAGTAGCATTCCCCGCATCGAGCGCGTGCGCCACGAGCTGAAACGCCGCAGACTCACCGTCGCGCGCGTGGAGCGGGTAGCGGCGCAGATGGTACGTATCGTATTTCAGGGCGACGATCTGCGCGACTTCATCTCTCTCGGCTTCGACGACCACATCAAGCTGTTTTTCCCGTCCGCGGCGGGCGAGCCGGCGATGCGCGACTACACGCCGCGGCGCTTCGATGCGGCCAGAGGCGAGCTGTGGATCGATTTCTTTCTGCATGAAGCCGGCCCCGCGACGACATGGGCGGCCCAGGCTCGGGTCGGTCAGACGCTGGAAATCGGCGGACCGAAGGGCTCCGCTATCATTGCACTCGAAAATATCGACGCACACGTTTTCATCGGCGATGAAACCGCCCTGCCGGCCATCGGCCGCAGGCTGGAAGAACTCCCCGCCGCTGCCCGCGCACTCGTCGTGTTCGAGATCGAGGCAGGATCCCTATGGCCATCACCGGCGAGTGCGGCTGCACTCGACGTGATTCAGGTCGAACGCAAGGCGGGAGCAAACGTCCCGCCGGCACAGGAAGTGATCGAGCGCCTGCGCACGCTGGACTTTCCGAGCGCACGATCGTTCGTCTGGGTTGCGCTCGAGTCACAGGCCGCCCGCACGGTCCGCCGCTATCTGCGTGAAGAGCGCGGCATCGACAAGGACTGGATCAAGGCGGCGGCCTATTGGAAACGCGGCATGCCCGGTGCGCACGATCGCATCGGCGACGATGAGTAATCGCTGCGACCATATGCACAACGGCTATCAACGAACGACTTTTTTTCTTCACGGAGGATGACCATGGACGACAAAATCAAAACGGTACTCGCCGCCTATCACGAGCGCATCGAGCATGAGCGCAAGGCCCGCGAAACTTTCCCCGCCGGCCAGGACGGCGACTGGCGCGATCAGGCGCTGCTCGCCGTCGGCCCTGCGACGGGGCAGTTGATCAACATTCTCGCCAGGAGCCTGCAAACGCCCCATATTCTGGAGATCGGCACCTCCTTCGGCTATTCCGGCATCTGGCTGGCGGAAGCCGCGCGCGCCAGCGGCGGACGGCTGACCACGCTGGAACTCAAACCCCACAAATCACAGCACGCGCACGAGATGTCGACCCAGGCCGGTCTCGCCGACTTCGTCGATTTCAAGGTCGGTGATGCCCTGGCGCTGATCGACGCCCTGCCCTTCGGCATCGATTTCGTATTGCTGGACCTGTGGAAGGATCTGTACGAGCCCTGCCTGGAGCGCTTCTATCCCAAGCTCAATCCCGGCGCGATCATCGTCGCCGACAACATGCTGCGTCCGGGCGGCGAAGGGGTACAGCGCTATCACAAAGCCGTGCGCGCCAAGCCTGGCATCAGCAGCGTCCTGCTGCCGGTCGGCACGGGGCTGGAGGTCAGCCGCTTCGAAGCGGTATGAAACGTGCCAAGCCGCGGTGTCGAGGCGCAGCGGCGATCACCTCGCCCCACTGTCCACAAGCGCTCGGTGCTACCTCCTCCCTGTCCTCGCAAGTGAGTGGCCAGGCAGGTACGCAAACGCTGCACACCCGCTCACGCTGGCAAGCAGCAGTTACCAGCGGCTGGCCTGGCGGCCTTGAGACAGGGTCGGCGTGACAACGCGCAGAATGAAGCATACCGACGACCGGCAGTCATTGATTTCAGACATGGCTCCGCTGCAACAGATTGACTACGCTTATGCTTTCGGATGAAACATCGCGAACAGCTGCAAGGGGAAACCACTATGGCTGTCACCGACCGAATGCATCGAGGAGCGCTTCACCCGCTCCATGCCGTGTTTCTTGCCGGAACCATCCCGCTCTTTCTGGGCGCCACGCTGAGCGATATCGCATACTCGTCGAGCTACGAGATACAGTGGAGCAACTTTGCTTCCTGGTTGATCGTTGGCGGCCTCGTCTTCGGCGGTGTCGCACTGCTGTGGGCAATCGTTGATCTGTTTCGCGCCGATCGTCGCAGCAGGCGCTCTCTCGTTTATGTACTCCTTCTGCTGGCAACCTGGATCCTGGGCTTCATCAATGCGCTGATCCATGGCAGGGATGCCTGGGCGAGCATGCCCGCAGGCCTCATTCTTTCGGTGATCGTCACCGTGCTCGCCTGCATGGCGGCATGGATGGTCTTCGCCAGGCTTTGCATGGGAGGTGCGAGATGAAGGGTTCAGGCGCACTTGCCGCCATCGCCCTTGCAGCGTTGCTGAGCGCATGCAGTAACGGCGACCCGGACTCGGCACAATACTACGGACCTGATCCGACGCTTCCGGACCCTCAGCGCGGGCTGTTGCCTGAAATGACCGTGTCAAAGCCGGCGCCGTGGGGCGATCAGCAGCCGACGGTGCCGGAAGGCTACCAGATCACGGCCATCGCCACCGACCTCGGGATCCCACGCCAGACTCTGGTGCTTCCCAATGGCGACATCCTGGTTGCCGAAGGCAGGGGCGGCAATGCGCCACCCTTGAAGCCAAAGGATGTGATTGCCGGCCGCATCAAGGGGAAGGGTACAACCTCGGTGGAAAGCGGAAATCGCCTGACCTTGCTGCGCGACGGCGACGGAGACGGCATCTATGAAGTGCAAACCGTGTTCGCCGACAATCTCAACGCCCCCTACGGACTCGCGCTGGTCGACGACATTCTTTACGTCGCCAATCAGGACGCACTGGTGCGCTTCGATTACCGTGAAGGCCAGACCCGGGCGAGCGGACCTCCGGCCAAGGTCGCGGATCTGCCTTCGGCCATCAATCATCACTGGACCAAGGCGATGACGGCCAGTGCGGACGGACGTTTCCTGTATGTCGGAATCGGCTCCAACAGCAACATCACCGAACGCGGCATGGTGGCCGAAGCCGACCGCGCTCTGGTATGGGAGGTACATATCGAAACCGGAGCGCACCGACCTTTCGCCACCGGTTTACGCAATCCCACTGCGCTCGCCATCCACGCGGAAACGGATCAACTCTGGGCCGTGGTGAACGAGCGCGACGAGCTCGGCCCCGATCTGGCCCCCGACTACCTCACATCCGTCAAGGAAGGCGGTTTCTACGGCTGGCCCTACAGTTACTGGGGACAGAATGTGGACACGCGCGTGCGGCCCCCGGATCCGCAGAAAGTCGCTGCGGCGATTACACCGGACTATGCCCTGGGATCGCACGTGGCCCCGCTTGGTGTCGACTTCTCCACGCCGACAATGGGGGACAGGTTTGCGGATGGCGCATTCGTCGGCGAGCACGGCAGTTG
>CAYLYS010000055.1:0-17704 GCA_964388175.1 uncultured Chromatiales bacterium | reverse complement strand
CATCACCGACATGGCCTGGAAGCGCGTCAAGCAGCCTTCCGACATCGTCAGCATCGGCGACGAAATCGAGGTCAAGGTGCTCAAGTTCGATCGCGAGCGCAATCGCGTTTCGCTCGGCCTCAAGCAGCTCGGCGAAGATCCCTGGGAAAATCTCACCCGCCGCTATCCGGTCCACACCCGCGTTTTCGGCAAGGTCACCAACATTGCCGACTACGGCTGCTTCGTCGAGATCGAGGAAGGTGTCGAGGGTCTGGTGCACGTTTCGGAGATGGACTGGACCAACAAGAACATCCACCCCTCGAAAGTCGTGCATCTGGGAGATGAGGTCGAAGTGGTCGTGCTCGATATCGACATCGACCGCCGCCGTATCTCGCTCGGCATCAAGCAGACCCAGCAGAACCCGTGGGAAGAGTACGCCACCCGCCACAACAAGGGCGACAAGATCAGCGGTGTCATCAAGTCGATCACCGACTTCGGCATCTTCGTCGGTCTGGAAGGCGGCATCGACGGCCTGCTGCATCTGTCCGACCTCTCGTGGAACGTGACCGGCGAGGAAGCCGTGCGCAACTACCGCAAGGGCGAAGAGATCGAAGCGGTCATCCTTGCTGTCGATCCCGAGCGCGAGCGCATTTCGCTCGGCATCAAGCAGCTCGAGCGCGATCCGTTCGATTCCTACGTCGCGGATCATCCCAAGGGCAGCATCGTCAACGGCAAGGTGACGGCGGTGGATGCCAAGGGTGTCACCGTGGCGCTGGATGACGGCGTCGAAGGCTACATCCGCGCTGCCGATCTGACCCGCGAGCGGGTGGAAGATGCCGCGATGCTGGTGCGTGTGGGCGAGGACATCGAGGCCAAGTTCACCGGCGTCAATCGCAAGAACCACACCATCATGCTGTCGGTTCGTGCCAAGGATGAGTATGACGAAGCCGAAGCGATGAAGGAATACAGCAGGACTTCGGCCGAGCACGGTGGTGCGACCACGCTCGGCGATCTCATCAAGGAACAGATGGAAAAGTAGCAGTAAACCAGGGCCGCCCGCGCCGAGAGGGGCGCGGGCGGATCCCCGGCATCGATCAGGCGGGTTTCGTTGCGGCATGACGGAACTGCGGGGAATCGGGTATTGGGGAAAACCGTAATGACGAAATCAGAACTGATAGAACTAATCGCGCAAAAGCAGAAGCATCTTTCCTACAAGGATGTCGAGTTCGCCGTCAAGACCATGATTGAACAGATGGCGCAGTCTCTCGCCAGCGGCGAGCGCATAGAAATACGCGGTTTCGGCAGTTTTTCCCTGCACTTCAGGCCGCCACGCATGGGGCGCAACCCCAAGACCGGTGATCCGGTGCCCTTGGTCGGCAAGCATGTTCCTCATTTCAAACCCGGCAAGGAACTGCGTGAACGCGTCAATGCCATGCTGGAGCGCGAGAACGCGCGTGCGCTGTCCTCCGGCCATGCGGAGAAGCTGCTGCGGGAAATGCCCTGAGGCGCGCTGCGGCCGCCGATAAGCAAGGACGCGGTAAAGAGGAAGCCCACACATGCTGTTTTCCCTGCTCGCCATCGACCATGAACCCGTAACTCCACGCTGCCCATGAAGCGTATCGTCGGTTTGATCGTCATTCTGCTGGTGCTCGTCTTCGGGCTGTTCTTCGGCCTGCTCAACGCCGAACCCGTCACCGTCAATTACTACTTCGGCACCCGTACGCTGCCGTTGTCCTTCGTACTCGTCGTCATGCTGGTGCTCGGCGCGCTGTTCGGCGTGCTCGCCGGTCTCAGCCATGCATTCAAGCTGCGGCGCGAGATCCATCGTCTGCGCAAAGAGCATCGCCTCGTCGAGCAGGAACTCGCCAACCTACGCGCCCTGCCGATCAAAGACGACGCCTGAAATGCCGCTCGAACTGTTGCTGTGGCTGCTGCTGCCGGTGGCCGCGGCCTCGGGATGGTGGACGGCCACGCATCGCACGCGCGTCGCGGCGCCGCCGCGCCTGCCGCCGGATTATTTCAAGGGCATCGATTTTCTCCTCAACGAGCAACCCGACAAGGCCATCAGCGTCTTCATCCGCATGGTCGAGGTCGACAGCGAGACGGTGGAGCCGCATTTCGCGCTCGGCAGCCTGTTCCGGCGCCAGGGCGAAACCGAGCGGGCGATACGCATCCATCAGAATCTCATCGCCCGCCCGCAGCTGCCGCGCGCGCAGCATGACCGGGCGTTGCTGGAACTGGCCAAGGATTACAAGGAGGCGGGTCTGCTCGATCGCGCGGAGCAATTGTTCCGCGAACTGCTCGATCGCGATCCGCGCAATGCCGCTGCGCGCGCGCTGCTGATCGACGTTTATGAGCAGGAGCGCGAGTGGGAGCGGGCGATCGAAGTCGCATTGGATTCCCATGCGGCCGGCGCGTGGCGGCACACGGTCGCCAATTTCTACTGCGAGCTGGCTGAGTGCGCGCTGAAAGCACGGGATTTTTCCCGCGTCCGCCGCCTGGTCCGGCGCGCCTATGCCAGTGACCGCGGCTGCGTGCGTGCCAGTCTGCTGGCGGGAGAGAATGCGCGCGCGCAGGATGATCACAAGGCGGCGATCCGCGCCCTGCAGCGCGTGGAAAAGCAGGATCCGCGCTTTTTCTGCGAAGCGGTGGATGCGCTGCTCGACAGCTACGACCGCCTCGGCCGCGGACAGGAAGCGGTCCGTTATCTCGGGGAAGTCGTGCCGGCTCAGCGCGTGTTCCGCGCCGTGCTCGCCGCCACGCGCTATCTGGCGCGCCAGGGCCACGCCGATGAGGCGCGGCGGCTGATGAGCGCGCATATACGGGCGCACCCGTCTCTACCGGGCGTGGCCCATCTGATAAAATCGCTCTCCGCTCCTGGCGCGGACGCCGAGCTTGGAACCGTGCGTCATATCATCGATGAAATGCTCGAACAAACGGCTGCCTATCATTGTGAAAAATGTAACTACACGGGGAATACCCTGCATTGGCAGTGTCCGAGCTGCCGTTCCTGGAACACGATCGAACCTCAACCGGGAGCATGATGATGGCTGAACGTGGCAGCAGTCCGGCGGAGAAGCGCCGCGTCATCGTGGCGCTGGACTATCCCGATCCCAATGAAGCCCTGCGCATGGCGGAGCGGCTCGACGCCGGCGCATGCCGCCTCAAGGTGGGCAAAGAGCTGTTCACGCGTGGTGGTCCGGCGCTGGTGGAAAAGCTGCTGGCGCGTGATTTCAGCGTTTTTCTCGATCTCAAGTTTCACGATATTCCGAACACGGTCGCCGCCGCGTGCAAGGCGGCGGCGACGCTCGGTGTGTGGATGGTCAATGTGCATGCGCAGGGCGGTCGGCGAATGATGGAAGCGGCGCGGGAAAGCCTGGATTCGTTCCAGCATCCACCGCTGCTGATCGCGGTGACGGTGCTGACGAGCATGGATGAGGCGGAACTGCGCGAGGTCGGTCACCGGGAAGCGCCGGCAGTGCTGGTCGATCGCCTGGCGCAGCTGGCGCGCGCGAGCGGACTCGACGGCGTGGTGTGTTCGGCGCAGGAGGCCGCCGCGCTGCGCGTCTCCTGCGGCGCGGATTTCTGCCTGGTCACGCCCGGCATACGTCCCGCCGGCGCCGGCGGGGACGATCAGCGCCGGGTAATGACGCCGGTGGCCGCGGTCGCCGCCGGCGCCGATTATCTGGTCGTCGGCCGTCCGATCACCGCGGCGCCCGACCCGCTGGCGGCGCTGCAGGCGATCCGCCGAGAGATCGGCGAGGCGCGCGCCGATTGAGCGTGTACCGCTGCCTCTTTAGGATCTGAACGGTATTGCAATGATGCGGCAGGGAAGCCGCGTATCCGTTTCCGAGTCCTGACAGGGAGGTCATCATGAAAATGTTCCATCGGGTCGTTTCAGCCGTCCTGCTGTTCTCCGCCAGCGCCCTGGTATTCGCAGCCAAGGTCGATATCAATGCCGCCGACGCCGCGGCCTTGACCGCGCTCGACGGTGTCGGCAATGCCCGCGCCCAGGCCATCGTCGAATACCGTCAGCTCAACGGACCTTTCCGCTCCGTCGAAGAGCTCGCCCGCGTCAAAGGTCTGAGCGCGGCGGTCGTCGAGCGCAATCGCGACCGTCTGAGCATCGGCGCCGAAGTTCAGCGCAACGGTGCGATGGACTGATTGCGCCGCCCGGCGCGGCCTCCGTGCCGCGTCCCGCACGTGTTTCCACTCTTTTCGATACGGCTCCCGCGCGGAGCCGTTTTTTTCCTTTGGACCTCATCCCCATGCCGATATAATGCTGAATTCTCAGATAGCTAGAGGTGTAACGGTGATGGGAAGCGGCGACACCGGAGCGGATGGTCAACGGGCTGCGCCGTTGCGCGGGCAACTGATTCCTTATGAGGCGGATTACGCCCGAGACGAGATCAGCCTGATCGATCTGTTCGTGGTGCTTGCCCGCCATCGCTGGCTGATGGCAGCGGTATTCATCCTCACCGTCGCGCTCGGCGTGGTGGCCGCGCTCGGCAAGACGCAGTCCTACAGCTACACCAGCTCCCTGCAGATCGCCCGCGGCGCCAGCGGGCCGATCGAGGGGCCGGGCACCGTGATGGCAAAGCTTAACGAAAGCTATATACCATTCACATTGCAGCAGGAGGAAAACCGGAACGGGTTCTCTTCCATCAAGCTGGAGGCATCGGCGTCGCGGGACAGCGATGTCGTGGTGATGAAGAGCCGCGGACCGCTGGCCGACGAACAGCATCATCTGGCGCTGCATCGCGCGGTCGCCGAACGGCTGGTGCAGGATCATGAACAGGAGTTGACCAATGCGCGCAGCATGCTGCGCTCGGAAATCAGCCGTACCAACGGCCAGTTCGTCCGTTTGCAGGGCGAACAGGAACTGATCGGCTCGCGTACCGTGCGCCTCGATGAGCAGGAAGTGCTGCTGCAGAAACAGTTGGCGGATGTCGTCGCCGCCATCGCCAGTACGGCGAGGTCGCGCGACGATGTGCTGCGCCAGGCCGGTGGCGAGAGCCGTACCATGAGCCTGGTGTTCCTCGACAGCGAGCTGACGCGGCTGCGCGAACGCGAGACGATGCTGAGCGAACAGCTGCTCAACGGTATCAATACGCAGCGCGACAACCTGAAGTCGAGGGAGCTGGATAATCTGCGGCAACAGATGGACGTGGGAGAGAAGCTGGCCCAGCTCAATCTCAAGCTGGAAAGCATGCGTCCGACCCAAAGCCTCACGCCGCCGATGCGTTCGCTCGAACCGATCGGGACGGGCAGGGCGCTGATCCTCGCGGTTGCGCTGGTGGTTGCGCTGGCGCTGGCCGTACTGGCGGCCTGTGTGGCCGAATTCACCGTGCGGGCGCGTGGCAGATTACAGATGGAGCATGTGCAATGAGTGTGCTGCAGGTGGTGGTGCTGTCGGGCGGTTCGGGAACGCGGCTGTGGCCGCTGTCACGCGAATACTATCCCAAGCAGTTGCTGGCGCCGCTTGGCGGCTCCACGCTGCTGCAGGGTACGCTGGAGCGGGTGGAGAATCTGGGTTCGGGCAGTGGCATTTCCGCCATCGCCGCGCCGATCGTGGTGTGCAGCGAGGAGCACCGCTTCCTCGTCGCCGAGCAGCTGCGCCGTTCGCACAAGCCGGCCGTCATCATGCTCGAACCGGTCGGGCGCAACACGGCGCCGGCGGCCACGCTCGCCGCGCTGCAGACCGTGGCCGACGGCAATGCGGCGGCGACGCTGCTGATCATGCCGGCCGATCACGTCATCGGCGACGTGACGGCTTTCCATCGCGCGATCCGCACCGGCGCGGCGCTGGCGCAGGCCGGCCATATCGTCACTTTCGGCGTGGTGCCGACGCGCGCCGAGACCGGCTACGGTTACATCCGCAAGGGCGCGGCGCTGGAACCGTCGCAGGAACAGGCCGGGGACAGCGGCGCCTGCCGCATCGAGCGTTTCGTGGAAAAGCCCGATGCCGCCACCGCCGAATGCTGGTTCGAGAGCGGCGAGTATCTGTGGAACAGCGGCATCTTCATGGTGCGCGCCGACGTCTGGCTGGCGGCGATGGCGCGCTTTCGTCCCGACATGCTCGCCGCCACCCGCCGTGCCCACGAGGCGGGCGCACGCGATGGCGATTTCCTGCGCGCTGAAGGCAAGGCGTTCGCCGACTGCCCGAGTGATTCCATCGACTACGCCGTGATGGAGCCGCTGACGGCGGAGCAGGGCGGGCAGGACATCACCGCGGTGGTGATCCCGCTCGATGCCGGCTGGTCCGATCTCGGCGCCTGGTCCAGCCTGTGGGCGGCGCTGCCGCGCGATGCCGACGGCAACGCCGTGCGCGGCGATGTCACCGTGCAGGACACGCGCAATTCGCTGTTCATCGCCGAGCATCGCCTGGTTGCCGGTATCGGCCTCGACGAGGTCGTCGTCGTCGAGACCGCCGACGCCGTGCTGGTGGTGCACAAGGATCGCGCCGAAGACGTCAAGCAGTTCGTCGCCCATCTCAAGCGTGCCGGGCGCAGCGAACACCAGTTGCATCGCCGCGTGCACCGGCCCTGGGGTACTTATGAAGGCGTCGATCAGGGCGAGCGCTTTCAGGTCAAGCGCATCACCGTCAATCCCGGCGCTTCGCTGTCGCTGCAGATGCATCATCATCGCGCCGAGCACTGGGTGGTCGTGCGCGGCACGGCACGCGTGGTGCGCGGCGACGAGCAGTTTCTGCTGCAGGAAAACGAATCGACCTATATCCCCGCCGGCGTGCGCCACCGCCTGGAGAACCCCGGCGCCATACCGCTGCACCTGATCGAGATCCAGTCCGGCTCCTATCTCGGCGAGGACGATATCGTGCGTTTCGACGACCATTACGGACGCGCCTGAAAACAAATACAAATACAGCGCGCAGCAGACGGGCGCAATGCATGGATGGCGCCCGGACAGGGGCGCAGCTATCCACTTCCAAGGGAGAGACCATGAGCGAAAAACAGAAAAGCAGTAACGTCGTATGGCACCAGGCGGCCATCGACCGTGGCATGCGCGAGGCGCAGAACGGCCACAAGAGCGTGATACTGTGGTTCACCGGCCTGTCGGGTTCGGGCAAATCGACGCTGGCGCATGCAGTCGAGGAGCGCCTGCATGCCGCCGGCTGCCGTACCTACGTGCTCGACGGCGACAACATCCGCCATGGCCTGTGCGGCGATCTCGGTTTCTCCGATGAGGACCGCGTCGAGAACATCCGCCGCATCGGCGAAGTCGCCAAACTGTTCACCGAAGCGGGCGTCATCGCACTGACCGCTTTCATCTCGCCGTTCCGTTCCGATCGCGATCGCGTACGCAAATTGGTCGCGCCGGGCGATTTCATCGAGATTTACTGCAGTGCTTCGCTGGCGAGCTGCGAAGAGCGCGATGTGAAAGGGATGTACAAAAAAGCGCGCGCCGGCGAAATCAAGGTATTCACCGGCATCTCCTCTCCCTACGAAGAACCGCTGTCGCCCGAACTGGTGGCCGAAACCGATCGCCTCAGCCTGGATGAATGCGCCGATCAGGTGGTTGGGCTGCTGCGCGCGCGGGGTGTGCTGGCGGGTTGAGGCGGTAGGCTGCCGTCGCGTCCCGCAGGAGATATGGAATCAAGCAGGCAAGGGTTGATAGATATCATGAGCAAGGTTGCACTGATTACCGGCGTTACCGGGCAGGACGGCGCCTATCTGGCCGAATTCCTGTTGGAGAAGGGCTACGAGGTTCACGGTGTCAAGCGGCGTTCATCGCTGTTCAATACCGACCGTATCGACCATCTTTATCAGGATCCGCACCATGCTGCTTGACCAACTCGTCGCGCTCGGCGGTTTTGAGATCCGCATGCACCATTTCCGCCACCAGTTGCTCAAAACCAATGCGGGGACGCCAACCCAGCTTGCGCCGCGCCTTGCTGGCATCGCCGAGCAGGGATTCGACCTCGGTGGGACGGAAGTAGCGCGGATCAACGGCGACCACGCACTTGCCGGCGCTATCATGGGCTTTTTCCTCGACACCCTGCCCGCTCCAGGTCAGCGCGATGCCCAGTTCTCTCGCTGCCGCGCTGACGAAATCGCGCACACTGTACTGCACGCCGGTGGCGATGACGAAGTCCTCGGGCTCGTCCTGCTGCAGCATCAGCCACTGCATCTCGACGTAATCGCGGGCGTGGCCCCAATCGCGTTTGGCGTCGAGGTTACCGAGGTAGAGGCAATCCTGCAGGCCGAGCTTGATCCGATGAGCGAAGATGCGCTGCTCACCGGCCCGCTGGAGCCGACCAATGAACCCTACGCCATCGCCAAGATCGCCGGCATCAAGCTCTGCGAGAGCTACAACCGCCAGTACGGCACCGATTTTCGCAGCGTCATGCCGACCAACCTCTATGGACCCGGCGACAACTATCACCCGGAGAACAGCCATGTCATCCCGGCACTGATTCGGCGCTTCCATGAAGCGAAGGAAGTGGGTGCGGAGAAAGTCGTGGTGTGGGGCAGCGGCACGCCGCGGCGTGAATTTCTCTATGTGGACGACATGGCCGAAGCCTGTGTGCACATCATGTCGCTGAACAATGCCGTCTATCAGATGCATACCAGACCAATGCTGAGCCATGTCAACGTTGGCACGGGCATAGACGTCACCATCCGTGAACTGGCAGAACTGGTCGCGCGGGTGGTCGGATTCGCAGGGAAGATCGAGTTCGATGCGAGCAAGCCGGACGGGACGCCGAGGAAGTTGATGGATGTGTCATGTATAGCGGCCACGGGATGGAGTGCATTGATAAGCCTGGAGGATGGCCTCGAAGCCAGTTATGCAGAATTCTGTTCGCGTTGATGACCGCTGTGCACAATGAATGAGGGGTTTATGTGGACACCTGTCGATGCGCCTATTGTCCAAGGATCAGAGTGATTGGGTAGTTGTAACGTTTCTCTTTGTTCCTCGATTGGACGAAGCGCCTGGAACCTCTCCGGCCCGATCGTGACAGGGTTGTCATGACACATCCGGGTGAGATCCGCCATCGCCTTGTCAAGGTGATGGGGTGCAATCCGCATTGCAGTCGGCGCGATGCATAAGACCATATAGATATGCTGCGCCCGCATGGCGAGGTGGGCAGCAGACCGATGGCGGCAATACCGTCTGCTCAAGTAATCAATATGAATGGGGAGGCTGGTGAGCGAAGCTGATGCTGCTCCGACATAGTCTTTATTATCTGATGGCCCGAGGCCTGCCAGGGCTGGTAAATTTTGCTGCGCTCGCCCTGTATACGCGATTGCTGACGCCAGAAGATTTCGGCCGCTATTCCTTGGTGATCGCCTCTGTCAGCCTGGTTCATGTTCTGGCGTTTCAGTGGTTGCAGCTTGTTTTGACGCGCTTTTTACCGGCGTATCGACGTGAACCGCAGATCGTGCAGCGATCTGTTCTCGCCTTGTTCCTGCTTTTTTCCGGCCTGGTTTGTGTTGTCGGATTTAGTGCCGCACTGTTCTGGTCTGATCCGGTATGGCGCGCCTTGCTGGCGTTTGCAGTGCCACTGACCGTCGCTGAAGCCTGGTTGCAGCTCAATCTGAGACTGGCTTCTACTCAGCTGAAACCCGGTCGCTATGGATTACTGCTTGGCGGGAAAAGCCTGATGGCTATCGTCATCGGAGGGTGGGCGGCGTGGTTTGGCCTGGGAGCTGCTGCGCCGCTATTGGGCTTGCTTATTGGTGCATCCGTGGCTTGGATGTTGTTTGGATACCACTTATGGCGCAACCTGCGTCCCCGCTGGCCATCGCCAAGGCTGTTGAAGAGCTATGCTAACTATGGTCTGCCTCTCATCGGTACTTTTGCCTTGGGGTGGATAATTTCCAGTTCAGACCGGTTGATGATTGCCTGGTTCATAGATGAGGCGGCGACTGGTGTTTATGCTGTGGGTTACGATCTTGCCCAGCACAGTCTGGGCTTGTTGCTGGCCGTGGTGAATACCGCCGCTTATCCCTTGGTGATCAGGAAATTTGAGCATGAAAGCAAGGAAGCGGCAAAGTCCCAATTAGCGCAGAACGGAGAGCTGATCGTCACTGTGGCGCTAACGGGCGCGGTGGGGTTGGCGGTCATTGCGCCTGTGCTCACGGATATTATGCTTGGCCCTGATTTTCGAGAGAAAGCGTTGGAAGTGATGCCATGGATCGCGGCCGTTGCGGCCATCGCTGGCATAAAAGCATTTCACTTCGATCTTGCATTCCAATTGATGCGTAAATCCTATGTTCAGCTTTACGTAAGTGCCATTGCTGCACTGTCCAGTATTGTATTGAATCTTTTTCTTATCCCTTCGCATGGGATTGTCGGCGCAGCCTGGGCGAGTTTCATCGCTTATGCCATAGCATGCCTGGTCAGCTGGAGGCTGGGAAAAGAGTTTTTCGATATGCCGCCAGTGCTTCCGATGTTGCTTCGAGGGGCGGCCGTCGCGCTGCCAACCGGTTTGATTGCACGCCTAGCTCTAGATCATTTCAGCAATAGCCTGGCTGCTCTGGCGGCGGCTATGGTTGCGGGTGCAATTACTGCTTTGGTCGCCGCAGTGATGCTGGATGTGGCCGGGGTGCGAACGACAGGAATTCGGTTTGCTTCATTGCAAAGAACGAAGCTTTAACTGGCGACGGAAGATTTGATTTTGGGTGATGCCGATATGTACGGAGCTTTTTTTCTAGTAGCCATCATTGGAATGATCTATTTCTCGCTTAAGAGAGGGTTTGATTATTTCTCTCTTGCATACTTTTCCGCAGTGTTGTATTTCCTTCCGGGATTCTTTGGTTATACGTCATATCATGTCAATGGGGTATGGCGGAAGCTGGAGATTGTCAATGAGGCCTACGCCGTCATGATCCTGGTTCTTTCTTCCATTGTCATTTTTTCCTTGATTTTCAGGGCACATTATTCCCCCGTTGTTGCGGACAGAACACCACCCATTCGAAGAATTTTTATTCTTATTGTTTTCAGTCTGGCATGTGTGGGCTTGATTGGAACCTTGCTGAGTTTGGGGAAGACGCTCTTTGTTCCTGACAAGGCTCTGATTATGGATGGCCTGGGACGATGGCATATTCTTTATGTCGCAGCCATCACGATTGGATTTCCTGCCGCGTACCTGCTCGGATCTCGCTTTTATTGCGCGATCTTTCTCATGATGTTGTTTTTTGAGGTTTATATTGGATTCAGGAGTCCGATAGCGGTTTCCGTGCTTTCGGTGTTTACCTTGTATCTCACAAGGGCGCATCCAGTAGAACGTTTGATAGGTCAGTGGAAAGTGGCCGGATTGGCCGTTTTATTTGGTGCGTTTTTGTTTTCGGTAAAGCAGGTTCTTACTGTTTTCAAGGCGGGCAGTGTCGATATTGTCGTGGATCGACTTTCGAGTTTGAGTTTTTATTATGGTGCTGTTGTAAAGTCAGAACCCTTTATTGTGCAGAGTACACTCAATCACGTCATATCGGAGCGGTTTCATACTGAATGGGATCATATTCTGTCTGCATTGAATCAGTTCTTTCTGTTTTCAGATTTTCTGGGGATTGATCCACGAAGCTTCAATAGCTATTTTCAGAATGCCCTGTTTCCTGATGTGACATATGGAATGGCCTCGAATATATGGGCGCAAATGTGGAGCGTTGGAGGCTGGTGGCTCCTGGTGTTGTTCGTGGTGCTGTTCAATTTGGGAATTTATTTTTTCAACAAAACGTTGGCTTGTCGAAATGCGATCCTGCGTGCCTCGCTTGCTCCGATGGCCTGCTATTGGGTGTTTTATATTCATCGTAACGATATTTCCTACATAATTAATTTGGAGAAGCGATTGTTTATTGTTTTTGCAATCGCTCTGTTTTTCTCGTTGCTTGTTTTAGTTGTTACAAGAGAAAAACCTCGGCGGATAGATCCCGCCAATACAGTCGTTTCTCGTTGATAAATTCGGTCGGAAGCGACGATCTGATGTTGTGTTTCGGAGATGTCGTCTGGAGTGCATGAAAATGAGAATTCGTGACGGAAATGAGCTTGATTGACAAGAATCGAGTTGCAATATTCGTTCCATCTCTGCGTGGCGGTGGTGCGGAGCGTGTAATGGTGACGCTTGCCAATGGCTTTTCTGCGCGCGGTTATGTGGTGGATCTGGTACTGGCTTCGGCAGAGGGGCCGTACCTCAGCGACGTGGCGCAAGATGTGCGTTTGGTGGATTTGCGGTCAGGAAGAGTTATTAAATCCTTGCTGCCTCTGGTGCGTTATCTGCGCGAATCGCGGCCAGAGGCAATGCTGGCGGCTATGGGGCATGCGAACATAATTGCGATCATGGCTCGTATGCTGGCCCGAGTGGCTACTAGAATAGTGGTCTCGGAGCGCAACACAGTCAGCATGGGTCGTCTGAGTGCGCGAGGTGTGTCGGATAGAATCTGCTATGCGCTTATTCCCATTCTGTACCCTAAGGCAGATGGTATTTGTGCGGTTTCGCAATCTTCCTCGATGGATTTGGCGCGCGTTGGAAAGATCCCTCATGAGCGTGTGCAGACAATTTACAACCCTTTTGATCTGGAGCGCATAAAAAATGCGGCGACGGAGTCGATCGGGCATGCCTGGTTTGCGCCCGGGCAACCTTCAGTGGTGTTGGCAATAGGTCGTTTGACTGAGGCGAAGGACTTTTCAACCTTGATTCGAGCGTTTGTCCGCCTGCGCAGAACGCATGCGGCACGTCTGATGATTTTGGGCGAGGGTGCGTTGCGTGGCTCGCTTGAAACGCTCGCCGCAGAGTATGGGTTGACGGATAACGATGTGCAAATGCCCGGTTTTGTTGCCAATCCATTCTCCTATTTGGCTCGGTGCAGGCTGTTTGTGCTTTCGTCGCGCCGAGAAGGCCTGCCTGGAGCTCTTATTGAGGCGTTGGCCTGCGGCACGCCGGTGGTGAGCACAGACTGCCCCAGTGGGCCCATGGAAATTCTGGAAAATGGGCGTTGGGGAAGGCTGGTGCCGGTGGGCGACGCCGACGCTCTCGCCCAGGCGATGGCTATTGTGCTCGATACGCCATCCCATCAGTTGCCTGATGTACGTCAGCGTGCGGAGGATTTTGAACAGGAACGCGCAGTCGATGCCTATTTGCGGATCTTGGGCTTGCGCGGTGAGTGAGCGACTTTTATGAGAGTCACCTATGTTATTACCGGTTTGGGTACGGGCGGCGCGGAAATGATGCTGCTCAAGTTGTTGCAGAGCCTGGATCGGAGCCGCTTTGAACCATCCGTTATTACGCTTACCGACAAGGGCGACATCGGCCCATGCATAGAGGCATTGGGAATTCCCGTTGTGGCCTTGGGCATGAGACGTGGTATGCCGAATCCGCTGGCGCTGTTTACTTTGGTGCGACATCTACGCCGAATCAAGCCGGACCTTGTGAGTACCTGGATGTATCATGCTGACTTGCTGGGCGCTCTCGCGGCCCGGTTGGCAGGCTGCCGCTCGGTGGTATGGGGGCTGCGCCATAGCAATTTATCCAAGGCCGATAACAAACGTTCCACATTGTTGGTCGTCAAGGTATGTGCTGCGCTATCCTCGCGGTTGCCAACGCAGATTCTATCTTGCTCCATGCGTGGGCGAACGGTGCATGTGTCCATTGGCTATAAGGCCGATAAGATCCATGTGATTCCTAACGGATTCGATTTGGGGAGATTTCGTCCTGACAGCCCATCGCGGGACAGCATGCGAGCAGAGTTGGGTCTTCCGCTTGATACCCTCTTGGTAGGCCTTATTGCACGTTATGACCCCCAGAAGAACCATGCTGGTTTTGTTGAGGTTGCGGCGCAGGTGCATTCGCAGTTACCACAGGCTCATTTTGTCATGGCGGGTGCAGGCGTCGACCGAGAAAATGACGAGCTTCGAACGATTATCGATGCACACGGTTTGAGAGGGCATATGCATTTGCTTGGGCGGCGGAACGATATGCCGCGTCTGATGGCGGCGCTGGACGTATTGGTGTCTTCTTCTTCACATGGTGAGGCTTTTCCCAATGTCTTGGGCGAGGCCATGGCCTGCGCTGTGCCTTGTGTGGTAACCGATGTGGGCGATTCTGCCGAGATAGTGGGTAGCGCTGGTCGGGTGACGGATGCCGGTGACATGGTCGGCCTGGCAAAGCACCTGATGGATATGTTGCGCCTATCCCCCAGCGAGAGACAGGCGCTAGGTGAGCAAGCGCGTATACGCATAGCTGCGGAATACGAGATTGGAAAGGTGGTTGATCTTTACCAGTGTTTTTATGAGCGGCTGATGACCAAGGGATATCGGAATTAGATTTGATGGGTGGCTTTCGCCAGTTTCTATGTGCGGAGTCAACTCTTTTGCCACAGCATGCTGGTGGTGCCAAATTTATTGCGCTAGGACTCTACCGCCACGGCTCCGAGTCACAAGTGAGTCAGAGGCATCGAGCATTACAGGGCAGAGAAGATAGTTGAACCCTGTCTCGACGTTTTGGGGCACGTAAAGCCATGGCTGGAGACCGTGTTTCGGATGAAATTATCTGAGATGGAAAAGACAGGCGGAATCAGCATTCTTTTTATTATAACCCGCGCTGATACACTGGGTGGTGCCCATATTCATGTGGCAGACATGTCGAAGTGGCTGATTGAAAAAGGTCATGAGGTTATGGTTCTGCTCGGAGGAGAAGGACCGTACTGCGATTACCTGAGCAAGATGGGTGTTCCCTATCGCTCTTCAAGTTACCTCTGTCGTCCCATCAGTCCATTCAAGGATGTGCGAGCTATTGCGGAAATCAGATCATATATTCGCAAAATTCGCCCGGATCTGATCGCGTTACATTCGGCTAAGGCCGGTCTGCTTGGTCGGATTGCCGCTGTCCATATGAGGGTGCCAGTTGTGTTTACGGCCCATGGATGGTCGTTTACCGAAGGGGTATCGGAATACAGTGCGATTTTGTACCGTTTTCTGGAAAGGATGGCGGCACCGCTTTCCGATCGAATCATTACCGTTTCCGAGTATGACCGCGCTCTTGCTGTCAATGCTGGAGTCGCGTCGAGCGAGAAATTGATTACCATCCACAATGCGATGGCGGATACGTTTCTGTTTGCAGATCCGGGATATGACAAGGGCCCGGTCAGGATAGTCATGGTCGCCAGGCTCGATGCTCCAAAGGATCACGCTGTGCTGTTTTCCGCGCTTTCTGGTTTAAGAGATTACGATTGGATTCTAGATCTGGTCGGCGATGGCCCTCATGAGGAAAGCCTGCGCGATGAGGTTGCGCGTATGGGATTAAGCGATCGCGTCAATTTTCTTGGCCTGCGTACGGACGTTGCTGAAATTTTGTCCAGATCTCACGTTTTTGTGCTTACCTCGAATTGGGAAGGATTTCCTTACAGCATTCTGGAGGCCATGCGCGCAGGATTGCCGGTTGTGGCTTCTGCGGTTGGGGGCATTCCAGAGGCTGTGCGGGATAATGAAACCGGGTACCTGGTAGGGCGTGGCGATGCTGAGGCTTTGAGAGATCGATTGGCGGTTCTGCTAACTAAGCCAGATGAGCGTGTTCGTTTGGGAGCAGAGGGCCGAAAAAACTATGAAAAAAAATTCAGGCTCGAGCATATGGCGGAGAGGACGCTCTCCATTTATATGGGTTTGATCCGGGAGTATCAGTGCGCGTCTGTGTGACTGGAGCGAGCGGTTTCGTCGCGTCCGCATTTTTGCGACGGTTGAAGAGCCGGAAGTACGAATCCATTGCATTATCGAGCAGCGATCCGAACGGTTGCGTTCCTGCCAGTCGTTGGTTTGTTCGCGATATTTCTTCTTGTGTCGAACCACTGCACGATATTGGGCCCATTGACGTTCTTGTGCATCTCGCCGGTCGCGCTCATGTCATGCGTGAGCGCGATGCCGATCCGGCAGCAGAGTATCGCCGTATAAATGTGGAGATGACTGAGCGCTTGGTTCTCGATGCGGCTGCCAAGGGTGTCAAGCGCTTTCTGTTCGTGAGCACGATCGGTGTGCACGGCGATGCTCAGGGGACGATACAGGAAAGTACTCCCATCAACCCCGTTGATCTCTATGCGCAGTCAAAATACGAGGCGGAGCTGCGTTTGAGGGAGATCACGGAGACGGTGGGGATGGAACTCGTCATCATCAGACCGGCGCTTGTTGCCGGTGCCGCGGCTCCCGGAAATCTGAGGCGCTTGGCTGAAGCGATTTCCCGCGGTTTTCCGTTTCCCGTTCCCGCGCGCGGCAATGCGCGTTCGTTTGTTGGCCTGAACAATCTGGCCGAGTTGATATTTTTGTGTCTCGATCATCCCGCTGCTGCTGGAGAGGTTTTCGTGGCGGCGGAGGCGGAATGGCCAAGCACCAGGCAGGTGATAGAGTGGATTGCCGAAGGCATGAATCGCCGCGCTCGTATCATTGTTATTCCTTTCACTCTCATGAAGGGAGTGAGCTCGGTGCTGGGCAAGTCGGCGATGTATGAAAAGGTCTTTGGAGATTTGCGCGTAGACGCTGCGAAAGCGCGGGATATTCTGGGCTGGTGTCCCGTCGAATCGCTTGCCGATGCCGTGAGATTGGTTGGAAAAGAACGCGAAAAGTCGCTGCCGACAGCGGATCTGGGTGTGCATGTCGAAGTCGCGAGGAATCCAGTCCTATTCAGAGCGTGTGAAGCAATTGACAGGCCCGGCATGCTCATCACTGGCGCCGCTGGTTTCATAGGTTCAGCTTTGATCGAGCGCATTGCTCGGGAGTCGTTTTTCAGAGTGCTTCCCGTCGTGCGAGAGCCTGTCCAGCTTTCTTCCAGAATCGACCCGCTTGTGATGGGCGAGCTGACGTCGGATAGCGACTGGGAACCCTCTCTGCACGGTGTCGATGTCGTCTTGCATCTGGCGGGCAGAATTCCTCTACGGCGCGATAGTTCGACCAGTGTTTCCGAGGCAGAGAAGCGCGTGGTGGAAAGCACTTTGCACATGGCTAGAAAGTCAGCAAAGGCAGGGGTGAGACGTTTCGTCTTTCTGAGTTCGGTGAAAGTGAATGGGGAAGTGGGTATTTTCAGCGAGTTGGATATCCCCGATCCGCAGGATTCTTATGCTGTCAGTAAATACCGGATGGAGATGGGATTGCAGAAAATTGCCTCGGAAAGCGGTATGGAGGTGGTGATCGTCCGCTCTCCTCTGGTATACGGGCATGGCGTCAAGGGGAACTTCCGCGCACTGATGCGCGCAGTGGACAGAGGCATTCCTCTCCCGTTCGCTGCTATCCACAACAGGCGCAGCCTGATTGCGTTGGATAATCTGGTTGATTTCATGATTGCCTGTATTGATCATCCGGCTGCTGCCAATCAGGTATTCATGGTGAGTGATGGTGAAGACCTTTCTACCCCGGATTTGATCCGGCGCTTGGCTCAGGCCATGGGCCGTCCCGCTCGTCTTTTTGCAGTTTCTCCAGCATTATTGATTAGCGGCGCTAGAACGCTTGGTCGGGAGAAAATGGCGCAGCGCCTCATTTTCTCCCTACAGGTTAATAGTGAAAAATCGCATACGGTGCTTGGTTGGAAGCCTTGTATTACCGTAGATGAGGGAATAGTGCGAGCAGCACGGAGGGGAGGGGTATTGTTGTCAGATTGAATGATGCTATGTGCGAAGTAGGATTTAGCCTTTCCTGAGAGGGTGTTATGAGGCGAGCTTACGCTGCCATTTCGCAAGCAAAAACCCCCATTTTCTGGCAAAATCCCGCCTGACGGTCGCTGGATTCCTCCCGC